>NZ_JBHVZO010000037.1:0-1424 GCF_042879855.1 Streptomyces sp. NPDC058326 | reverse complement strand
CTTCAGAACTAACACAGTGGACGCGAGCAACTGAGGACAAGCCCTCGGCCTATTAGTACCGGTCAGCTCCACCCATTACTGGGCTTCCACATCCGGCCTATCAACCCAGTCGTCTACTGGGAGCCTTACCCTCTCAAGGAGGTGGGAATACTCATCTCGAAGCAGGCTTCCCGCTTAGATGCTTTCAGCGGTTATCCCTCCCGAACGTAGCCAACCAGCCATGCCCTTGGCAGGACAACTGGCACACCAGAGGTTCGTCCGTCCCGGTCCTCTCGTACTAGGGACAGCCCTTCTCAATATTCCTACGCGCGCAGCGGATAGGGACCGAACTGTCTCACGACGTTCTAAACCCAGCTCGCGTACCGCTTTAATGGGCGAACAGCCCAACCCTTGGGACCGACTCCAGCCCCAGGATGCGACGAGCCGACATCGAGGTGCCAAACCATCCCGTCGATATGGACTCTTGGGGAAGATCAGCCTGTTATCCCCGGGGTACCTTTTATCCGTTGAGCGACGGCGCTTCCACAAGCCACCGCCGGATCACTAGTCCCGACTTTCGTCCCTGCTCGACCCGTCGGTCTCACAGTCAAGCTCCCTTGTGCACTTACACTCAACACCTGATTGCCAACCAGGCTGAGGGAACCTTTGGGCGCCTCCGTTACCCTTTGGGAGGCAACCGCCCCAGTTAAACTACCCATCAGACACTGTCCCTGATCCGGATCACGGACCGAGGTTAGACATCCAGCACGACCAGAGTGGTATTTCAACGGCGACTCCACCATGACTGGCGTCACGGCTTCAAAGTCTCCCACCTATCCTACACAAGCCGAACCGAACACCAATATCAAACTGTAGTAAAGGTCCCGGGGTCTTTCCGTCCTGCTGCGCGAAACGAGCATCTTTACTCGTAGTGCAATTTCACCGGGCCTATGGTTGAGACAGTCGAGAAGTCGTTACGCCATTCGTGCAGGTCGGAACTTACCCGACAAGGAATTTCGCTACCTTAGGATGGTTATAGTTACCACCGCCGTTTACTGGCGCTTAAGTTCTCAGCTTCGCCACACCGAAATGTGACTAACCGGTCCCCTTAACGTTCCAGCACCGGGCAGGCGTCAGTCCGTATACATCGCCTTACGGCTTCGCACGGACCTGTGTTTTTAGTAAACAGTCGCTTCTCGCTGGTCTCTGCGGCCACCCCCAGCTCAGAGTGCAAGACTCATCACCAGACGTGGCCCCCCTTCTCCCGAAGTTACGGGGGCATTTTGCCGAGTTCCTTAACCATAGTTCACCCGAACGCCTCGGTATTCTCTACCTGACCACCTGAGTCGGTTTAGGGTACGGGCCGCCATGAAACTCGCTAGAGGCTTTTCTCGACAGCATAGGATCATCCACTTCACCACAATCGGCTCGGCATCAGGTCTCAG
>NZ_JBHVZO010000036.1:0-1520 GCF_042879855.1 Streptomyces sp. NPDC058326 | reverse complement strand
TGAGGCGGGTTGCCGTGCTTGCGGGACGGCAGGTCGGCGTGCTTGGTGCGGAGCATCGCGAGGGACCTGATGAGTACCTGGCGGGTGTCGGCGGGGTCGATGACGTCGTCGACCAGGCCGCGTTCGGCCGCGTAGTACGGGTGCATCAGCTCGGCCTTGTACTCCTTGACCATGCGGGTGCGCATGGCTTCGGGGTCCTCGGCCTCGGCGATCTGCTTGCGGAAGATCACGTTGGCGGCGCCCTCGGCGCCCATGACGGCGATCTCGTTGGTGGGCCAGGCGTACGTCAGGTCGGCGCCGATGGACTGGGAGTCCATGACGATGTAGGCGCCGCCGTAGGCCTTGCGCAGGATCAGGGAGATCCGGGGCACGGTCGCGTTGCAGTACGCGTAGAGCAGCTTCGCGCCGTGCCTGATGATTCCACCGTGCTCCTGGTCGACGCCCGGCAGGAAGCCGGGCACGTCCAGAAGGGTGATGATCGGGATGTTGAAGGCGTCGCACATCTGCACGAAGCGGGCGGCCTTCTCGGAGGCCTCGATGTCCAGGACGCCGGCCAGGGTCTGGGGCTGGTTGGCGACGATACCGACGACCTGGCCGTCGAGCCGGGCGAGCGCGCAGATGATGTTGCGGGCCCAGCGTTCGTGGATCTCCAGGAGGTCGCCGTCGTCGACGAGTTCCTCGATGACCTTGTGCATGTCGTAGGGGCGGTTGCCGTCGGCCGGGACCAGGTCGAGCAGGACCTCGGAGCGGCGGTCGGCCGGGTCCTGGGAGGCGACGGCCGGGGGGTTCTCGCGGTTGTTCTGCGGGAGCATCGACAGGAGGTAGCGGACCTCGGCGATGCAGGTCTCCTCGTCGTCGTAGGCGAAGTGGGAGACACCGGAGACACCCGCGTGGACGTCGGCGCCGCCGAGTCCGTTCTGGGTGATCTCCTCGCCGGTGACCGCCTTGACGACGTCCGGCCCGGTGATGAACATCTGCGAGGTCTCACGGACCATGAAGATGAAGTCGGTCAGCGCCGGGCTGTAGGCGGCGCCGCCGGCGCACGGGCCGAGCATCACCGAGATCTGCGGGATGACACCCGAGGCACGCGTGTTGCGCTGGAAGATCCCGCCGTACCCGGCGAGAGCGGAGACACCCTCCTGGATCCGGGCGCCCGCGCCGTCGTTCAGCGAGACCAGCGGAGCACCGGCCGCGATGGCCATGTCCATGATCTTGTGGATCTTCGTCGCGTGGGCCTCGCCCAGCGCCCCGCCGAAGATCCGGAAATCGTGCGCGTAGACGAAGACCGTGCGGCCCTCCACCGTGCCCCAGCCGGTGATCACACCGTCGGTGTACGGCTTCTTCGTCTCCAGGCCGAAGCCCTGCGCGCGGTGCCGGCGCAGCTGCTCGACCTCGCTGAACGAACCAGGATCGAGCAGCAGCTCGATGCGCTCGCGGGCCGTCAGCTTGCCCTTCGCGTGCTGGGCCTCGGTCGCCCGGTCACTCGGGCCGCGAAGCGCCTGCTCACGCAGGACGTGCAG
>NZ_JBHVZO010000034.1:0-5049 GCF_042879855.1 Streptomyces sp. NPDC058326 | reverse complement strand
GACCGTCCGGCGTCGGGCCCCGCGCGCGGCGCAGGCCCGTACGGTGCCAGGCCCCCGCGCCCGGCGCGGGCCCGTACGGTGCCAGGCCCCCGCGCCCGGCGCGGGCCCGTACGGTGTCAGACCCCGCGCACCCGGCGCAGGTCCGTGCGGCGTCAGACCCCGTTCCGGCCGGGTCCGGCCGGGCTCGGCACCGTACCCAGGAAGCGGATGTGCGGAGGTCCGCCGGGGTCCGGGCGGGTCACGGCCGACCGGACCCGGTAGACCTCGGCGATCAGCTCCTCGGTGAGCACCTCGCCCGGGGTGCCGGTGGCCACCACGCGTCCCCGCGCGAGGACCACGAGCCGGTCGCAGTACATCGCCGCCAGGTTCAGGTCGTGCAGCGCGACGACGGCGGTGAGGCGCAGTTCGGCGACGAGGGCCAGCAGGTCCAGCTGGTGCTGGATGTCGAGGTGGTTGGTGGGTTCGTCGAGGAGCAGCTCGCGCGGCTCCTGGGCGAGGGCGCGGGCGATCTGCACGCGCTGGCGTTCACCGCCGGAGAGGGTGCGCCAGGGCTGCCGGGCCCGGCCGGTGAGGCCGGTGCGTGCGAGGGCGGAGCCGACGGCGGTCTCGTCGGCGGCCGAGGGGGGCGTCCAGGCCCTGCGGTGCGGCACGCGGCCGAGACGTACGACGTCGGTGACGGTCAGATCGGTCTGGGTGTCGGCCTGTTGCTCGACCGTGGCGAGGCGCCGGGCAACCGTCCGGCGGCCGAGGCCGGCCAGCGGGTCGCCGTCGAGGGTGACGACCCCGGAGTCGGGGGCGAGGACGCCCGCGAGGAGGCGCAGGAGGGTCGACTTCCCCGAGCCGTTGGGCCCGAGGAGACCGGTGACGGTGCCGGGAGTGAGGGTGACGCTGACCCCGTCGAGGACGAGGGTGCCGCCGGCGGTGCGCGAGACCCGGTCGGCGCGGAGCCCGATGCCCGCACCCGCGCACGTGCTCGCCTCCACGGTCGTGTCCGTGCTCGTCACCACAGCCGTGCCCGTGTCGGCGGTCGGGCTCGGGGTCATCGGGGGCTCCTGGTGCGGTACAGGACGAGGACGAAGGCCGGGACGCCGATCAGCGAGGTCACCACGCCCACCGGCACCTCCTGGGGGTCGAGGACCGTGCGGGCGAGCGTGTCGGCCCAGACCAGGAACACCGCCCCGGCCAGGGCGGTGACCGGCAGCAGCCGGGCGTGCCCCGGGCCGGCCAGGGCGCGGGCGGCGTGCGGCAGGACGAGGCCGACGAAGCCGATGGCTCCGGCGGCGGAGACCAGAGCGGCCGTCAGGAGGGCGGTGACGCAGAGGAGGACGAGCCGCGTCCGGGCGACGGCGACGCCCAGCGCGGCGGCGGCCTCCTCACCGAACGCGAACGCGTCCAGCGTCCTCGCGTACCCGCCGCAGACCAGCAGGGCCGCCGCGAGCACCGCGCCGCACACTCCCACGTCGCCCCAGCCGGCCCCGCCGAGCGAACCGAGCAGCCAGAAGAGCACGCCCCGCGTGGTCTCGGCGTCGGCCGCCGTCATCACGACGAAGGAGGTGAGGGCGGAGAAGAGCTGCATCGCGGCGACGCCCGCCAGTACCACCCGGTCCGTCGAACCGCCGAGGGTGTGGCTGAGCAGCAGGACGAGCGCGAAGGAGAGCACCGCTCCGAGGAACGCCCCGCCGGTGACGGAGAGGAGGCCGCCGCCGATGCCGAGGACGACGACCGCGACCGCGCCGGTCGAGGCGCCCGAGGAGACCCCGAGGACGAAGGGATCGGCGAGCGGATTGCGCAGCAGCGACTGCATCACCGCGCCGCAGACCGCGAGTCCGGCTCCGCAGACGGCGGCGAGGAGGGTGCGGGGCAGCCGGAGCTCCCACACGATGCCGTCCCGGATCGGTGAGACCTCCGGGGCCTCTCCGCCGAGATGGGCGGCCACCACGGACCACACGTCACCGACGCCGATGTCCGCCGGGCCGATGGTGATGGCGACGGCCACCGAAACGGCCAGGACGGCAAGGCCGGTCACCGCCCACAGCAGCGCCGCGCCCCCTCCGCGCACGACGGCGACCGCCCGGCCGGGCGAAGCCCCGCCCACCGCCTCGCGGGGCGGGGGCACGGTCACGCCGCCGGGCGCGGTACTGGCCCCATCGGGCGGGGGCTCGGCCCCACCGGGCAGGCCCGCCGAAGCGCCGCGCGAGGCGCCGGCCCGTCCGGGCGGGATCGCCGACTCACCGGCCGGGGGCCCGGCCCCACCGGGCTGGCCCCCCGAAGCGCCGCGCGAGACTTCGGCCCGGCCGGCAGGTTTCGGCGTCACTTCGCGAGACCGTACGTGCGGAGGGCCGCCGCCACCTTCTCGACGCCCTCGACGGTACGGACGGTCGGGTTCATGGCCTGGCCGCTGAGCAGGACGTACCGCTTCTTCCGTACCGCCGTCATGTTCCGGGTGACCGGATCGGACTCCAGGAACTCGATCTTCTTGGCGGCGCTCTCGGCGGACTGCGAGCGGCGGGTCAGGTCGCCGATGACGAGGACGTCCGGGTCACGGTCGGCGACCGTCTCCCAGTTGATCTGGGGCCACTCCGCACGGGTGTCGTCGAAGACGTTCTTCGCGCCCAGCGCGCGGGTGACGATGCCGGGGGCGCCGCAACAGCCCGCCATGTAGGGGGATTCGGCGTTGGCGAACCAGTAGAGGACGGTGACGTCCCCGAAGTCGCCCCCGGCGGTGGCCCTCGTCACCCGGGAGGAGAGCTCCGCGACCAGCTTCTCGCCGCGCTCAGGGACCGCGAACACCCGTGCCAGGTCGCGGATCTCGCCGTACACGGTCTCCATGGTCAGGGGCCGGGTGCGGATGCCGTCGCCGTCGCCGCTGTTGTCCTTGCCGACGCAGTCGGTGGGCGAGAGGTAAGTGGGGACGCCGAGCTCCTCGAACCGCTCGCGGGGAGCCACCCCGCCCTTGCCGAGGGTGTACGCGAAGGACGCGGCGGCGAAGTCGGGTTCGGCGTCGAGCACCTTCTCGAAGGACGGGTAGCGGTCGGCGAGTCGCGGGACCTTCGCGTTCTCCTTCTCCAGTCCCTTGAGCACCGGGTCGGTCCAGGTGGCGGTGCCCACCATGCGGTCGGCCAGACCGAGGGAGAGCATGATCTCCGCCGTTCCCTGGTCGAGGGCGACGGCCCGCCGCGGCGGCCTGTCGACGGTGACCCGTCGGCCGCAGTTGTCGTCGATCGTCACCGGGTACCCCTGCCGCGGGCCTCCGGCCGTGTTCTTCGAGGGCTGTACGGCGGATCCGCCGCCGCAACCGGTCACGGTCAGGAGCAGGGCGCCGGCCAGCAGGAGGGCGGCGGAGCGGGCGGGATGTGCGAAGGGCACGGGAATTTCCTCTGCGGCCACGGCTCATACGCGGAGCCTGTCGTACGGAGCTCCCCGGCCGACAGCGTGCCGCCGGGGCCGCCAGCAGGTCTTCGGACTCGGGGTCATCCGGACGGAGCGCCTTCCCGGGCCGTCGTGCAGCCCAGTGGCCGATGCTCCGCCCGTCGCCCTCACCGCTGCGCGTCAGTTCCGGTCTCGCACCGGATTCCCTGACCCGTGCGCGTACCCGTTCGGGTGCGCGCAAAGGTACGACTGGCTTCGGCACAGTACCACCGGCCCGCTCCCCCGCCCGGGGCGCCGCCGGTGGCACGCGCGTCCGTGCCGCTGGACGTCAGACGCGCAGTTCCCTCGCCTCGAAGCGGCCGTCACCGAGGACCAGGACGAAGGAGACCTGCTGCCCCTCGGAGAGCGAGTGCTGCTCGCCCTCGATGTCCGCGGCGCTGAAGTAGACCTGTTCCTCGGAGCCCACGGGAAGGACGAATCCGTACCCGCCGGCGCGGTTGAAGGACTGCACGAACCCTTTGCTTCTGCCTTCCACGGCGGCCTCCTCGTCGTCATGGGCGACACGGCCGAGGGGAGAGGACGCCCGTCCCGGCCGCATCCGCGTCTCAGGGGACTTGTACCCCGCCGGCCCGTTCTTCGCCCGTCGTCGTGGACGAGCGGACGCTCCTCGCCGCCGCGGCCACGAGCCCGGCGCCGGACCGGCGGGCCGCCGCGCCGGCCTGTGTGCGCACCCCTCCCCCGAGTCTCGTACAATCTTCAACAGAGGCCCGGTGCCGGAGATCCCCCGTGTCCGACACCGGGCCTCGCCCTGCCCTGAGAGGTACGCGACAGGTACGCGCCTCCGTCGGACCCCGCCGCCCGGGTACGCGATCCTCGCCGTGATCCGGGCGATGCGCCGCGCCGACTCCTCGGGAGCGCCCACCGGCCGAACGATGTGGCTGACGGTCGGCCGCACGATCGCCTCGCACCGGCAGGGGCCCGAAAGATCCCGTGAGGCACTGTTTCGTCCGGGCGTCATCGGGCAGCAGCACCTCGTGCCACCGGCGGCCACCGGGGCGCGTACAGCTGCGTCAGGGAGAGGACCATGAGCCACCACGACAGGCACGGCAGCGACCAGGACTCCCACCCCGAGCCTCCGCGGACCACACCGTCCGGGGCGGAGGGCGAGAGCGGGGACGCGGAGGCACGACGGCAGGCGGAGGAGGCCGTGCGGGGCGGGCCGGATCGCGACGATGAGGAGGCGCACGGCAGCACCGCCAAGCGTCAGGCTCCCGGGGTCGGCCGCGAGGAACAGCGGAGACCGCACCCGTGAGTCGCGCGAGTCCCGTGCGTAGCTCTCCCGTTTCCGGGAAGTCGCAGGTCGAAAGAGATTTCAGGAGGTGTCGCATGTCCGCCGGTAAGAAGGCGAAGAACGCCGCACAGACCGCCAAGGGCAAGGCCAAGGAAGCCACCGGCAAGGCTGTGGGGAACGAGAGCCTGGAGATGCAGGGCCGGGTCGAGCAGGCCAAGGGCGATGCGAAGCAGGCGGGGGAGAAGGCCAAGGACGCGTTCAAGCACTGAGGAGCGCGAACGGCCGGCGGACCGGGCCCACCGAGGCCCGGGCGCTACTCCACCAAGCCCAGCCGAGCCGACACCCCCCCCACCCCCCCCCCCACCACTGGGTTGAGAAGGCGGCGCGCC
>NZ_JBHVZO010000033.1:0-5820 GCF_042879855.1 Streptomyces sp. NPDC058326 | reverse complement strand
ACGGAGCGATCAACGCCCACGACTCATCCGTCAGTTCATGTCGACGCACCACGAACAGAGCAACGAGCCACCAACTTTACGGACACGGCCTAGGGAGTGTCCTGTCGATCTGACTGGCTGAGTAGAACCAGGTGCGGCCGGTCGCCGCGATGATGTGAGATGCGGGACATGTCGATCGCTCTGAACGAGCCCGGTGTCGATGGGCTGACCGGGGTCCTGGATGCCCTCCGCGTATGGCAGGACGACCGCTCGCCGCTGCAACTCCATCCGGGGAACCTAGGCTGGGCTTGGGCACCGGGCGCGGAGAGGTGGCCGCGGCCGTCTGGACCTGGAGCGTGGACGGACG
This sequence comes from Streptomyces sp. NPDC058326, assembly GCF_042879855.1. Taxonomy (NCBI): domain Bacteria; kingdom Bacillati; phylum Actinomycetota; class Actinomycetes; order Kitasatosporales; family Streptomycetaceae; genus Streptomyces; species Streptomyces sp. NPDC058326. The sequence goes on along the minus strand of NZ_JBHVZO010000033.1, from coordinate 5,474 downwards.
GATCATTGCCGTCGGATACCTGGACGACCCTGACCTGCTGCGCCTGACGACCGCGCCGGATCTGCGACAGGACGGGGATCTGGCGCGCCGGCTGCTGGCGGACCTCGATGATCCGGAACGCGGGGTCATGCCGCCCGGGAAGGTCGGCCTCGAAATCCCCCATGGCGCCCTGCTCCGCGAGGTTCTCTTGGAGGCGGGCTGGATTCTGGACAAGCCGTGGACGCCACTGCGTCACGACCTTGCCCACCCGGTGAAGGAGGACTCCGGCCTGCGGATCGAGGTAGCCGGTCCGAAGACGGCGGGGGTGCGGACCGCAGTGCCTCGCTCGGCGTTCGGCAGCCCGGCGTTCACCGAGGAGATCTGGCACGTCCTCGCAGCCGGGCCGGTCTATGCCGCGCCCGCTGCCTGATCGGCTACGACGACCAGGACAACGCGGTGGCCGCGGCGACGGTCTGGTCGGCCGGCCCCGGCAAGCCCGGCCTGCTGGAGCCGGTGGGCGTGCACGCCAACCATCGCGGTCGCGGCTACGGGACGGCGATCAGCGTCACCGCTGCGGCGACGCTGCATGAGCTGGGTGCGTCAAAGCGCACTCGTCAGCACCCCGACCTCGAACGCTGCCGCCGTCGCCGCCTACAGGGCAGCTGGATACGAGCCGTCGTCCGAACGGCTGGACGTGAGCCGAGCCGCCTGAAAACGATCAAGCGGCAGTATCGGACAGGCTTCGTCACTCACCGCCCCCTTCGGGGCGAGGACGCCGACCACGACCTGACTGGCTACCTGCCCGGCGATCCGCGCGACGCGGCCGAGCGCCTGGCCGACGACGCCGTACGGCGCGTCCACGCACAGCCGGCCATACACGCGAACAACGCCACCGCTCTTTTCGCCCGCATCACCTGACCGACCGTGCAGGAGACCCTGGGCCCCCCGAAGCATCGTCCTTGTGGAGGTTCGGACTACCGCCCCGCGCCGTCAGCAGCAGTCCGCGCAGGAGATGCTCGGCTGCCTGTTGATCCGACAGCGACGGGGCTGAACAGGAGGAAGCCCCCAGGTGACTGCCGCGATACGCCCGCTTCATGTCAGTGAGCTTGTGGCAGTGACGGTTGGTCAGGAGCGGGATGTTCTTGCAGGTCGCTGGCCCACGGTGATGGTGTGCCGTTGGCACGAGGCGGCACTTTGTGTTGTGGCGACTGACATCGTGCGGTGCATCCTCAGGCGGCTCACTGCCATCAAGGCGACACAGCGCAACTTCCCGCTGTCCGGCCAGTGGTGCTCGCCCGGCGCGGCGACGGCTCACGCGAAACCTTCCGCCACCGCCAGCCAGCGGTGCTGGGGCTGGGGCCAGTTCTTCCACCGGGCCCTCTGCCGGGGCGGGGGAGGTCGGCTGCTGGAGGTGGGCGAGCAGCATGGCGCCGGAGGCGGCACCCCCCTCTCTGGACGGGGCCGTGGTGTCGGCGATGCGCAGCAGTAGCTCGCGACGTCGCGGACTCCGGCGAGTGACCACCGACGTGACCCTCGAGCCAACCCGAGAGGGCGCTTGCCGTTAGATCTAAAAAGTGACGAACTTGTTACTCGACGCAATCGTGCGACCAGGGAGCAGATGGACGGGCAAGAAGTGGCGAACAGGGTTCCGACCGCAGAAAGGCTCGTGGTCGAGTACCAAGGACCTGAGGGCCTGCTGCTCAGGGAGGCCCAGGAGGCCCTTAAGAATAAGGAATACGACCTGGCTCTTCAGTTTGTTGAGCACATTGAGACCTTGACGAAGAGCCAAGCCTCCTGACGTGCGACTGTCCTGCTGGGTTCACCCAGCAGGACAGCGAGCGGCGCCACCCGGGTTACGGCGGGTTCTGCGGGGCCCGTACGCCGGTTTCCCCGGTTCCTGGCCTGCTGTTTCTTCCCATACCGCTCAACGCCCCCGGGCCCAGTGACCTGATCGGCCGCCCAGTCGCCCAGTCTCTGCCACGGCCGCAGTCGCCCGAGAAGGTAGCCGGCCGTAAGCGCGGCGGCCTCGGTAACGATGATGCCCATCACGACCACCGCATCCCGATGGCGGACAGCTGCTCCATCCGTTCCGGCGTCAGAGTCGCGGCCCTGCTTCGCTGGTTCCCGATCCACGCCCCGAGCCGGAGCTCTCGCTCCTCCCGGTCCTCGCCGTCGACGGCGGTCGCGACCGTCTCCACGTGCTTGCGCGGCACGTGAAGGTGTCCCTCGCGCTCGTAGAACTGGCGGGCGGCCGCGTAGTTCATCGTCCACTTGTCGGCCTGCGTACGGCGCTTGGGCTTTTCGGCCTCGCTGGCGGGCTCGATCCCGAGGACCTGCTCACACATCCATTGCTGCACGGTCGTGAGCTGGTCCCAGCCGAGCCGGACCGACTGGACCCACCGTCCGAGGTCCTCGCCCTGGCGCATGACGTCGCCCGTCTCGATGGGCAGTGCCTCACCGGCGTCCAGGTGCATCCGGACCAGGTGGAAGCAGCGCTGCCATGTCACCAGCCACGAGGGGCACCAGGACGCGTCGATGTCCTCCAGCTGCTCGCGCCGCTCGTCCGACAGCGCCCCGGCCGGCGACTCCACCGGCAGCCCCTCGGCACGCCGCTGCTCGTTCTCGGCAGCCTTCCGGGCGGCGGCCCGCGCGTTCTTCAGGAAGATGCCCACCTTCGCGCCCTGGTAGGTGGCGTTCAGCGGGGCAAGGAGGTGCCCGTGTTCGGCCGCCCACCCGCGCGCGGCAGACAGACCTTCCTCCCACGCGACATCGAAGTGGCTCCAGATCATGCCGAGCTTCTCCAGCTGCGCGACGCGGTCCTCGTCCATGTCGCCACGGGCGTAGAACCTCCTGGCGTCGGCGGTCCACTGCCCCAGCGGGAACCCGGCGAGCGAGGCCGGCCACCCCGCGCCTTCCTCCCCCTGATCCTGCTCGTCGACGGCGGGCACCCGGAACGTGAACGGCACGCGCAGGTCACCGTGCTCGCGGGCGTAGATGACGGCCGCCTCCACGCCGCGCCGCCAGTGCTCGTGCTCCGGGTTGAGGACACGCAGGTTGATGAACGCGGCGAGGGCGGCCGGGTCGCGCGGCGTAGAGAACTTCAACAGTGCCTTGGCCGGGGCGCTGACGCCCCCGGAACCCTCGCCGCTCCCGCCCGTGCTCTTCCCGCTGACCTCCTCGGCTACGGGCTTGTAGCGACTCGGGGCCTGCTGTTCCGCAAGGCTCTCCACGATCCGGGCGTCGTGCGCCCGTAGCGCCTCCAGCAGCTTGGCCAGCCCGCCGAAGGCACGGGAGGTGAGCATGTTGTCCGCCGTCTCGCCGGGCCCGAGCAGCACCGGCACCACGAGGGAAGCCACCTTGTCCTCGCCTGGCTGCATCCGCAGGGCCCGGCCCACGGCCTGGACCAGGTCGGGCATCGAGCCGCGTACGTCCGCCCAGTACACGGAGTCGCAGTTCTTGGTGTCGACGCCCTCGCCCAGGACCTTCACCGAGCTGAGAAAGCACTTCTCCACGACGGTGCCGTCCGTGGCGACCCCGGCCGCGAACTCCCCGAGCAACCGGCGCCGGTGGAGCGGCTTGTGGTCGCCGCACAGCCAGTCCGCCCAGATTGTCTTCGGGTACAGCTCCTGGTCGCTGGCGTGCAGCTGCGCGGCGACGTCCGGGAGGCCGGCCGCGAACGCCTCGGCCTCCTTCACCACGTGGTGGAACACGAGCGTTCTGCAGAAGTTCTCCTCCGCGGACGCCTTCACCAGGGCGGTCTGCAGAGCGGCGAGCCGCGCCCCGCGGACCTCTGCCGAGCGGCCTTCGGCGCCCAGGAGCTGCGCGGCCTGGAGCGCGGTGTCGGTGACGTCCACGCAGACGACCTGGTAGGGGGCACAGATTCCCCGGTCGATGGCCTCCGAGAGCGTCAGGGTGAAGCAGCGGCTGCCGAAGGGGCCCTCGGGGTCGTCGTCCATGCTCGCGACCAGCTCGCCGGGTGCGCCGGCCTCGTCCTCGTCCCCGAGCTGCCACAGCCGGGGTGTGGCCGTCATGTACAGACGGCGCAGGGACGGGATCTTCTGGTTATCGTGGACGACCGCCCACGGCTTTCCGATCCGGCCCGAAACCCGGTGGGCCTCGTCCACGACGATCAGGTCCCAAGCCGAAAGGCCGGCGGCGTGCGCCCGTTCCAGCGTGCCCAGACCGAGGCTGGCGTACGTGGCGTACACGGTCACCTTCTCCAGGCCCCGCGTCCACTCCACCAGCTCGTCCACGGCCGTTGTGTTGGGGAAGGACACCTCCTCACCGCGCAGCGAGGACACCCCGATCATCGGCCCCAGACGGCCTCCCTCGCGCCACGCGGCCTCGGTCTGGGCGAGCAGGTCCAGCGAGGGCACGAGCACCAGCACACGGCCCGCGTGGAGCTCCTCCGCGCTCCGGACCGCCACCCGGGTCTTCCCGGACCCGGTCGCCATGATCACCTGGGTTCGAAGCCCTCGTTCGGGCACAAGTGATCTTGCAGGTAATTCGAGGGCGCGCACGACCGCGTCAATGGCTTCTCGCTGGGCTGCCTCGCGGTGGTCAGCGCGGTCGGTGCTCGGCATTCGCCTGCCTTCTCCTGGGGTGCCGTCCGGTCGATTCGAGCGGTGGGAAACGGGAAACCTGCGCGTAGATCGGCTACGAAGGCTGCGGTTGAACTGGCGCGTTCGAGTGGCTACTCCCCACCACCGGAGCCCCGGCAAAGCCGCGCAGTGGTCCTCGGTAAGCATCCAAAGCGGTCTAGGTGATGTGCCCTGAGTCCAGAGTCTATCTTGTCTTCAAAATGAAGCACACAGAACGCCCAGATTCCTTTTCGCATGGCTTGAACATTTCACTGGGGCCCCACACTGACAGAGGAAGAGCGAGGGGCCTTTCGCCCATCAATGCCGTTGGTTACCTTGGGAGTTGTTCGTACCACGTGGGGGCCTTGGAATCCGCTCTGTCAGAGCGGGGGCCGCTTGAAAAAGAGGTACGGACATGAGTGATGACCAGCGGTCATCTCGTCGGGGCCGGCTGGCCGCCGAGATCGCGAAGCGAATCGCTGTGGCACTGAGCGCACGCGCTCTGTGGACAGTGATCGTGGAACTGATCCGAGGCGAAGGCTAACTCCCCGCAGAGGGTGGGGCGAAGACCCCCTGCGCCCCACCCTCTCCTCGTAGCCAGCCGAGCCCGCGACAGCGGGCTACAGGACTGGAGGCGCAGCCGGAAGGACCCGAGGCGGGGGAGCGCAGCGGACTCGCCGACCCGGACTGGAGCGAAGCGGAAGCCAGGCCCACCGCTCCGGGAGCGCAGCGAACGGAGCGTCATCCCCGGCGCGCAGCGCCGGGGATGAGTGGGTCGCGCAGCGACCCGCCGGCGCTCCCGCGGAGCGGGAGCGCAACACCCATGCGCAGCATGGGTGTTCGCTTGCACATCGCGCAGCGATGTGGTACCTGTGTATTTTACACAAAAGACGCTGCCGACGAAAGTAGGAGTGT
>NZ_JBHVZO010000032.1:0-7228 GCF_042879855.1 Streptomyces sp. NPDC058326 | reverse complement strand
AGCAACGGAGCGATCAACGCCCACGACTCATCCGTCAGTTCATGTCGACGCACCACGAACAGAGCAACGAGCCACCAACTTTACGGACACGCCCTCGTCCGGCGGCTGCTCCGACCGCTACAACTCCACGTGCACGTCCTTCGAGCAGCTCAACCTCGCCACCGCCCAGGGCGCCCAGACCCTCAAGAGCGCCAGCGGCTGCGCCCTCAACATCACCGGCGGCACCGAGACCGGGCACGCGAGCGGCACGTACTCCCACTGGAACGGCTACAAGCTCGACTTCAGCAAGTACACCTGCCTCGGGAACTACATCAAGAACACCTTCACCTACATCGGGGTCCGCGGTGACGGAGCCCCGCAGTGGAAGTCCGGCGCGGGCAACATCTACGCCGACGAGGGCAACCACTGGGACGTGACCTTCTACAACTGCGGCGGCTGCTGACCGCACGCGCGCCCCCGAAAGAGCCCCCTCCGGTGGTCACTTGGACTAACCGAAGGGGGTTCTTGGACTGGAGGGGCCCGCGCGGCACGATCTCGTTGACGGTGCCGCCGGGGCGGGGCCAACTAGTGCGCATGTCCCTCCCCCAATCGCGAAGAATCCGTGCGGCCTGCGCGCTCGCCGTCGCTTCATCCGCCGTGTTCGCCCTCGCCGGCCCCGCCCTCGCCGAAGGCGCCACGCCCGCGGACGCCGCGGCCACGACGGCGGACGCCCTCACCGCGGAAGACCGGCTCATCACCTCCCCGCAGCTCTCCGTGGCCGTCGCCGAGGACTTCCCCCGCGTCCTCGCGTACACCGACCGCGCGAGCGGCGCACGTCTCCTCGGCAGTACGGCCCCGGTCACGCGCGTCGTCCTCAACGGCACCTCCCACGCCGTCCGGGCGAAGGGCGCCCCCGTCCTGACCGCCTCCTCCGCCGCGTACACCCTCACCTTCCCCGACCTGCCCGGCGTCGAGATCGACGCGAGCCTGAGCGTCGACGGGCGGACCACCACCTTCCGGGTGAGCGCCGTCCGCGACACCGAGGGCTTCCGGGTCGGCACGATCGACATACCCGGCCACGACCTGGTCTCCGTCGGCTCCTCCGACGCCGGCGCCGCGACCGCCTTCACCCGGCTCGACCCGGACTCCACCCGTACCGCCGACGTCTTCGCACGGGTCACCGGCGCGACCGCCGCCGAAGCGAACCCGGTGGGCGCGACCTACGCCCTCGTGAACACCGCCCGGCTCGCCGCCGCCGTCGAGTCCAACTCCAGCTACGACAAGCCCTCGGGGGCATCCGCCCGCGACGCCGCCCGCTTCTGGCACCAGGCCCGCAAGAGCGGCACCGAGACCCGCGTCGGCGTCTGGTCGGGCCAGTGGACCTACCGCGGCGAAGGCGCGCCGAAGCCCGCGAGCGGCGACGCCCTGCCCTGGGCCAAGGTCGTCGTGACCCCCGACGCCAACGCCGACGGCACCACCGACTGGCAGGACGGAGCCGTCGCCTTCCGGTCCATCGGGATCAAGGCCCCCGGCAGCGAGCAGACCCCCGGACGGGTGGTCGCCCACATCCCGTTCAACTTCGCCTCCCAGGCCACCCACCCCTTCCTGCGCACCCTCGACGACGTCAAGCGGATCTCGCTCGCCACCGACGGACTCGGCCAGTTCGCGCTGCTCAAGGGGTACGGCTCCGAGGGCCACGACTCCGCGCACCCCGACTACGGCGGCAACTACAACAAGCGGGCCGGCGGCCTCGACGACCTCAACGTCCTCCTCGCGGAGGGCCGGAAGTGGGGCGCCGACTTCGGCGTCCACGTCAACGCCACCGAGTCGTACCCCGAGGCGAAGAACTTCAGCGAGACCCTCGTCGACAAGACCAGGCCCGGCTGGAACTGGCTCAACCAGAGCTACTACATCGACCAGCGCCGCGACATCAACAGCGGCGACCTCGCCCGCCGCTTCAAGCAGCTCCGCGACGAGACCGACCACAACCTCTCCACGCTCTACATCGACGTCTACTACACCCACGGCTGGATCGCCGACGAGACGGTGCGAGCCGTCCAGGCGCAGGGCTGGAACGTCGCCACCGAGTGGTCCGACAAGTTCGAGCGGTCCTCCCTCTGGTCCCACTGGGCCAACGACCTCGACTACGGCGGCGCCACCAACAAGGGCCTCAACTCGCAGATCATCCGCTTCATCCGCAACGGCGAGAAGGACATCTGGAACAACCACCCGGTCCTCGGCCAGACCGCGCTCGTCGACTTCGAGGGCTGGACCGGCGAGACCGACTGGAACGACTTCACCGCCAACATCTGGCAGCGGAACCTGCCAGCCAAGTACCTCCAGCAGCAGAAGATCACCCGCTGGGACGGCAACGACCTCACCTTCACCGGCGGAGTCCGCGGCACCGTGGAGAACGGCCGCCGCACCTTCCACGACAACGGCCGCAAGGTCCTCGACGGCGACACCTACCTGCTTCCCTGGGAGGACGGCAAGAAGCTCTACCACTACAACAGGTCCGGTGGCACGACCCGTTGGGAGGTACCGCCCGGCGCCGGCTCGTACTCCGTGTACGAGCTCACCGACAACGGCCGGGTGAAGACCGCCACCGTCCAGCCCGCCGACGGGCACATCACCCTCGACGCCGTCGCCGGGCAGCCGTACGTGCTGTACCCCGACCGCGCGCCCGAACAGCGCGCCCCGAAGTGGGGCCAGGGCACCCCGGTGAAGGACCCCGGCTTCAACGGCGCGAAGCTCACCGCCTGGACCACGTCCGGAACCGTCACCCGTGACACCGACGCCCAGGGCCGCAACAGCGCGAAGCTCTCCGGCACCGCCGCCGCCTCGGTCCGCCAGCGGATCACCGGACTCACCCCCGGCGAGCGGTACACCGCCTCCGTCCTGATCGAGGTCGAGGCCGGCGAGACGCGGCCCACCACCCTCTCCGCGGGCGGCCGGTCCGTCACCGTCGAACGCTCCGCGCTCCAGGACCGGGTCGCCGCCTCCGACTGGAACGGCACCCGCTTCCAGCGCGCCAAGGTCACCTTCACCGCACCGGCGGGCGGCACCACCCCGCTGACCGTCCAGGCCGCGAGCGGCAGCGCCGCGACCGTCCGGATCGACGACGTCCGGGTCGTCGCCAACGCCCCCGCCACCAAGGCCGGGGCCCTGGTGTACGAGGACTTCGAGGCCGTCGACCAGGGCTGGGGCCCCTTCCTCAAGGGCGACTCCGGCGGTACGACCGACCCGCGCACCCACATCGCCCAGCTCCACGCCCCGTACACCCAGGCCGGCTGGAACGGGAAGCTGATCGACGACGTCATCGGCGGCGCCGAGTCCCTCAAGTCCCACGACGAGAACAGCGGACTCGTCTACCGCACCGCGCCCTGGACCGTCCCGATGAAGGACGGCCACAGCTACCGCGTGGAGTACGCCTACCAGTCCAGCCACGCGGGCGCGTACGAGTGGGTCACCGGATATGACCGCGCGAACGGCACCTCGGTGGAGACCCGCCGCACCCCCGTCGGACAGCAGAGGACCAGCGGCCGCTTCTCGGAGACCGTCACCGCCGGATGCGGCGACACCTGGACCGGCCTGCGCAAGCGCGCCGACGCCCCCGACGGCGCCGACTTCGTCCTCGACGCCTTCACCGTCACCGACCTGGGCCCGGCCGCCGAGCGCGCCGCCTGCGGCACGCTCACCGTCACCGCGCCCGACACCCTGGAGCCCGGCCGCCCGAACCAGGTCATGGCCACCTTCGGCAACGACGAGACCACCGCCGTCACCGGCGCCCGGGCCGTCCTCGCCCTTCCCGAGGGCTGGACCGCCGAACCGTCCGCGCCCGTCACCCTCGGCACCGTCGCGGCGGGCGGGAAGGCGACTGCCACCTGGCAGGTCACCCCGCCGGTGGACGCGGCCTACCGGCCGTACACGCTCGGCGCCACCCTCACCTACGCCCTCGGGGGAGAGGCGCGGAAGCTCACCGCCGCCACCACCGCCCGCACCCTGCCCCCGCCGCCCACCGCCGACAGCTGGGCCAGTGACCTGGACTGGACCTCGGCCACCAACGGCTGGGGACCCGTCGAGCGCGACCTCTCCAACGGCGAGACCGGCACCGGTGACGGCTCCCCGCTGCGGATCGGGGGAGTGACGTACGCCAAGGGCCTGGGCAGCCACGCCCCCGCGAAGATCCGCTACTACCTGGGCGGGCGCTGCACCTCGCTCACCGCCCAGGTCGGCGTGGACGACGTCCAGACCGCCCGGGGCAGCGTCCGGTTCAGCGTCCTCGCGGACGGCGCCGAGAAGGCGAAGTCCCCGGTCCTCAAGGCCGCGGACCCGGCCTGGCCGCTCACGGCCGACGTCACCGGTGCCTCCTATGTCGACCTGGTGGTCGACGACGGCGGTGACGGCAACGGAAACGACCACGCGGACTGGGGCAACGCCCGCCTCCACTGCGGTAGCTGACCTTCCGCGGCCCCCTGAGCACCGTCAGTCCGGGCAGTACACGGGGGAAAGCGCTTCCCCCGTGTACTGCCGTGCTCATTGATTGCGTCGGAAACACGGTGTTACACCAGGCGCCACCGGTCTCCACCCCTTCCCCCGGGAGGCTCCCCGTGTCCCTGTCCCTCTGGTCCCGCCGCACCTTCCTGACCACCGCGAGCGCCACCGCCGCCGCCCTCGCGCTGCCGCTGCCCGCCGCCCACGCGGCCGGCACGGCCACCGAGTTCGAAGCCCTGAGACTCCGCTGGCTCGACCTCCAGCTCGGCTCCGGCTTCGACGCCGGGGCCGAGCCCTACGCGTCACGGCTCGCCGAGACGGGCACGCTCGCGCGTGGCTTCCGCGCCGCCATGGCCCCCGCCGCCGGCTCCCTCTGGCCCGACGCCCCCTTCGACCCGCCGGCCGGCATCTCCCAGAGCTACAGCCGCCTCTGGACCATGACCCAGGCGTACGCCCAGCCCGGCACCGGCCTCACCGGCGACCCGGGCCTGCTCGCCGACGTCCTGCGCGGCCTCGACCACCTCTCCGGCACCGTCTACCGGGCCGGCGCCCCGCGTTACGGCAACTGGTGGGAGTGGCAGATCGGCAGCCCGCGCCTCCTCATGGACATCGTGGCCGCGCTCCACCCGCACCTCGGCGCCGAGCGGATCGCCGCCGCCTGCGCCGCCGTCGACCACTTCGTCCCCGACTCCGTGCTCATGAACTACACCGGCACCTCCACCGGCGCCAACCGCGTCGACCTGTGCCGCTCGGTGGCCCTGCGCGGAGTCCTCGGCGCGAACCCCGCCAAGATCGCCCTCGCCCGCGACGCCCTCTCGCCCGTCTTCCCGTACGTCACCAAGGGCGACGGCCTCTACGCCGACGGCTCCTTCGTCCAGCACACCTGGGTCGCCTACTCCGGCACCTACGGACAGGTCATGCTCGACGGCCTCGGCAAGCTCTTCTCGCTCCTCGCCGGATCCAGCTGGGCCGTCACCGACCCGAACCGGCAGATCGTCCTCGACAGCGTCGAGAAGGCGTACGCGCCCCTCATCTACGACGGCCTGATGATGGACAGCGTCAACGGCCGCGCCATCAGCCGCGGCTACCTCAAGAACGACGACCGCCGGATCATGCGCTCCGACCACTTCCACGGCCAGGGCGTCATCGCCGCCATCGCCCTCCTCGCGGGCGGGGCCTCCCCCGCAGAGCGGGACCGCTGGCACGCGCGCGTGAAGGGCTGGATCGAGCGGGACACCGTCTCCCCGGTCCTGGCCGCCCGCCAGTTCGGCGTCGCCGACCTCGCCCGGCTGCACGCCGTGGCCGCCGCCCCCCTCCCCGCCGCCCCCGAGCCGACCGGGCACCGGCTCTTCGCCGCCATGGACCGGGCCGTGCACCGCCGCCCCGGCTGGGCCGCCAACATAGCCATGGCCTCGAACCGGATCTCGTACTACGAGTGCGGCAACGGCGAGAACCCCCGCGGCTGGCACACCGGCGCGGGAATGCTCTCCTGGTGGACCCCGGAGCTCGGCGACCAGTACACCGACTGGTTCTGGCCCACCGTCGACCCCTACCGCCTCCCCGGCACCACCGTCTCCACCAGGCGCCTCGCCGACCGGGCGGGCGGCGAGTGGGGGGCGCCCAAGCCCGCCGTGCGGTGGGTCGGCGGGGCCACCGACGGCGAGTACGCGGCCGTCGGCCAGCACCTGAAGGGGCTCGGCTCCACCCTGGAGGCCCGCAAGTCGTGGTTCTGCGTGGCGGACGCAGTCATCTGCCTCGGCGCGGGGATCACCGCGACCGACGGGGTGCCCGTCGAGACGGTCGTGGACAACCGCCTCCTCGGGGAGTCCGGCACCCAGGCCTTCACCACCGGCGACGGCTGGGCGCATCTGGAGGGCCACGGCGGCTGGGTGTTCCCCGGCGGGTCCGGAGACCTCCGGACGCTCCGCGAGGACCGCACCGGGGCCTGGAGCGACATCAACACCACCAGCTCCACCGAGCGCCGCACCCGCCGGTACCAGACCCTCTGGCTCGACCACGGCACGGACCCGGCCGCCGCCTCCTACACGTACCTCCTGATGCCCGGCGCCTCCCGGCGTACGCTCGCCGCCCGCGCGGCCGACCCCGGCTGGCTGCGCGTACTCGACAACGGCGCCGGGGCGCAGGCGGTCGCCGTCCCGTCCCTCGGGCTGACCGCCGCGAACCTCTGGCAGGCCGGTACGGTGGGACCCCTCACGGCCACCGCGCCGGCGAGCGTCCTCGTGCGCCGCCGCCGCTCCGTGCTCGACCTGAGGGTCTCCGAACCGCTCCGCACCGGGCAGCCGCTGGAGCTGCGCTGGGACGGCCCGGCCCGCCGGGTCCTCTCGCACGACCCCTCGGTCGAGGTGCTCGCCACCGGTCGCACGCTGCGGCTCCGGATCACGCCCGGCACCGGCGGAGCCACCCACCGTTGCGAGGTCCTGGTCTAGGTCTATGTGGAACCCCTACAAACACAAGGGGTGCTGAGCTGTTGACTCGGGCTGGGCAGGTGCCGGTTCTGTCCAGCCCCACCAGGATTCGACACGGGAGACTGTTCGGAGTGGACGGCGGGGTTTTCTTGTTCGACTTCGTAGGGTCGGTACATGACCGTTGTGGACCAGATCCCGAGCGAGCCCGCTGACGCCCGTGGCCGAGTGGCCGAGCTGCACGTCCTGCGTGAGCAGGCGCTTCGCGGCCCGAGTGACCGGGCGACCGAGGCCCAGCACGCGAAGGGCAAGCTGACGGCCCGCGAGCGCAT
>NZ_JBHVZO010000031.1:0-7564 GCF_042879855.1 Streptomyces sp. NPDC058326 | reverse complement strand
CCCGCTACGACAAACGAGCCACCCATTACCAAGCCATGGTCACCCTCGCCTGCCTCCGACTCTGGCTCCCATGACTTTCCGGACACCCCCTAGGGCCCGCTGCGCCGGACTACCCCGTCCGTCGGCGTGGGCGGGCGCCCGGCGGGGCGACCCCCGGCTCCGCTCCCTCTCCCTCTCTCTCCCTCTCCCTCTCCCTCTCCCGGACCGCGTCGGGCAGAGGTCAGAACCCCCGCTCCCGCTCCCTCTCCTCCACATACGCGTTGTACGCCGCGACCTGCGCCCGCCGGGCCACCCGTTCCACCGGCCGCAGCGCCTCCCCCCGCGCCGCCATCTCCGACGCGCTCACCGCACCCCCATGACCGTGGTCGTACGCCAGGTCCACCAGCAGGCCGATCCGCTGCGCCAGCTCCAGGACCCGGACCGCCCGTGGCGGGTAGCCGGGGGCCAGTACCTCGCGGCCCACCTCCGCCCGCGCCCGGTACGCCTCACGTGCCGCGTCCGCCGCCGGGCCCGAGGCCGCCACGTCCAGCCGTGTCAGTACCGCCGTCGCGTCCCGCAGGGCCTCCGCGAGCTCCCGCTCGGCCTCGCCGAGCGAGGGCACGTCCGCCGGCGGGGCCTCCCGCACGGTGAGGCAGCGCCAGACCACCTCCACGTGCACATCACCCACGGGCCCCGCCTCGGAGACCTCCGGCACGAGACCGTACGGCGCACCGAACCCCACCACCGCCTCCTCCGCCTCCATCGCGCGCGCGTTGAAGTCCGGCGGCCCGCTGAGCCCCAGCGGATGCCCCGGCGCCGGCAGCGCCACCCGCCACCCGGTCACCCCGAGCCGCCGCAGCCGGCCGAGCGCCAGCGTCAGCCCCACCGGCCGCGCCTCACCCGGCAGCCCCTCCACGCGGTGCACCGCGTCCTCCCCGACAATGGCAAGGGCCGCCTCGTCGGGCGACACCGCCCCGGCCAGCAGGGCGTTCCCCCAAGCGGCCAGGCGTCCTGAGCGTGGTTCCGAAAGCATCCCCCAAGACTAGGGGGCGCCCTAGGGACGGCCCCGCTCCGTCGATAACGTAGGTTTTCCCCTGGACGCCGCGCCCACTCGGCGCAAGGCGACGACACGACTCGACCGCAAGGGGAGACAACGCGCTCATGAGCGATGTACTGGAGCTGGTGGACGTATCCGTGGTCCGCGACGGACGGGCTCTGGTGGACGAGGTCTCCTGGTCGGTCAAGGAGGGCGAGCGCTGGGTGATCCTCGGACCCAACGGCGCCGGCAAGACCACCCTTCTGAACATCGCCTCCAGCTACCTCTTCCCCACCAAGGGCACCGCCGACGTCCTGGGCGAGCGGCTCGGCGGCGTCGGCACCGACGTCTTCGAGCTCCGGCCCCGCATCGGCATGGCCGGCATCGCCATGGCGGAGAAGCTCCCCAAGCGCCAGACCGTCCTGCAGACCGTCCTCACGGCCGCGTACGGCATGACCGCCACCTGGCACGAGGACTACGACCCGGTCGACGAGGAGCGCGCCAAGGCCTTCCTCGACCGGCTCGGGATGAACGACTACCTGGACCGGAAGTTCGGCACCCTCTCCGAGGGCGAGCGCAAGCGCACCCTGATCGCCCGCGCGATGATGACCGACCCCGAGCTCCTCCTCCTCGACGAGCCCGCCGCCGGTCTCGACCTCGGCGGACGCGAGGACCTGGTCCGCCGTCTCGGCCGCCTCGCCCGCGACCCGTACGCCCCCTCCATGATCATGGTCACCCACCATGTCGAGGAGATCGCGCCCGGCTTCACCCACGTCCTGATGATCCGTCAGGGCAAGGTGCTCGCCGCGGGCCCCGTGGAGATGGAACTGACCTCCCGTAACCTCTCGCTCTGCTTCGGCCTGCCGCTCGTCGTCGAGCGCGTCGCCGACCGCTGGACCGCCCACGGACTGCCCCTGAAGTAGCGGAAGGAGCGCCGGCGTCCCGCACAGCCGCCCGCGCCCTGTCCCCGAGGACCCCACCGCCCTACCATGACCATGTGGACATCGACGCATGGGTCTGGTGGCTGATCGGCGCGGTGGGGCTCGGCATTCCGCTGGTCCTGACCGCGATGCCGGAGTTCGGCATGTTCTCCGTCGGAGCGGTCGCCGGGGCGGTGACCGCCGCCCTCGGCTTCGGCGTCGTCGCCCAGGTACTCGTCTTCGTCGTCGTCTCGGTGGCGCTGCTCGCGGTGGTACGCCCGATCGCCGCCCGCCACCGCGACGGCAGACCGGGACTGACCACCGGGGTCGACGCCCTGAAGGGCCGTCAGGCCGTCGTCCTGGAAAGGGTCGACGCCACCGGCGGCGGCAGGATCAAGCTCGCCGGCGAGATCTGGTCCGCCCGCGCGCTCGACACCGGACAGACCTTCGAACCGGGCGACCAGGTCGACGTCGTCGAGATCGACGGAGCGACCGCCGTCGTCATGTGACCGAACCTCGCCCATGACGTTCCGTCGTCTGCGAAACTCGATCTTGCAAGGCCAACCGGCAGTCAACCGGCAGCGAAGGGCACGGGGAACACGATGTCAGCAGTCATCATCGTCCTGATCATTCTGGTGGTGCTCGTCTTCATCGCCCTGATCAAGACGATCCAGGTCATCCCGCAGGCGAGCGCGGCGATCGTGGAGCGCTTCGGCCGCTACACCCGCACGCTCAACGCGGGCCTGAACATCGTCGTCCCGTTCATCGACTCGATCCGCAACCGGATCGACCTCCGTGAGCAGGTCGTCCCGTTCCCGCCGCAGCCGGTGATCACCCAGGACAACCTGGTCGTCAACATCGACACGGTCATCTACTACCAGGTGACCGACGCCCGCGCCGCGACCTACGAAGTCGCCAGCTACATCCAGGCGATCGAGCAGCTCACCGTCACCACCCTGCGGAACATCATCGGTGGCATGGACCTGGAGCGGACCCTCACCTCCCGCGAGGAGATCAACGCGGCCCTCCGCGGCGTCCTCGACGAGGCCACCGGCAAGTGGGGCATCCGCGTCAACCGCGTCGAGCTCAAGGCGATCGAGCCGCCGACCTCCATCCAGGACTCGATGGAGAAGCAGATGCGCGCCGAGCGCGACAAGCGCGCCGCGATCCTCACCGCCGAGGGCACCCGCCAGTCCGCGATCCTCACCGCGGAGGGCGAGAAGCAGTCCGCGATCCTCCGCGCCGAGGGCGAGTCCAAGGCCGCCGCCCTGCGGGCCGAGGGCGAGGCCCAGGCCGTCCGTACGGTCTTCGAGGCCATCCACGCCGGCGACCCCGACCAGAAGCTCCTCTCGTACCAGTACCTCCAGATGCTCCCGAAGATCGCCGAGGGCGACGCCAACAAGCTCTGGATCGTTCCCAGCGAGATCGGCGACGCCCTCAAGGGCCTCTCCGGCGCCTTCGGCAACAACGGCATCGGCACCCCCGGCTTCAACACCAAGGACGGCGGGACCGAAAGGCGAGACGAACCGCCCGTTGACTGACACGTACACGTAAGTCTCGTGCATGATCGGTGCGAGCCCCTCGACCCTGACAGTCTCAGGGCGGGGAGGCGACTCACTGACCATGTAAGGAGATGGCGTTGTCCATCTGGGAAGCCCTGGCAGTCTTCGCCGCCGGCATCGGCGCCGGCACGATCAACACCATCGTCGGATCGGGAACGCTCATCACGTTCCCCGTCCTCCTCGCGACCGGACTCCCCCCGATCACCGCGAACGTCTCCAACGCCCTCGGACTCGTCCCCGGTTCCATCAGCGGAGCCATCGGCTACCGGCGCGAACTCAAGGGCCAGAAGAAGCGCATCCTCCGCCTCGGCGGCTCCGCTCTCGTCGGCGGTCTCGTCGGCGCGATCCTGCTCCTGGCGCTCCCGTCCGCAGCCTTCGACGCGATCGTGCCCATCCTCATCGGCCTCGCGCTCGTCCTGGTCCTCTTCCAGCCCCGGATCTCCGCCGCCGTCAAGCGCCGCCGCGAACAGACCGGCACCGAGGCCCACCCCGACGGCGGCCCCGTCCTCCTCGTCGGCCTCTTCCTCGCCAGCATGTACGGCGGATACTTCGGCGCCGCCCAAGGGGTGCTCTACCTCTCCCTCATGGGCCTGCTGCTCCACGACAACCTGCAGCGGATCAACGCCGTCAAGAACATCCTCGGCGCCCTCGTCAACGGCGTCGCCGCCGTCTTCTTCCTCTTCGTCGCCGACTTCGACTGGACGGCCGTCCTGCTCATCGCGGTCGGCTCCACCATCGGCGGCCAGATCGGCGCCAAGGTCGGCCGCAAGCTGCCGCCCAGCGTGCTGCGCGGAGTGATCATCGCGGTGGGCGTCGTTGCGATCCTCCAACTGACGCTCCGCTAGCGGAGACGACGGAAGGGCCGGACCTCCCCAGACACGGGGAGGTCCGGCCCACACCGTACGAGACGGGTCACGCGGCCGCTTTCGCCAGCCACTCCGGAAGCTCGGACCGCTCGCTCGCCCTCATCGCCAACAGCATCGCGTCGGCCGGCGTCGGCTCGAACGGCTGGTGCAGCAGCGGCATCCCCGCCTGCTCCGGCGTCCGGTCGGCCTTGCGGTGGTTGTCCTCGGCGCACGAGGCCACCGTGTTCAGCCAGCTGTCCCCACCGCCCTGGGCACGCGGCACCACGTGGTCGACGGTCGTCGCCCGCCGCCCGCAGTACGCGCACCGGTGCTGGTCCCGCACCAGTACCCCCCTCCGCGACCACGGCGCCTGTCTTCGGAAGGGCACCCGTACGTAGCGGCAGAGCCTGATCACCCGCGGCACCGGAAGGTCGACCGCGGCACCTCGCACCCGCAGATCGGGATGGGCGTGCTCGACCACGGCCTTGGCCTGCAGGACAAGCACCACCGCACGGTTGAGCGTGACCGTCGAAAGCGGCTCGAAGCTCGCGTTGAGTACCAGCGTGTCCCGCATTGTGCCCACCTCCCGTGTGCAGGCCCGGCCCCGGACGGGGCTGTCGGGCCTGGATCAACGATGGCCGGGCCGGCCGGGGTCGGACAACGCAATTTCCCGCGCAACAAAAGATGCCCGCTTCTGATCTCTCCAAGACCAGAAGCGGGCAAACAACAAACGAACGATCAGCCCGCCGCGGGAGCCGCGTACTCACCGACCAACTGGGCACGCCCCAGCGTGTGGAACCGCAGGTTGAACCCGACGGCCGCCGGCGAGGCGTCCGCGTCCGGTCCGAGCTTCTCGCTGTCGACCGCGTACACCGTGAAGACGTAACGGTGAGCCGGGTCCCCCTCCGGGGGAGCCGCACCGCCGAACTCCTTGGCGCCGTAGTCGTTCCGGGCGTGCACGGCCCCGGCCGGCAGACCCTCGAACGACCCGGACCCGGCACCGACGGGAAGCTCCGTCACCGAGACCGGGATGTCGAACAGCACCCAGTGCCAGAACCCGCTGCCCGTAGGGGCATCCGGGTCGAAGCAGGTGACGGCGAAGCTCTTCGTCTCCGCCGGGAACCCCTCCCAGCGCAGCTGCGGCGAGGTGTTCCCCTCCGCGTACACCTGAGCGTCCTTCAGGACCCCACCCGGCGCGATGTCGTCGCTCACCACGGTGAACGCCGCCACCGGCGGATGGAAGTCATGGGGGAGCGGCGCCCTCTTGCCCTCGGACACGTCGAAACCTCCGTATCGCCCGTACTGCCTCAGCAGCCTTACGGGGCCGAGCCTAGAGCCAGTTGCGACGGCCACCGACCTCGGCGAGCCACTGGTTCAGGTATGCCGCCCAGTCGGTGGCGTGGAAGTCGTCCAGACCCACCTTGAAGGCGCGGAAGGAGTCGCTGCCCTCACCGAACAGACCCGGCTTCTTGTCCATCTCCAGGACGACATCCATCTCACGGTCGTCCGCGACGAAGCTGACCTCGACCTGGTTGAGGCCGCGGTACTGCTGCGGGGCGAAGAACTCGATCTCCTGGTAGAAGGGCAGCTTCTGCCGCGTCCCCCGGATGTGACCGCGCTCCATGTCCGCGCTCTTGAAACGGAAACCCAGCTGGAGGAAGGCGTCCAGGATCGCCTGCTGCGCCGGCAGCGGGTGCACGTTCACCGGGTCGAGGTCACCGGAGTCCACCGCGCGCGCGATCTCCAGCTCGGTCGTCACACCGATGTTCATGCCGCGCAGCTGCTGCCCGCCGACGGAGGTCACCGGCGTCTCCCACGGGATCTCCAGACCGAACGGCACCACGTGCACCGCGCCGGCCTTCACCTCGAAGGCGCCGCCCAGACGGAGCTTGGCGAACTCGATGTCCTGCTTCTGCTCCTGGTCACCGCCCTCCACCTCGACCCGCGCCTGCAGCCCGACGGAGAGCCCCTCGATCTGCTGGTCGACACTGCCGCCCTGAATGCGCACCTCGCCCTGGACGACACCGCCCGGAACCACGTTCTCCTCGGTGAGCACCGTCTCCACGGAGGCCCCACCGGCACCCAGGCTCGCGAGCAGCTTCTTGAATCCCATGAACTTCACTCCTTCTCGGTTCTGACCCCTACATACGCGCGACGACCGTAGCCGGTTCCCCACGGGGCCCCGTTACGCTCGGACGCCATGAGCGAGAGCCCCGACCGTACGCCGCTCCCGCGGACCTTCTTCGAGCGCCCGGTCCTGGAGGTGGCCCCCGACCTCCTCGGCCGCACCCTCGTCCGCAATACCGACGAGGGCCGGATGGAACTGCGCCTCACGGAGGTGGAGGCGTACGCCGGCGCGATCGACCCCGGCTCGCACGCCTTCCGCGGCCGTACGGCACGCAACGCCGTCATGTTCGGCCCACCCGGACACGCGTACGTCTACTTCACCTACGGCATGTGGCACTGCCTGAATCTGGTGTGCGGCCCCGAGGGCCACGCGAGCGGGGTCCTGCTCCGCGCGGGCGAGATCCTGCGGGGCGCCGACCAGGCCCGACACCGCCGCCGCTCGGCCCGCTACGACCACGAGCTGGCCAAGGGGCCGGCGCGGCTGGCCACGGCCCTCGATGTCGCCCTCTCCCTGAACGGCACCGACACCTGCGCCGACCCGGACGCCCCGCTGACCGTCCTCACCGGCACCCCGCCCGAGCCGGACCGCATCCGCACCGGCCCCCGCACAGGAGTGGGCGGCGACGGCGCCCCCCACCCCTGGCGCTTCTGGATCGACGAGGACCCGACGGTGAGCCCCTACCGCGCACACACCCCCCGGAAGCGGAGGCTTGACTCCGGAGAACCGAACGCCTAACGTAGCCCGAGCAGCTGGTTACGGGCCTGCTTCTTCAAGCACCCCGCAGCAGCCACCCACTACTGAAGATGACACCCCCGGCGGGGGTCTCATCGGCGTGCTGGAATTCGAATTCGAATGGCTCGGTTATGAGTCACCGAATGGATCAGCTAAAGTAGTGACCACGCCGAGAGGCAAAAGGCAGCCAACAGGCCGCCGGATACGAACTCCGAACCGGAAACGGAACGGAAACGAATCTGGTAAGGTTGGAAACACAGAAGGGAAAAGCCCGGAGGAAAGCCCGAGAGGGTGAGTACAAAGGAAGCGTCCGTTCCTTGAGAACTCAACAGCGTGCCAAAAATCAACGCCAGATTAGTTGA
>NZ_JBHVZO010000030.1:7652-15967 GCF_042879855.1 Streptomyces sp. NPDC058326 | reverse complement strand
TGCGCGCCCCGCCCCGCGCCGAACCACATCTCCGCCTGCCCGAGGGTCTTGGCGCCGTTGTCGATCCAGTACGGCACCTCGGCCGGCAGCTCCACGCTCTCCCGCAGCAGCCGCTCCAGGGGAACGCCGTCCCAGCCGACCGTCTGGCCGTGCACCACCGCGCCGTCCCCGCCGTCCCGCGCCACGATGCCCGGAACACCGACGCCCACACCGAGAAGCCGCTCCGCGGGCACGTCAGCGGCCCGCAGCACCTCCGCGATGCCCTCCCGGACATGACCGACGACCACGCCGACCTCGTACCGGTCGTGCGGCTGGGGTCCCTCGACCGTCAGGGGGCGCTCGGTCCGCGCGAGCTCGGTGAGGGTGAGGTCGAACAGCTCGATCCTGATCCGTGTCTCGCCGACGTCGACGCCGATCATGCAGCCGCTGCCCGGAGTGACCCGGAGCAGGGTGCGGGGGCGGCCGCCGGCCGAGTCGACGCTGCCGGCCTCCTCGACCAGGCCCTCCGCGACGAGCTCCGCGACGACGTTGCTGACCGAACCGGAGCTCAGACCGGTGGCGGGTCCGAGCGAGAAGCGGCTCATCGGCCCGTCGAAGTAGAGGCGTTGGAGGACGGCGGTGCGGTTCTCGCGTCGCAGGTCCCGCACGGTGCGGCCGTTCCGCATGGTCACTGGGCCCCCAGGTGAAGTAGTCCTGACCGCAACATACCGCTGCCGGGAGCCTGGAAGCACTCTTCTCTTGAGGTTTAAGTCACATCCTGAATTAAGCACCGCAGGGCTTCAGGGCCTGAACGCGGGAACACTTCGCCCACCCACTCTCGCAGACGGAGGACCACGCGTCGCGGAGAGGTGAGGACGAGCGGGAACGCCTCCTACGCGCCCAGCAGGCTCCGCAGGTGCGCGCAGGCGCCCGCCTCGGTGCCGTGCGCGGCGAGCGGCTCGTGCACGCCCCGCTCGTACACACCGGTCTCCCAGCCCGCCCCGCCCGGACCCGTCCGCAGATAGACGAAGTCGGGCGGGGTGGGCGCCGGTTCGTGGACGCCCTCGATCCAGTAATACGCCTCGGGCACCCCGGCCTCCCGGAGTGCCCGTTCCAGCGCGCGGCGGTCGGTCACGCGGGGACGCGCACCAGATAGCCGTTGTCGAGCAGCCACTTCACGTTCAGCCGCTGACCCTCGCCCGGGTCCAGGAAGGCCGGGTCCAGCTTGATCTGGCGGCCGCCGCCCGGCTGCTCGAACCAGGGCGCGATCGAGCCCTCCCAGACCACGAACGACCGCGTCACCTCGTAGAGGTGGTAGTCGCAGGGGAAGGCCGCGTCCCGCGTGTTGAGGTTCTGCGGGGGCAGCGCCCGCTCGGCGTAGGCGTCACCGGCCGGGGCGAGGAAGGAGCCGTACTCGGAGCCGAAGCGGTCCAGGCGCTCGCCCTCCGTCAGGAGCTCGGGCGCCTTGTCGACGGTGCCGTTGACCTCGCCGAAGCCGTCGTTCGGCGGGTACTTCCAGCCGCCGGTGCCGGCGGGACCCTCCCAGTACTTCTTGAGGAAGTCGGCGGACGAGAGCTGCCCGGTCCGCTGGTAGCGGTTGAGCAGCGGACCCACCGGATCCTGCCACGTCCTCGGCAGGTGCTTCGGGCCGAGCCGCTTGTCTCCCTTGAACTCCCCGGTGCAGGGGGCCGGGGGAGCGGCGGCGGGCTTCTCGGCCGGTGCGGCCTGCGCCGCGGGGGCCGCGGTGAGGACGGCGGTGACGCCCATGGCGGCGAGTACGGCACGGATCCTCGGGACGGTACGGCTGCGCTCCACGCGGAGGCCTCCCTGGGTGGGGTGGTCGTTGGCGCAGCACACAGTAGTGGATCGGATGCCCAGGGTGATCGAAAGAGGGTGTGGTCCGGCCGGATGGGCCCGCCCGGGGGCTTCAGGCCCTGCGGAGGCCGCTGAGGAGCAGCTCGGCCAGCTGTTCGTACGCTTCGGCGTCGGCCAGGCCCGTCGCCGCCGCGACCTGCCGCCGCTGGATGCGGACCATCACCGAGGAGATGACGTCGGCCGCGAAGGTCACATGGACCTCGCGGAAGGCCCCGGCGCGCACGCCCTCCTCGATGAGCTGCTGCACCCGGCCGGCCGCCGCGCGCGTGTTCCGTTCGTACACCTCCGCCGCCGGCTCGAACGCGGCGACGTCGTCGAAGAACTGCGGCGAGACCGGAGCCAGCTCGGCCGAAACCGCCCGGAGGTAGGCGGCGAGGCGCTCCGCCGGATCGGTCGCGGCGGCGAGGCCCGCCTCGACGCGGGCCGTGGCGCGCCGGAAGAAGTGCACGACCGCGGCCCGGACCAGCTGCTCCTTGCTGCCGGCGAGCCCGTAGAGGGTCCGCTTCGAACAGTGCAGGCGTGCGGCGAGGTCGTCGAGCGTCAGCCGGGCGAACCCCTCGCCGACCAGGAGGGCCACCAGCTCCTCGAAGAGGGCGGAACGGCGCGCCGCGCCGCGACCCGTGAGTTTCGGGGTGTCGGCGGCTCGGGTCTCGATCACCCGAACAGTATTCCAGGCCGTCCCTTCGGGGGGTTACGGCAACCTCCTTCTGCGCTACGCTAACCGGTACTGGAGTACCCTCCCCAGTACCACTTTGCGCGCCGCTGGAGTCGCCATGGATGTCGACCGCCTGCTTCCCACCCCCGAGGCAGCGGACCTCATCGCCCTCACCCGGGAGATCGCCGACAAGGAGCTCTCTCCGCGGGTGGACGAGTACGAGGCCACCGAGAGCTATCCCGAAGGGCTTTTCGCCACCCTCGGCGAGGCCGGGCTCCTCGGCCTGCCCTACCCCGAGGAGTACGGCGGCGGAGGCCAGCCGTACGAGGTCTACCTCCAGGTCCTCGAGGAGCTGGCCGCGCGCTGGGCCGCCGTCGCCGTCGCCACCAGCGTCCACACCCTCGCCTGCCACCCGCTGCACACCTTCGGCACCGCCGAGCAGAAGGAACGGTGGCTGCCCGCGATGCTGGAGGGCCGGACCGTCGGCGGCTACAGCCTCTCCGAGCCCCAGGCCGGCTCCGACGCCGCCGCGCTCACCTGCAAGGCCGAGCGCCAGGACGACGGCCGCTACCGCGTCACCGGCACCAAGGCCTGGATCACCCACGGCGGCAAGGCCGGGTTCTACGCGCTCTTCGCCCGTACCGCGCCCGGCAGCCACGGCGTCTCCTGCTTCCTCGCCCCCGGCGCCACCGAGGGCCTGAGTTTCGGCGCTCCCGAGCGCAAGATGGGCCTCCAGGCCGTGCCCACCACCTCCGCCTACTGGGACGGCGCGCTCCTCGAAGCCGACCGGCTCGTCGGGAACGAGGGCCAGGGCCTCCAGATCGCGTTCAGCGCCCTCGACAGCGGCCGGCTCGGCATCGCCGCCTGCGCCACGGGCCTCGCCCAGGCCGCCCTCGACGCCGCCGTCACCTACGCCAACGAGCGCACCACCTTCGGGCGCCGGATCGTCGACCACCAGGGCCTCGGCTTCCTCCTCGCCGACATGGCCGCGGCCGTCGACGCGGCCCGCGCCACCTACCTGGACGCGGCCCGCCGCCGCGACCTCGGCCGCCCCTTCAGCCGCCAGGCCAGCGCGGCCAAGCTCATCGCCACCGACACGGCGATGAAGGTCACGACGGACGCCGTCCAGGTCCTCGGCGGCTACGGGTACACCCGTGACTTCCCGGTCGAGCGCTATATGCGCGAAGCCAAGATCACCCAGATCTTCGAGGGCACCAACCAGATCCAGCGCCTGGTCATCAGCCGGGGGCTCTCCCTCGCGGAGAAGTAGGCGTCAGCGGCGGGACGGCGCCCGGGCTCCCCGCGCCCGGGCTCCCCGCGGCCGGGTGAGGAGGGCGGCGATCTCGGTGAGGCCGTGGCGGGTGGCGTGGTCCAGGGCCGTACGACCGTACGGATCCGGCAGCCCGGGATCCGCGCCCGCATCCAGGAGGAGCGCGACGACGTCCTGGTGGGGGCGGGCGCCCGAGCCGAGGATCACGGCCTCGAGGAGGGCCGTCCAGCCGAGGCGGTTGACGTGGTCGACGTCGATCGCGGTCTCGTCGAGAACCGCCCGGACGTACGCCACGTGACCCCGCTCGGCCGCGGGGATCAGGGCCGTACCGCCGTAGCGGTCGGTGATGCCCGGATCAGGGCCCGCGGGGAGCAGCGTGCGCATCATCGCGACGCTCCCCGTGACGCCGGTGACCAGCCACGGGCTGTCGCGGCGGTCGTCCTGGGCGTTCGGGTCCGCGCCCGCGGCGAGGAGGAGACGCGCGGCGGCGACGTGGTCGCGCAGGGCGGCACGCAGCAGCGGCGTGCGCCGGTGCCGGTCACGGGCGTCGACCCGGGCGCCCGCGGCGAGGGCCGCGCGCACGGCGTCCGTGTCACCGCTCGCGGCGGCTGCCAGGAGGGAGTCGTCGTGCGCGTTCATGGCGGACCTCCCCGTACGGGCGCGAGTGCCGGACTACTTGCCGAGGGAGGCGACGCCGGCCTGGGCGAACTTCTCGTCGAGGTCGCCGGAGGGGGCGCCGGCGACGCCGATGCCGGCGATGGGGGCGCCCTTGGCGGTGACGGGGGCGCCGCCGCCGAGGAAGAGGGTGCCAGGGATGTCCTTGAGGGTCGGGGCGTTGGCGAGGCGCTTGACGAGCTCGGAGGTCGGGGCGTTCCAGGAGACGGCGGTGTACGCCTTCTTGACGGCCGACTCGTAGGACTGCGGGCCGGCGCCGTCGCCGCGGAGGGTGACGATGGTGTTGCCGTTGCGGTCGACGACGGCGACGGAGACGCGCTGGTTCTCCTTCTCGGCGGCGTCCAGGGTCGCCTGCGCGGCCTTCGTCGCGGCCTCGATCGTCAGGTGCGTCGACCGCGTGGTGTTCTTGTTCCCGGCGTCCGCCCTGGCGGCGGCCGCGGCCGGGGCCGCCGCCGTGCTCTCGCCGGTGGCGCTGGCCGAGTAGGCACCGAAGCCGCCGAGGGCGAGCGCCGCGACGATCGCGCCACCGGTCACGACACGGGTGCGCGAGGAGGCCTTCTTCACGTGCTTCATGGGGTCTGCTCCAGGGAACTCGGGGAACCGCGGGGGCCGTCGGGGATCCGTGGCCCGCTTCCCTTCCATCCTGGGGTCGTTCCCCCGCGCCGCCGGTCGTCGTCCCGGCTGAGTCCGCCGCCCGTAACGGTGGACCCCGGGGTCATCCGATCGGTTGACCCCGGCCTGGCACCGGCCTCGCGGCGGGCGACGAAGCGCGTGTCGTCGCCCGCCGTCCGGCCGACCGACGGCGGATCAGACCTGCCAGAAGAAGCGGATGTACCCCGTCAGACGGGCCGTGACGTGATCGTGGTCGAGCAGGTTGACCTGGGCGCTCATCTGACCGCCGCCGGTCGCGTCCTCGTAGGTGCCCTCGCCGCGCAGGATCGAGAACGTGCCGGTCGGATAGACCATGGTGTCCGAGGTCAGCGGCGCGGTGAGGTGGTAGCTGATCTTGAACTTGTCACCGTCGGGTTCGGTGACCATCGCCGTCCCCTTGATCTCGTACTTGCCGGCGACGGTCGCGGTGCACGCGTCCTCGGTCTGCGTCCAGGTGCCGGTGACCGGCTTGCCGGTGGCCGTCCCCGTCCCGGTCACCTTGTAGCCGTCGCAGCCGACGGTGTCGGGATGCGTGGTCGCGACCACACCGAAGTTCGCGGTGATGTCGACCGTAGGCGGGTTCTCGATGGCGAACGAGGTGCCCGTCGTGCCCCCGACGATCAGCACCGCCGCGGCCGTCGTGCCCGCTATGCGTCCCGTCCACCGCTGGATCGTCCCTGTCATGTGCTCCCCCGTACCTGTGCACTCTGATGCCGCTGTTGCCAACGGGGCCTGCGTGAAGGCCTGTTCCGGGCAGTCTGGCCGACCGGTGGGCCTTCCGTCGAGGCATTCAGTCGATTGTCGTACTTTCGATGAGCGGGTCCGGGGCTTGCTTCCCCGCGAAGGCGCAGCTTCCGCTTCCGGGGCCGCGGCCTGCGGTTCTATGGTGGGCGGCGCAGACCGCGCGGACCGCGTGGTCCTCCGCGGGCACGCGCCCGATCCGGCGGCCAACCCGGCGGCAGGGGTCGCACCCGCACGACACGAACGAGGAGTTCCATGGACATCGCCGGCTCCGCCGCTCTCGTCACCGGCGCCGCTTCCGGTCTCGGCGCCGCCACCGCGGCGGCACTCGCCGCCCGGGGTGCCAGCGTCTACGGCCTCGACCTCGACAAGGCGGTGGCCGCCGCGGGGACGCTGCCCGAGGGCGTCCGGCTGTTCGCCGCCGACGTCACCGACGAGCGTCAGGTCCGCGAGGCCCTCGCCGCGATCGACACCGACGGCGCCGAACTGCGGCTCGCGGTGAACTGCGCGGGCATCGCCCCCTCCGCGCGCATCCTGGGCCGCAAGCGTCCGCACGACCTCGACCTGTTCCGGGCCGTGCTCGACGTCAACCTGCTCGGGACGTTCAACGTGATGCGGCTCGCCGCCGAGGCCATCGCCCGGCACGAGCCCGACGAGAACGGGCAGCGCGGTCTCGTCGTCAACACCGCTTCGATCGCGGCCTTCGAAGGGCAGGTCGGCCAGATCGCCTACGCCGCGTCGAAGGCCGGCGTCGCGGGCATGACCGTCACCGCCGCCCGTGACCTGGCGCAGTTCGGCATCCGGGTCGTCACCATCGCCCCCGGCATCGTCGACACCCCGATGATGGCCGGGTTCGGGGAGGACGTCAGGGCCGGTCTCGCCGCGAGCGTCACCTTCCCGCAGCGCCTCGCCCGCCCGGAGGAGTACGCCCGCCTGGTGACGATGGTCGCCGAGCACGACTACCTCAACGGCGAGACGATCCGCATGGACGGTGCTCTCCGCATGACCGCTCGCTGAGCCTCCGTACCCTCTTGACGGCACTCGGTGCCGGATTCCTCCGGCACCTAGTGCCGCACCGAGCCGTTCCCAATGTTAGGTTCGGCCCATGGGAACAGCGTCGACGAACTCCACGAAGCCAGCGATGCGGGACTCCCTCATCGCCGCCGCCTTCCGGCTCTTCCTCGAGCGTGGCTACGAGCAGACCACGGTCGACGACATCGTCACGCTCGCGGGCGTCGGCCGCAGGTCCTTCTTCCGGTACTTCCCGTCGAAGGAGGACGTGGTCTTCCCCGACCACGAGCAGTGCCTCGAGGACATGACCCGCTTTCTCGCGGCGAGCGCCGACTCCGACGACCCGATGGTCCGGGTCTGCGGCGCCGCCCGGCTCGTCATGCGGATGTACGCGGAGAACCCCACCTTCTCCGTCCAGCGCTACCGGCTCACCCGCGAGGTGGCCGGACTGCGCACGTACGAACTCTCGGTCGTCTGGCGGTACGAGAAGACCCTCGGCGACTATCTGCGCACCCGCTGGGCCGACCGGAGGGACGGCACCCTGCGCGCCAACGTGGCCGCCGCGGCCGTGGTCGCCGCCCACAACCACGCCCTGCGGCACTGGCTGCGCTCGGGCGGGGAGGGCGACCCGCTGGCCGAGGTCGACCGGGCCCTGGAGTTCGTCCGCGCCACCTGGAGCCCCGACGCGGTCGTGGACGCGCCGGCCGAGGAGACCGAGGACGTCGTGGTGGTGATCACCAAGCGGTCCACGCCCATGTGGCGCGTGGTGCGCGAGGTGGAGTCGAGCCTCGGCGAGGGCTGAGAGCGGACGGAAAAAACCCGCCCGGGGTTCCCGGTATCTCTAATTGAGGGAACTCAGGTCTTTATTTGATGGCACTCAGTGCCATATCTTTGCTCCATGCACGGTCGAGCCGCCGAGTGCAAGGAGAAGGCATCGTGTTCCACACGGGAATGAGGAGCGGGACCGCCGTCCGGGCCGCAGAGGAATCGGCCCCCGACGCCGAGCTCTACTTCCAGCGCTGCCGCTGGTGCCACACCACGACGTTCCAGCGACTGCTCTGTCCGACCTGCGGGTCGACCGAGCTCACCCCCCAACTCAGCGACGGCGAGGGCGTGATCTCCGTACGGCGCGGGGTCGCCGCGGCCGATGCCGACCTCTGGCCGGTGTACATGACGGAGGGGTTCACGGTCCGCTGCCGCGTCGACGGGCCCCTGCACGCCGTGCGCCCCGGCGTCCGGGTCAAGCTCTCCTCGGGTGTCGGTGTGACCGGCCGCAGGCCGGTCGTCCGGCTCTGCGAGGAGGTCCCGCTCGACGGCTGGATCTGAGACGGACAGCGGAAAGGGGCGGGTGGGGGGGGGCGGAGGGGCGCCACCCCCCCCCAAGGTAGGGGGGGGGGGGGGGCGGGCGCCGGGGCCCCCCGCCGGACGCCACGGAGGGCGCCCCCAAGAAACGGGCCC
>NZ_JBHVZO010000030.1:0-7642 GCF_042879855.1 Streptomyces sp. NPDC058326 | reverse complement strand
TGGTGGTGGGTGGCGCTGTGTTGTGGTTTTTCGTCGGACGAACTGTTTCGGGGGGGGGGGTGTGTCGCCGCCCCCCCACCCACCCGCCCCTTTCTTCGGCGGCGACGGGAACGGTCAGCGGGCGCCGATCTCGTCCGTCAGCTGCGGCAGCACCTCGAAGAGGTCACCGACCACGCCGTAGTCCACCAGGTCGAAGATCGGGGCCTCGGCGTCCTTGTTGACGGCGACGATCGTCTTCGACGTCTGCATGCCGGCGCGGTGCTGGATCGCACCCGAGATGCCCGCCGCGACGTACAGCTGCGGCGAGACCTGCTTGCCGGTCTGGCCGACCTGGTTGGAGTGCGGGTACCAGCCGGCGTCCACGGCGGCGCGGGAGGCGCCGACGGCCGCGCCGAGCGAGTCGGCCAGCTTCTCGACGACCGCGAAGCCCTCGGCCGCGCCGACACCACGACCGCCGGAGACCACGATGGCGGACTCGGTGAGCTCGGGGCGGCCGGTGGAGACGCGCGCGGTGCGCGAGACGACCTTCGCGGCGTTGCCGGTGAAGGCCACGGTGACGTTCTCGACCGTACCGGCGGCCGGAGCGGCCTCCGGGGCGGCGGAGTTCGGCTTGACGGTGATGACCGGCAGGCCGTGCGAGACCCGCGACTTCACCTGGTACGAGGCGGCGAAGACCGACTGGGTGGCGACCGGGCCGTCCTCGCCGGCCTCCAGCTCCACGGCGTCGGTGATGAGACCGGAGCCGAGGCGGAGCGCGACGCGGGCCGCGATCTCCTTGCCCTCGCCGGAGGAGGTCACCAGGACGGCGGCCGCCCCCTTCTCCTGGGCGAGCTGGGTGAGCGCGTCGACCTTCGGCACGACGAGCTGCTCGGTGAACTCGGCGCCGTCCGCGACGTACACGGTGGCCGCGCCGTACTCGCCGGCGGTGGCGGCGATCGAGGCGGCGGCCTCGCCGGCGCCGAGGACGACCGCCGTGGGCTCGCCGATGCGGCGGGCCAGGGTCAGCAGTTCGAGGGCCGGCTTGCGGACCGCACCGTCGGCGTGGTCCACGAGAACCAGGATCTCAGCCATGATTCGTTGCTCCTGTGTGAGTGTCTGGCTGACGGTGGGTCAGATGAACTTCTGGGTGGCGAGGAAGGCGGCGAGCTGCTTGCCGCCGTCGCCCTCGTCGGTGACGATCGTGCCCTGCGTACGGGCCGGGCGCGCGGCGACGGAGTCGACCAGCGTCCAGGCCCCGGCGAGGCCCACCTCGTCGGCGTCGATGTCCAGGTCGTCCAGGTCCAGCTCCTGGACCGGCTTCTTCTTGGCGGCCATGATCCCCTTGAAGGAGGGGTAACGGGCCTCGCCGGACTGGTCGGTGACCGAGACGACGGCCGGCAGCGGGGCCTCGAGGAGCTCGGTGGCGGCGTCGCCGTCACGGCGGCCCTTCACCAGGCCGTCCTCGACGGAGACCTCCGAGAGCAGCGTCACCTGGGGCAGGGACAGACGCTCGGCGAGCAGCGCGGGCAGCACGCCCATGGAGCCGTCGGTCGAGGCCATGCCGCAGACGACCAGGTCGAAACCGGTCTTCTCCAGGGCCTTGGCCAGGATCGCGGACGTGGCGATCACGTCGGAGCCGTGGATGTCCTCGTCGTTGACGTGGACGGCCTTGTCGGCACCCATCGACAGCGCCTTGCGCAGCGCGTCCTTGGCGTCGTCTGGACCCACGGTGACGACGGTGACCTCGGCGTCGTCGGCCTCCTCCGAGATGCGGAGCGCCTGCTCGACGGCGTACTCGTCGAGCTCCGAGAGCAGGCCGTCGACGGCCTCGCGGTCGGTCGTCAGGTCATCGGCGAAACCGCGGTCGCCGGTCGCGTCGGGGACGTACTTCACACAGACAGCGATCTTCAGGGTCACGGCCTGTCTCCTTTCAACGGGCAGGGAGTTACGGGAGGTTGCGGGCCATGACGATCCGCTGGACCTGGTTGGTGCCTTCGTAGATCTGGGTGATCTTGGCGTCGCGCATCATGCGCTCGACGGGGTAGTCACGCGTGTAGCCGTAGCCGCCGAGGAGCTGGACGGCGTCGGTGGTGACCTCCATGGCGACGTCGGAGGCGAAGCACTTCGCGGCCGCGCCGAAGAAGGTCAGGTCGCCGTCGACGCGCTCGGACTTGGCC
This sequence comes from Streptomyces sp. NPDC058326, assembly GCF_042879855.1. NCBI lineage: Bacteria > Bacillati > Actinomycetota > Actinomycetes > Kitasatosporales > Streptomycetaceae > Streptomyces > Streptomyces sp. NPDC058326. The sequence continues at coordinate 5,486 of NZ_JBHVZO010000030.1, read as the reverse complement.
GCCGCGGCGTAGGTGAGCTGGCGGGCGGCTTCGAGCTTCATGGCCATGTCGGCGAGCATGAACTGCACGCCCTGGAAGTCGGCGATGGGCTTGCCGAACTGCTTGCGCTCCTTGACGTAGCCCTTGGCGTAGTCGAGGGCGCCCTGGGCGATGCCGATGGCCTGGGCGGCGATGGTGACGCGGGTGTGGTCGAGCGTCTTCATCGCGGTGGCGAAGCCGGTGCCCTCGGCGCCGATCATCCGGCTCGCGGGGATGCGGACGTTGTCGAGGTAGACCTCGCGGGTCGGAGAGCCCTTGATGCCGAGCTTCTTCTCCGGCGCGCCGAAGGAGACGCCCTCGTCGGACTTCTCCACGACGAAGGCGCTGATGCCCTTGGACCGCTTGTCGGGGTCGGTGACGGCCATCACCGTGTAGTACTCGGAGACGCCGGCGTTGGTGATCCACCGCTTCACACCGTTGAGGACCCAGAAGTCCCCGTCGCGCACCGCGCGCGTCTTCATCCCGGCGGCGTCCGAACCGGCGTCGGGCTCCGAGAGGGCGTAGGAGAACATCGCGTCGCCCTTGGCGAGCGGGCCGAGGTACTGGTGCTTGAGCTCCTCCGAGCCGGACAGGATCACCGGCAGCGAGCCCAGCTTGTTGACCGCCGGGATCAGCGAGGAGCTGCCGCACGCGCGCGCGACCTCCTCGATCACGATCACCGTGGCGAGGGCGTCCGCGCCGGCGCCGCCGTAGGTCTCCGGGACGTGCACGGCGTGCAGGTCGTTGGCGACCAGCGCGTCCAGGGCCTCCTGCGGGAAGCGGCCCTCCTCGTCCACCGCCGCGGCGAACGGCACGATCTTCGCCTCCGCGAGCGCACGGACCGACTCCCGGAGCATGTCGTGCTCCTCGGAGGGCCGATACAGGTCGAAGTCCTTGCCCATGATGTGGAGCTCCCCTAGACACTAGTGGCACTGAGTACCCTCAGCAAAACACACTCAGTGCCATGACGCCAGAGCGCCCCGTCGCATGTTCCGCGGCGGGGCGCTTCCGGGGCTCAACAGGACCGGGCGGTCGGTTTTCTTAACGGGAGATGTCCGCGAGGTTTCCTTCCCCCCGGTGGAGCCGGCGCTCGTCGTACTCGGCGGCGAGCTGTCGGGCGCGCTCTTCGGTGATCTCCAGATCGGTCAGCAGGGCCGGGGTGCAGATCGTCGGCAGGACGTGCCGAAGGAGCACAAGAACCCGATGCGTCAGATCGTTGCGGTCGCAAAGAATCTGGGACATCGTCTGGATTCCCGCGAAGGCGCCGGAGAACAGCTCGGCCGTGTCCGTCACGTTGACGTGGACGAGGAGCTCCCCGCGGGCCTTCGCGACCGTCAGCACCTCCGAGACCTGATCGATCCACGCCCGGAACGGGGCGGCCCGGTCCACGCCCGTGGCGCCGCTGTCGAGAGCCAGGGCGACGCTCGCGCGCACCAGCGCGTCCCGCTGCAGCCGGTGGGCGAGGAGGAAGCCCTGGTCCACCAGCTCCTGCAGCTTGATGGGCTGGGGGACGAGCGGCTCGTCGAGCATCTGGGCGTCAAGCACGCCGAGAGCCAGGTCTTCCTTGGAAGCAAAGTGGAAATACAGCGCCCCCTTGGTCACCCCGGCGCGCACCAAGATCTCCCCGATGGTCGTCCGCTCATAGCCGCGCTCCGCGAAGACGGCCGCCGCCGACTCCAGGATCGCCCGCCGGGTTCGGATTGCACGCGCTTGCTGTGCCAAGGCGCCTCCTGCTGTATCGCTGACTGTGCTCGACGTGTGACGCGAAGCATTGAAAAGAAAACCGCGCTGTACGTATTCTACGCCGGGCGGGTTTACCGCCCAGGGCGCGCGGGGACGAGGGGGAACCATGGATCAGAACCGCCGAGGAACGACGACGTACGTCCCCGGGGAGTTCGTACACCGGGCCGACCCCGCAGACATCTTTCCGACGGGGTGGACGCGGCTGCAGGAGAATCGATTCTCTGTCTCCGCTCACTGGCCCGCGTCACATCCCTTCTTCTCTCCGGTGGCAGGCGACCGGCACGACCCCCTCCTGGTGGCCGAGACGATACGCCAGGCGACCATGCTCGCCGCTCATGCCGAACTGGGGGTACCCGTCGACGATCAGTTCGTCATGTGGGGCCTCCAATACGACGCCGATTCCGAGGCACTCGCCGTCAACGGCCTCCCGTCGGACATCACGGTCGACGTCCTCTTCCCCGAGCTCGACACCCGCCGCGGCAGGCCACGGAACGTCTCCAGCACCGTGCGGCTCACCCGGGGCGGGCGGCTGCTCGCCACCGGCGGCGGCCAGGCCGCCTGCACCTCCACCCCCGCCTACCGCCGCGTGCGGGGCGCGCGGATGGAGGCCCTCGGAAAGCCCGTACCGCTGATCCACGGAGTGGCCCCCCACCTGGTCGGCCGCCGCCGGCCGCAGGACGTCGTCCTGGGCCCCGGCCCCCGCGCGGGCATCTGGCAGCTGCGCATCGACACCGGCCACACCACTCTCTTCCGCCGCCCGAACGACCACGTGCCCGGGATGTTGCTCCTCGAAGCCGCCCGGCAGGCCGCGACGGTGACGGCCGGCGGGGGAGCGTTCCTGCCCACCGCCATGGACATCTCCTTCGAGCGCTACGCCGAACTCGACAGCCCCTGCTGGATCGAGGCCGAGGTCGTGGCCGCCCCCGACCAGTCGGCGACCGTCGTGCGGGTCACGGGCCGGCAGGACGGCACACCGGTCTTCGTGTGCAACCTCACGTCCCCGTCCCCGGAACTGGTGGTGGCCGGAGCGGGCCTCGACGGCCGGCTGGCGGGCTGAACCGGATCGGAACGATGGACCCTCGCATCCTGATCACCGGCGCGACCGGATTCATCGGCCGCCGCGTGGCGGCCGCGGCGACGGCACTGCCCGAGCCGACGCGCGTACGACTCCTCACCCGCCGGCCACCGGCCGCCGGGGAGAAGGGCAGCGCCGAGGCCGTCCAGGGAGACCTCCGCGACCCCGCTTCCCTGGGCCGCGCCTGCGAGGGTGTGGACGTCCTCGTCCACTGCGCCTCGGCGATCGGCGGGGACCCGGAGCTCGCCCGCGCGGTCAACGACGAGGGCACCCGGGCCCTGGTCGACGCGGCCGTACGGGCAGGCGTGACCCGGATCGTCGCCCTGAGCACCGCCTCCGTCCACGGCCGCGGCCCCTTCCGGGCCGCCGCCTCCGGCACCCTGCCGCTCGCCCCCGTCTCCGTGACGAGCCGCACCCGGGCGGCGGGCGAGCGGTACGTCCTCGACGCGGGCGGCGCCGTCCTGCGACCGCACCTCGTGTACGGCACCGGCGACCGGCAGCTGATCCCCGGCCTGGTCCGGCTGCTCGCGGCGCTGCCCGGCCCGCTCGTGGGCGGTGACTCGCTGCACTCGCTCGTCGACGTGGACATCCTGGCCCGCGCCCTGCTGGGCGCCGCGCTCTCCTCCCGTGCCCACGCCGGTCCTTACTACGTGAACCATCCCGAGCCGGTGCCCGTCACGGAGCTCCTGGCCGCGGCGGAGGACCTGCTCGCCCATCGGACGGGGGCGAGCAGGGGCGCGGCGGTGGACCTGACCGAGGCCCGCGCGCTGCTCGCGGGCCATGCCGTCGCGCAGCACCATCTCGACATGCTCGCCACCGACCACTGGTTCTCCGACGACCGCCCCTGGCGGGAGCCGGGCTGTGCACCGGGGCCGGGTTTCACCGAGGGATTCGCGGACCACAGGGCGTGGTACCGGGGCCTCCTCGACCACTCCTGACATGAAGGAAGGCGAGGCCGACATGCCCGCTCTGGCCGGCAGGACCGCGATCGTCACCGGGGCGAGCCGTGGCATCGGAAGAGGCATCGCCCAGCGGCTCGCCAGGGACGGAGCCCTGGTCGCCGTGCACTACGGCCGCGACGAGGCGGCCGCCCGCGAGACCGTGAAGACCATCGAGGAGGACGGCGGCCGGGCCTTCCCGTTCCGCGCGGAGCTCGAGGCGCCGGACGCGGTCGACACCTTCTATACGGCCCTGGAGGCCGGTCTCGCCGAGCGGGACGCGGGACCCGAGTTCGACATCCTCGTCAACAACGCGGGTGCGAGCGGCTCGGGGCGCGTCCATGAACTGACCCCTGAGGTCTTCGACCGGCTGTTCACGATCAACGTGAAGGCCCCGCTCTTCCTCATCCAGCGGGGTCTCGCCCGGCTGCGTGACGGCGGCCGGATCGTCAACATCTCCTCGGCGGCGACGAAGCACGCCTTCCCCGATTCCGTCACGTACGCGATGACCAAGGGGGCCGTCGACACGATGACCCTCGCGCTCGCCAAGGAGCTGGGACCCCGGGGTATCACCGTCAACGCGGTGGCCCCCGGCTACATCGCGACCGACATGAACGCCCGGCGCAGGGCCACGCCCGAGGCGAGCGCCGCCCTCGCGGCCCTCTCGGTCTTCGGCCGGATCGGGACACCGTCCGACGTCGCGGACGTGGTGGGCTTCCTCGTCTCCGACGACGCGCGCTGGATCACCGGCCAGTACGTGGACGTCACGGGCGGGACCGCGCTCTGAACCGTCTCCGCCCGTCGCCCTCCACGCCCGCTCCCTGACCGGCCGGCGGGCTGCTCGCTCTGCCGCCCGTGCCTCGGCCGGCTGCGCCTCAGCCGACCGGTGCGGGCACGCGGCGGCCGGTGACGGCCGCGCTGCCCGCCGGTTCCAGGCCTGCGAGCGTCTCGGGGCGCGCCAGGAGCGGCAGCAGCGTGCGCCACAGACCGGTGACGGTCGCGGGTGACAGCCAGGCGCTGTTCTCCGCGCCGAGGGTCTCAAGGCCGACGGTGGCGGCCACGATCGTGCGGGCCAGGTCCTGTTGCCGGCCGGGGCCGGCGGCGAGCAGACCCTCGTCGGCAGCCTCCGCGAGCCGTTGTTGCACACAGCTCTGCCATTCCTGGCGCAGGTTCAGGTCCGTGCGGCAGCTGTGGGAGCAGCTGAGCCGGAAACCGGCCCGCACGACGATGTCCTCGCGGAGCAGCCGGGCGAGGGCGTGCGTGGTGTCGGCCAGGTTCTGCAGGGCGTTCGACCGGTGGCCGTACACGATCCTGGCGGTCCGGCGCAGCGCGGTGGTCGCGTCGGCCTCGACGGCTGCGGCGACCGCCGCCTTGTTCTCGAAGTGGAAGTGGAGCGCGCCGGGGCTCACGCCGGCCCCCGAACTGATCGCGGTGAGCGTGGCGAGGGTGTAGCCGTGCTGGTCGAACTCCCTGGCCGCGGACCTGATCAGCGCGGTGCGGGTCCGTGCGGCCCGCTCTTGTTTGGTCACCGATGGCTCCAGTAGCACCATGCCGACAGTAAACCGACTGATTGGTATTGTACGAGCTTTTCGGGTGACTTCGGGGCTCGTCGGGCAGGCGCGATGGGGAGCGAAGAAGCTCGTCTTCGGGGGTCGTGGGCGGGGAGCGCGCTCCCCGGGCGGAAACGCGAACGGCCGGCGGACCGGTGGGCC
>NZ_JBHVZO010000029.1:0-29382 GCF_042879855.1 Streptomyces sp. NPDC058326 | reverse complement strand
ACCCAGAGGTCGCAGGTTCAAATCCTGTCCCCGCTACTCAGTAGCAACGAAGGCCCGGATCCGATGTCATCGGATCCGGGCCTTCGTCGTATGCGCGTGAGTTTCTCGGCTTGACCTTGACGCGACGTCAAGATTTAGCGTTCTCGGTATGGAGTGGTCGATCCAAGAGATCGCCAAGAAGGCCGGCACCACCAGCCGCACCCTCCGGCACTACGGGGAGCGCGGACTGCTGGAGCCCAGCCGGATCGGCGCGAACGGTTACCGGTACTACGACCAGGCGGCGCTCGTGCGGCTGCAGCGGATCCTGCTGCTGCGCGAGCTGGGGCTCTCACTGCCCGCCATCGCCGAGGTCCTCGCGGGACAGCGGGACACGTCCGCCGCGCTCCGCACCCACCTCGCCCTGCTCGAGCAGGAACGCGAGCGCATCGGGCGCCGGATCGCGTCCGTGCGGACCACTCTCCACAAGACCGAGAACGGAGAAGAGCTCATGGCCGACGAAGTGTTCGACGGTTTCGACCACACGGCGTACGAGGAGGAGGTCACGGAGCGCTGGGGCCGCGACGCGTACGAGAAGGGGGACCGCTGGTGGCGGTCGCTCGACGCCGCGCAGAGGAAGGCGTTCCTGGACGAGCAGGCGGGGATCGCCCGCGACTTCGCGCGGGCGCTCGGGGACGGCCTCGCCGCCGGCAGCGAGGAGGTGCAGGCGATCGCGCGGCGCCAGGTCGCCTGGCTGTCGCACACCACGGCCCCGAGCAAGGAGTACGTGATCGGCCTCGGCCGGATGTACGTCGACGACCCCCGCTTCACCGTGAACTACGACAAGCACGGCGAGGGCACCGCGGTCCTCGTCCGGGACGCGATGGAGATCTATGCCGAGCGGAACCTCTGACGGGCGGGCGCCCGGAGCGGCGCCCGCCGGTCGGGCGTTCGGCGTGGCCGGCGGGGGCGGCGGTGCCTGAAAGAGGCGGTGGCTGAAACCGCGCCCGCCGCTTTGCGGGCCCCAGGTGTCGCACCGTAGTGTTCCCGGCACCATGAGTGACGAGCGTGTGAGTGAGGTGAGCCGGCGGGCGCCCGCCGTCCTCGTCCTGTTCGCTCTCCTCGCCCTCCTCGCGAGCGTCTGCCACGGTTCCCACGGCCATGTGCTGCCGGCCGCCGGCACGGCGACCGTCTCGGCCCCCGCGCTGCCGCACGGCTGCGAACGGCCGGGGGAGGCCTGGTCCTTCGACGCTCATCTCCCCGCGCAGACCGCCGCCTCACAGCTCGCGGCGCCGGACGCGGGCGGGGCCGTGGCCCTGCCGTACGCGGCGGACCACCGCACGGATCCCCGCGCGCGCTGTGTCCGGGGCAGGGCGGGACCCGGCCCGGAGCCGGGCCGTCTGCTGATCGCCCTCGGAGTGGACCGGAACTGAACCGGGTCGCGCCCCCGCGTGACCAGGTTCCCTTTCGCGTACCCACCTCAAGGACGTACCTCCATGAGCGCACCACTGCCCGGCACCACCCTGCCCGCCGCCGTCCAGACCGTCGGCAACACCCCCGTCCTGTGGACGGACGACGGCTACTGGGCCAAGCTCGAGGGCTTCAACTTCGGCGGCATCAAGGACCGCGCCGCCCTCTACATGGTCGAGCAGGCCCGCCTCCGCGGTGAGCTGCGGCCCGGCGCCCCGATCGTCGAGTCGACCTCGGGGACCCTGGGTCTCGGCCTCGCCCTCGCCGGTATCCTCCACGGGCATCCGGTGCACGTCGTCACCGACCCCGGCCTCGAACCCATGGTCGAGCGGATGCTCGTCGCCCACGGCGCCCGGGTCCATGTCGTCCGTGAGCCGAGCGAGCGCGGCGGCTGGCAGCAGGCCCGCATGGACCGGGTCGCCGAGCTGCTCGGGAGCCTCGACGGGGCCTGGTGGCCCGACCAGTACGGGAACCCCGACAACCCCGACGCGTACGCCGGGCTCGCCGCCGAGCTGACCGGGCAGCTCGACCGGATCGACGTCCTGGTCTGCGCGGTCGGCACCGGGGGCCACTCGGCGGGGATCTCCCGCGCCCTGCGCGCCACCGGCAGTCCCGCGCTCGAACTCGTCGGCGTGGACTCCGTCGGCTCCACCGTCTTCGGCCTGCCCGCGGGGCAGCGGCTGATGCGCGGCCTCGGCTCCTCCATCCACCCGGGCAACGTGGACCACGGGGCCTTCGACGAGATCCACTGGGTGGGTCCCGCGGAAGCGGTACGGACGGCCCGCCGGCTCGCCGCGCGCCAGTTCGCGACCGGCGGCTGGAGCGTGGGCGCGGTCGCGCTCGTCGCCGGGTGGCTGGCCCGCACGCGGCCGCGCGGGACCCGGATCGCCGCCGTCTTCCCCGACGGGCCGCAGCGGTACTTCGACACCGTCTTCAACGACGAGTTCTGCGCGGCGCACGGCCTCCTCGACGGTCCCGTACGGGAGGACCCCGCCGGGTACGAGGCCGGTGTGCCCGTCGACGGCTGGACCCGCAAGGTCACGGACCGGGCGGAGCGGGTCCGTTGAGCACCACGACGGCGCCGTCCCGGGGCGGGGTGTGGAAGCAGAGCCGTACCTTCGAACCGGCCGTCCGGCTGCTCTTCCTCAACCAGCTCACCATCAACCTGGGCTTCTACATGCTCATGCCGTTCCTGGCCGCGCACCTCGCGGACGGGCTCGGCATGGCGGCGTGGGCGGTCGGTCTCGTCCTCGGCGCCCGGAACCTCTCCCAGCAGGGCATGTTCCTCGTCGGCGGGGCGCTCGCCGACCGGCTCGGCTTCAAGCCGCTCATCGTGGCGGGCTGTGTGCTGCGGACGGCCGGCTTCGGAGCGCTCGCGTTCGCCCAGTCGCTGCCGGCGCTCCTCGCCGCCTCCCTCGCGACCGGCCTCGCGGGGGCGCTGTTCAACCCCGCCGTGCGGGCCTGTCTCGCGGCGGAGGCCGGGGAGGAGCGGAGAGTGGAGGCCTTCGCGCTGTTCAACGTCTACTACCAGGCGGGCATCCTCCTCGGGCCGCTCGTCGGGGTGGCCCTGACGGGGGTGTCGTTCCGGCTGACCTGCCTGGTGGCGGCCGTGCTCTTCGCGGGACTGACCCTTGTCCAGCTCAGGTACATGCCCGTACGGGGCGGGAGGACGGCGCCCGCCGCGGAGGAGCGGGGGCAGTTCCGCACGGTCCTCACCCACCGCACCTTCTGGTTCTTCTCGCTCGCGATGACCGGCTCGTACGTGCTGTCCTTCCAGGTCTATCTGGCGCTGCCGCTCGCGGCGGGCGGCACGGGGCCCACGACGGCGCTGTTCGTCGTCTCGGCCCTGGTCGCGCTCGCCGGGCAGCTGCGGATCACCGCCTGGTGCCGGCGCCGCCTGAGCCGTGAGCGGTGTCTCGTCCTCGGGCTGGGCCTGATGGGCGTGGCCTTCCTGGCGCCGGCTGCCCTGGGCAGGGGCCTGGTGGGGCTGCTGCTGTGCGCGGCGGTCCTGGCCGTCGCGAACGCGGTGCTCTACCCGTACGAGATGGACACCGTCGTCGCTCTCTCCCGGGGGCGCTGGGTGGCCACCCACTACGGGCTCTACAACACGGTGTGCGGGGTCGGCATCACCCTCGGGAACCTGGGCACGGGCGCGCTGCTCGACGTGACGGGGTGGTCGGCGGCGCCGTGGCTGGCGCTCTGCGCGGTGGGCCTGGGCTGCGCGGCGGCGATGGCGCTGCTCGCCCGGGGCGGCCGCCTCGCGGAGGGAGCGGTGACGGGCTGAGGCCGGTTGGGGCGGCCTGGGGCGCGCCGGGGTGAGGCCGGCGGGGGCGGCCCTGAGGCGGGCCCGGGTGAGACGGGTTGAGACGGGCCCGGGTGAGACGGGCCCGGGCCCGCGGGGTCTTTCCGGTCGTCCCGGGCCGTACGCCAGTCGGCCCCGTGCGAGTCGCCGCCCGGCGTGGGGGCGGCCACCCTGGGAGAGAGCGGTACGGACCGCGGCCGGGTACGGACCGGGCAGGAGAGCACAGGTGGGGCACCCCCTAGGAGCGGGCGACGGCGGGCGGCGGGGCGGTGACGGCCGCCGCTCGTACGGGCGCGCCCGGCAGTTCATCCGGGCCCTGCCGCCCCTGGTCATCGCCGGCGGGGTCGTCTTCGACGTACTGACACCGCCCGCGTACACCGCGGCGCCGCTCTTCTCCGCCGCCCCGCTGATCGCCGCGCCCTTCTTCTCCACCCTCACGACGCTCCTCACCGGGATCGCCGCCGTCCTCGCCTCCGTCGGACTCCACCTCTACAACGGCACCGCCGACGAGATCCCGTCCCTGACCGAGACCCTGACGGTCGTCACCGTCTCGGCGCTGGCCCTCCTCATCAGCCGGGTCGTGCGCCGCAGCGGCGAGCGGCTCGCCTCGGCGCGGGTCATCGCGGAGACCGCGCAGAAGGCCGTGCTGCCGACGCCCGCGGAGCGGATCGGCGGGCTGCAGTGCGCGGCCCGGTACGAGGCGGCGCAGGCGGACGCGTTCATCGGCGGCGACCTGTTCGCCGTCCAGGACACCCCCTACGGGGTGCGGCTCGTCGTCGGGGACGTCCGGGGCAAGGGCATGGAGGCGGTCGAGGCCGTCGCCGTCGTCATCGGCGCCTTCCGGGAGGCGGCCGAGCAGGAGCGGAGCCTGGAGGGTGTGGCGCAGCGCCTCGAACGGGCGCTGGCCCGCGAGGGCACCCGCAGGGACGGGCTCGACGCCGTCGAGGGGTTCACCACCGCCGTCCTGGCCGAGATCCCGCGCGAGGACGGGAGCGGTACCTTCGACGGTTTCGTACGGGTCGTCAACCGGGGCCATCCACCCCCGCTGATGCTGTACGCGGACGGGCGCCTGGACACGCTGGAGCCGACCGAGCCGGCGCTGCCGCTCGGCATGGGAGATCTGGCGGTGTGGCCGGACCGTGCCGAGGGGCGGCCGTACCCGCCGGGCGCGACGCTGCTCTTCTACACCGACGGCCTCTCGGAGGCACGGAACGCGGCGGGTGTCTTCTACGACCCCGGGTCCCGCCTCGCCGGCCGGATCTTCCCGGGGCCCGAGGAGCTCCTCGACGCGCTGGTGGACGACGTGCGGCTGCACACGGGCGGCGGGGCGACGGACGACATGGCGCTGCTCGCGCTGAGCCGTCCCGCGAGGGGGCAGCAGGAGCGGCGGCGCACGATGCCGGTGGTCCCGCCTGCCGGGCCCGGTCACCGGTCGTAGTCGAGAGGTGTCGCTGCGATAACAATTGACATAACGTCAGGTCCGGCAGGTTTCGCCGGCGCGCGCTGAAGGGGGGTCAACTCGGGCCATTCGCGCACAATCCCATGAATGATCAAGGGGAGCGGCTTGGAATCGGCACCCCCTGTCTATTAACGTTCGATAACGCAGCGCGGTCGTCCCAGCCGCCGCAAGAGGCGGCACCGTGCGCACGCGCCGAATCCTGAAAAGGAACCGGGGAACCACCAATTGGGGTGAATCGGGCCTTTCGCACCTGTGCGACCGTGCCCGTAGGAGACCTTCCTGCTCCGAACCCGTCAGCTAACCCGGTAGGCGAGAAGGAAGGAAAGGAGCGCCCCTTCGTGGCGTCCAACACCCCCGTACCCGAAGCTCCCTTCGACGCCTTCGGTGGTGGTGCGGGTCCCGCCGCCCCGGACACCGAGTGGAACCCCACCGAGGATTCCCTCCGCGCCAACCGCTCCGGCGGCCGGCACCGGGTCGTCAAGCAGCGCTCCAACTTCGCCCGCTCCTCCACCGTCCTCGGCGTCGGCGTCATCGCGGCCGTCGGCGCGGGCGGCCTCGCCACCGCGCAGGAGAAGCCGCCGGTGGCCATCTCGCTCCCGGACCTTCCGGACCTCGGCCTGCCGGACGCCCACGACCTTCCCGGTGTCGGTGACCTCCTCCCGGACGAGGACGCGGACACGGTCTCGGGTGACGACATGGCGGCCGCCGACGCGGTCCGCTCCAACCCCAACCCGCTCACCGCCGCCGCGTACACCACCGTCGACGACGAGCGGACCGGGGCGACCGCCGAGCAGGCCACGCGCGCGGCGACCGGCACGGCCGACGCCGGCGAGGCCCTGCGCGCACGCATCATGCAGCAGGCCGAGCAGCAGCAGGCATCCGCCGACGCCGCGGAGAAGGCCGCGGCGGAGAAGGCGGCGGCGGAGAAGGCAGCCGCGGAGGCCGAGGCCAAGGCCGAGGCCGCGGAGAAGGCGGCCGCCGAGGCGAAGGCGCAGGCCGAGGCGGAGGCCAAGGCCAAGGCGGAGGAGGAGGCAAGGGCGAAGGCCGAGGCCGAGCGCCTCGCGCAGCTCGCCGCGAGCTACTCGATGCCGCTCTCCTCGTACTCCCTCACCGCTGTGTACATGCAGTCCGGCTCCATGTGGTCCTCCGGCTACCACACGGGCCTCGACTTCGCGGCCCCCACCGGCACCCCCCTCAAGGCGGTCCACGGAGCCACCGTCAAGGAGGCCGGCTGGTCCGGCTCCTACGGTTACCGGATCGTCCTGGAGCTGGAGGACGGTACCGAGGTCTGGTACTGCCACCTGTCGTCCATGACGGTCGGCGTCGGCCAGACCGTGGGCACCGGCGAGACGATCGGCCGCGTCGGCGCCACCGGCAACGTCTCCGGCGCCCACCTCCACATGGAGGTGCACACGCCCGGCGGCGACGGCATCGACCCGGCGTCCTGGCTCCGCTCTAAGGGCCTGACGGTCTGAGATCGGCTGACGGGCGGGCCGATCATCCGGCGAATCGTCCGGCGGGCTGATCATCCGACGGTCCGAGCGGGCGTCGGTCCGGTCCGAGCGGGCGTCGGTCCGGTCCGAGCGGGCGTCGGTCCGGTCCGAGCGGGCGTCGGGCCGACCGGCCGCCGCTCCGGTCCGTCCGGCGGTCCGACCGGCCGCCGCTCCGTCGCTCGGGCTGCCGCTCCGTCGGTCAGGCTGCCGCGCCGTTCCTCGGGCCGCCGCCCGAGGAATAGGCCCGGCGGCGGGGAAGGTTTCTCACTCCATGACCTCTCTCCGCCCGCTGGGCAGTTCCGACCTGCACGTCTTCCCGCTCGCCCTGGGCGGCAACGTCTTCGGCTGGACCGCCGACGAGGCGCAGTCCTTCGCCGTCCTCGACGCCTACGCCGCCGCGGGCGGCAACTTCGTCGACTCCGCCGACGTCTACTCCGCCTGGGCCGAGGGCAACGAGGGCGGCGAGTCCGAGACCGTCATCGGCCGCTGGCTCGCCTCCCGGGGCAACCGTGACGACATCGTCGTCGCCACCAAGGTCGGCGCCCACCCCCGCTTCAAGGGGCTGTCCGCCACCACCATCAAGGCCGGCGCGGAGGAGTCACTGCGCCGCCTCGGCACCGACCGCATCGACCTCTACTACACGCACTTCGACGACGAGTCGGTCCCCGTCGAGGAGATCGTCACCGCCCTCGACCAGCTCGTGAAGGACGGCAAGGTCCGGGCCGTCGCGGCCTCCAACATCTCCCCGGAGCGGCTGCGGGCCTCCCTCGAATTCGCCGAAGCCGAGGGTCTCGCCCGGTACGTGGCCCTTCAGCCGCACTACAACCTGGTCTCCCGCGAGACCTACGAGGGCCCGCTTCTGAAGACCGTGGAGCAGGCCGGGCTCTCCGCCGTCCCGTACTACGGCCTCGCGGCCGGCTTCCTCACCGGCAAGTACCGTCCGGGCGCCACCGTCGACAGCGTCCGCGCCTCCGGTGCCGGCGGCCACCTGGACACCGAGCGGGGCCGGGCCGTGCTCTCCGCGCTCGACACGGTCGCCGAGGCGCACGAGGCGGAACTCGCCACCGTCGCCCTCGCCTGGCTCGCCTCCCGCCCGACGGTCGCCGCCCCGATCGCCTCGGCTCGTACGGTCGAGCAGCTCCCGGCCCTTGTCGCGTCCGCCGACCTCACCCTGACGGAGGCCGAGCTGACGCTCCTGACGGAGGCGTCGGCGTCCTGAGGCGCCCGCCCCTCCGGCCTCCGTCCAGGGCCTAACTCCGGTACGGGTTGTAGCCGTCGTAGTCCAGGTACTGCGGCGGCGCCCACGCCCGGCCCGTCGCCCGTGCCGCGTACGTCAGCGCCGGCGAGGCGACCTCGCGGCGCTGCCACAGATGGTGCAGCAGCTCCTGCTCGCGGGCCGGGAAGTCGGGCCCGGCGGTGCCGCGCCGGGCCCGGTCCCGGAGGAATGCCAGGGCCGTGGCGAAGGACTCGTACTCGCCCACCGCCCGCGCGGCCGGCCGGCCGTACGTCCGGGCGGCGAACGCGCGGGCCACCTGCCGGGCCCGCATCGAGGAAAGCGCCAGCGGCTCGGCGGGGGAGAGCCAGCCGGCCGCCGCGTACGCCGGGAGCTCCCCGGATATCGTGCGCAGCTCCCGCTGCCTACTCCACACCGCGAGCCAGGTCAGCAGGCCGAAGGCCGGGACCATGAGCGCCCCGTACACGATGAGGAAGGCCCAGGGGCCGCCGAAGGTGGCCGAGCCGTTCCACGCGGCGTGCAGCCCCATGGCGAGCAGCAGCCCCGCGAGCGGCAGCAGCACCTTCCGCAGCCGCCTCCCGCGGGGCGCGAGCGCCGCGAAGCCGAAGCCGATGCCGGTGAGCACGGTGAACAGCGGGTGCGCGAACGGCGACATCACGACCCGTACGAAGAAGGTCCCGGCGGTCACCGAGCCGAGCCCGGACGAGCCGAACGCCTGGTCCTCGCCGAAGGCGTTGCCGAGGTAGAGGATGTTCTCGGTGAAGGCGAAGCCGGTCGCGGTGAAACCGGCGACGACCACGCCGTCGACGAGCCCGCCGAAATGCCGCCGCCGGAAGAGGAACAGCAGCAGGATCGCGACCGCCTTCGCGGTCTCCTCCACCACCGGCGCGACCACCGTGGCGCCGAGGTTGTCCGCCGATGCCGGGTCCGCGGTGGCCGTCGCTATCCAGCGGACCGCGAAGGTGTTCGCCAGGATCGCGACGAGCGCGGCGGCGAAGGCGCCCCAGGCGAAGGCGAAGAGCAGGTTCTTCCACGGGCCCGGCTCGACCCGGTCGAGCCAGCGGAACGCGGCCATCAGCAGCGGTACGGGCAGCAGCGCGAGGCCGAGACCGACGAGGAAGCCCTCGGTGCCGGTCTGCTCGCGGACCAGCGCCAGGATGAACAGGGCGCAGATCGCGAGCACGGTGATGACGGCGACGGCCCGGACCAGCCGGCTGCGCCAGAAGGCCCGGCGTGGCCGGTAGCGCCACGTGGACCGGTCGGCGGCGGCGGGGAAGGACGGCTCCTCGGTGTCCCGGTGCGGGACGGGAGCGGCTTCCGGCTGGTCGGCGGGGACGGGGTTCGACACGTGAGCGACCCTAACGACCCCCACCGACACCGGCGACGGGGTTACCCGCTCCCCGTCACCTCGGCGGGCTCACCTCGCCGGTCATTTCCGGCGGAAGAGGAGGTCGTGCACGACATGGCCCTTGTCCAGGCCCTGGCCCTCGAAGCGGGTGAGGGGCCGGAAGTCCGGTCGGGGCGCGTAACCGCCGTCGTCCTGGGTGTTCTCGAAGTCCGGATGCGCGGAGAGCACCTCCAGCATCTGTACGGCGTACTCCTCCCAGTCCGTGGCGCAGTGCAGCACGGCCCCGGGCTTCATCCGGGTCGCGAGGAGGCTGAGGAACTCGGGCTGGATGAGCCGCCGCTTGTGGTGACGTGCCTTGGGCCACGGGTCGGGGAAGTAGACGCGGCAGCCGTCCAGGGCGTCCGTCGCGAGCATCTCGCGGAGCAGGATGATCGCGTCGCCGTTGGCCACCCGGATGTTGGTCAGGCCGTTCCGGTCGGCGAGACCGAGCAGATTGCCCTGGCCGGGGGTGTGCACGTCGACGGCGAGGATGCCGGTGCCGGGGTCGGCGGCGGCCATCTGCGCGGTCGCCTCGCCCATGCCGAAGCCGATCTCCAGGACGACCGGGAGACCGTCGAACATCTCGGCGAGGTCGAGGACCCGCTTGCCGTCGATGTCGAGACCCCAGTCGGGCCAGCGCTTCAGCATCGCCTCGGCCTGGCCGGTGGTGACGCGGCTGCGACGCGGCTGGAAGCTGCGGATGCGCCGCTCGTGGTGGGAGCCGGCGGGGTCGGGCAGGGGACCCTCGCCGGGGGCGAACCTCTGACTGCCCCGCCGCGCGGGGGGCTGGGCGGGGGCGGCGGCGGGGTGCGGGAAGTTCTCAGGCAGCTCAGACACAATGCCCCCGATTCTACGACGCCCACCCCTCACCGCGGCGCGGCCGGCCGCCATCCGTGCGGCCCCGCGCGGCCCCCGTGGGCGGTGCGGGTCACAGCAGGGCCAGCGCGCGCCTCGCCACCTCCCGGCCGATCGGCAGCGACGCCGTCGCCGCGGGCGAAGGCGCGTTCAGGACGTGGACCGTCCGCGAGGCCTCGCGGATCAGGAAGTCGTCGACCAGCGTCCCGTCCCGCAGTACCGCCTGTGCCCGCACCCCCGCCGCCGCCCGACGCAGGTCGGACTCCTCCACCACCGGAAGCAGCCGCCGCACCGCCTCCGTGAACGCCCGCTTCGACAGCGACCGGCGCAGCTCGCCCGCCCCGTACCGCCAGTGATCCCGGGCGATCGCCCATGAGCCGGGCCAGGCCAGCGTGCCCGCGAGCTCGCGCGGGCGGACGACGGACCAGCCGTACCCCTCACGCGCGAGCGCCGGGACCGCGTTCGGCCCGATGTGGACGCCGCCGTCGATGCCCCGCGTCAGGTGCACCCCGAGGAACGGGAACGCCGGGTCGGGGACGGGATAGACCAGGCCCCGCACGAGCGAGGGGTCCCGGAGCTCGTAGTACTCCCCCCGGAAGGGGACGATGCGCATGCCCGGATCGTCGCCCGCGAGCCGCGCGATCCGGTCGCAGTGCAGCCCCGCGCAGTTCACCAGGACCCGCGCCCGCACCACCCGGCCGTCCGCCGTCCGCACGGCGACCCCCCACGGCCGCCGGTCGATCACGGTGACCTCCGCCCCGTACAGGATCCGGGCGCCGGAGGACTCGGCGAGCCGGGCCGACACGGCCCCGTAGTCGCAGACGCCGGTCGTGCCGACGTGGATCGCGGCCAGACCCCGCACCCGTGGCTCGTACTCGCTGATCTGCGCCGGGCCCAGCTCGCGCACCGGGATGCCGTTCTCCCTGCCGCGCTGCACGAGCGCGTGCAGCCGGGGCAGCTCCTCGCGCGCGGTGGCGACGACGAGCTTGCCCGTCACCTCGTACGGAATGTCCCACTCCGCGCAGAACTTGACCATCTCGGCCGCGCCCTCGACCGCGAACCGGGCCTTGAGCGATCCCGGCCGGTAGTAGATCCCGCTGTGGATCACCCCGCTGTTGCGACCGGTCTGATGGCGCGCGAGGGCGTGCTCCTTCTCCAGGACCGTGACCCGGGTGCCGGGAGCGGCGCGCGTCAGCGCGTACGCCGTCGACAGACCGACGATCCCGCCGCCGATCACCAGCACGTCACAGTCAAACACCAGCGCCACCTCCCACCCCCGATAGTGCACTGGCCCACTGACAATCCCGTGAAACCTCGCGCGACATCACGAGACGCAGGTCACGCCCCAGGGGGTCGCCGCCGTCACGCCGGGGCGACGAGCAGCGGCCTGGCCCGTTCCCGCAGTTCCCGCACGCGCGGCTCGTCCCCGTACGGTTCGAGCCGGTGCAGCAGGTCCCGTACGTACTCGGTCGTCCGGGCCGAGGAGATCCGGCCGGCCACCTCCACCGCGCGCGTACCGGCCGCGCAGGCCGCGTCCAGGTTGCCCGACTCCAGCTCGGCGACGGCGGAGACCACGAGCCGCAGCCCGTGCGAGCGGACGAACTCCTCGGTCGGCCGGGAGAGCGCCTGCTCGGTGAAGCGCCGCACCTCGTGGGGCGCCTTCAGGTCCCGGTAGCACTCCGCGGCGTCGGCGCAGAACCGGTCGTACGAGTAGAAACCCAGCCAGGTCGGGTCGGCGTCGCCGTCCCGTGAGCGCTCGAGCCAGCCCTCGGAGGACTTGAGCGCGGCCGCGGCGGCGGCCCCGTCCCCGGCCTTCGCGTGCGCGCGTGCCTCGACGAGCCGGAAGAAGGACATGGTGCGGGCGGTGGCGAGCCCCCGGTTCCGTTCGAGCGCGGCCTGGGCGAGGTCCACGCCCTCGTCGGCGAAGCCCCGGTAGGTGGCCTGGAGGGACATGGAGGCGAGGACGTAGCCGCCGAGGGGCACGTCGGCGGCGGCGCGGGCGAGCCGCAGGGCCTGGATGTAGTAGCGCTGGGCGGCCTCCTGCTGCCCGGTGTCGAAGGCCATCCAGCCGGCGAGCCGGGTGAGCTCGGCGGTCGCGCCGAACAGGGCGCGGCCGACCTCGTCCGAGTACGAGGCGAGGAGGAGCGGCGCCGCGTCCACCCGTAAGCACTCGGGGACCATGGACGAGCGCCAGTCCCCGCCGCCGTACTTGGAGTCCCAGCGGCGCGCGTCCTCGGCGGCCTCGCGGAGTTTGGCGACGTCGCTGTGGCCCACACGCGCGTGCTCCGCGACGGTGGCGGCCGTGCCGCCGCCCGACGGGCGCGGGGCCTCGCGCTCCACCGACGGGTCGGCGGGGGTTATCAGCCAGCGGGACGCGGGCGTCGCGTACGCGCTCACCGCGAAGGACCCGGCGAGCGACTGCCAGATCCCGCCGCCGGCCCGCCGCCCGGCGAGGTCGAGCCGGTACAGGTCGGTGGCCGAGCGCACCGCCTCGCCCACGTCACGCGGGAACGCGAGCCCCACTTCGGGCGCGGGGTCGGCGTCGGCGAGCCCGATCTCGTGCAGCGGCACGGGCCGGCCGAGCTTCTGTCCGATCGCGGCGGCGATCAGATGCGGGGCGGCACCCTGCGGCACCATGCCCTTGGCCACCCACCGGGCGACCGAGGTCTTGTCGTAGCGAAGCGTCAGGCCCCGTTGGGATCCGAGGTCGTTGACGCGCCGGGCGAGCCCGGCGTTGCTGATTCCCGCGAGGGCGAGAACCGTGCCGAGCTTTTCGTTCGGCCCGCGTTGCTCCCTGGACATGACGCCACCCCTCGACCACCCAGACGGCCGCCACGACGCCGGGCATAGGCGGGCGGCATTCGTAAACACAGCGTAGTTCGCCGCATCCCTACCGTTAAGGGGCGGTGTTCCGTATGGCGAGATTGTTGTGTGAAAGGCCGACGTGCGGCTCCGGTGGCCAGGATCGTGCTCCCGACGTGTGGCCGTGCGCCCGGCCGTGCGCTCTCTCGGGGCCGCTCGGGGAGCGCTTCCATGAGGAGCGCGTGGGTCGGCCCGCTCGGCCGGGAAGGTTGTCCCGGACCCGGTGGGCTGGGGGATATCGCTGCCCCATTCCCCGCGGGCGGCGGACGGCGCCGGGAGGCGGGAGCGCCTCCCGGCCTGCCGGCGGCCGGTGGGAAGCGGTGTGCGGGGGCCGCCGCCCGGACGCCTCCCGTGCCTGCCGGGGAGGGGCGATATTTGGCCGAATGACGCCGGTGGTCAACTGGCCCATGCCAGGGGCGCATTCGGCTTTCGCGCGCGTGCACCCGGACTCCGCCCCGTGCGCCGTTGTCGTGGCAGCATGTCCTCCACCGAAACGGACGTGGAGGCGCCGATGCGATGGCTGGTGGGCTGGAGCAGTGTCGCCGCGAGCTTCGCAACGACGGCCGGGGCGCGGACGGGACCGGCGAGCGGCTCGTACGGGACGGTTCCAGCACCGTCCGGCGGCTACGACACGTACGGCGGCGGGTACGACACGCGTGGCCCGCACGGTTCGTACGACGGAGGGTACGACCGCGGGTACGACGCTCACCGCGCGCACGGCGGCGGGTACGGCTCTCACGGCGCGCACCGCGCTCACGGCGCGGGTCACGGCTCCTCGCGGTCCGCCGGTGCCGGCCAGGCCGCCGCCACCGAGGGGCGTACGGTGCAACCGGTGGGCGCACAACTCCTCTGGGGCGACCCCGATCCGCTGTGGGCGGTCGGCGACTGGCGCCCCGACGAGGTGCGGGTGGTGGCCGTCGACGACCACACCCGCCTCGCCGTGCTCGGCTGTTGCGCCGCGAGCGACGAGGACCTCCGGATCGGCCTGCTCACCGCGCGCGGGGGCGCGTTGCGCCACCTCACGGCCTGGCCCGGCAGCTACACGGCCGTCGTCAGGGCCGGCCGCCGCATCACCGTCACCGGTGATCTCGCGGGCGCCCGGCCGGTGTTCCACACCCCGTGGGCGGGCGGCACCGCCTACGCCACCGCCGCCCTGCCGCTCGCCGACCTCGTCGAGGCCCAGCTCGACATCGGTCACCTGGCCGCCCTGCTCGCCTGCCCCGAGACCCCGGAGGCGCTGCGCGACTCCACCCCGTACGAAGGGGTCAGGCGGGTCCCGCCGGGCCACGCGCTGATCCTGCGGGAGGGCTCACGCGAGATCACCGGGTACGAGCAGGTCGCCTCGCTCGCGGTAGCGGCCGCCCAGACCGACCCACGCCAGGCCGTCGAGGGCGTACGGGACGCCCTGGTCGAGGCGGTCCGCGCCCGGCTCACCGCCCCCCGGCACGCGCCCGAGGCCCCGCCTCCCGACCCCGGACCCGTCCCCGGCATGGGGCCCGCCGACCGGCGGGCCGCCCGCGGCGCGGGCCCGGCGCCGGGAATCGGTGCCGATCTGTCCGGCGGCAGCGCCTCCGGCACGCTCGCGCTGCTCGCGGCGGGGCTCCCGGGGGTGCCGGGCACGATCACCGGGCACGGCACGGGCGCGGGGGAGCGGCTGCTCGCCGTCACCTTCAACGACCTGGCGACACGGACCGGTTCGGGCCGTGAGGACGAGCTGAAGCGGGCCGGGGAGATCGCGGCCGACCCCCGCCTGCACCACGTGGTCGTCGCGGCGGGCGAGGAGGCGCTCCCGTACGCCGCCCTGGACGGGCCGCTCACCGACGAACCGGGGCCCGCGCTCGTCACGGCCGAACGGCACCGGCGGCGGCTCGCGGGCGGCAGCGCCGACCACTTCACCGGCATGGGCGCCAAGCAGGTCCTGGACGCGCACCCGGCGCGCCTCGCGGACCTCCTGATGGACCGCAGGCGCCGCTCCCTGGTGCGTCCCGTGACAGCTCTCGCCAAGGCCTCGGGCCCTTCGGCGGGTTCGCTGCTGGTGCCCCTGACGGTGTACCGGGCGGCGCGGAAGCTGGCGCGCACCCCCTACCGGACGGGCCTGGAGTCGGCGGCCCAGCGGGTCCTTGAAGCGAACCGGACGGCACCGGACGGCTTCGGCCCCCTCGAAGCGTCCCTCTCCGCACTCACCTGGTCGCGGCCGGGACCGGCCGCGCGGTGGCTGACGGGAGAGGCACTGGCTGAAGTATCGGTTCGCCTGAACCGGGCGGCGACCCTGCCGGCCTCCGTCCAGCGCCCGGGCGAGGCACGCGCGCGTGCCGCCCTCGCGCGCGCGGCGGCCGACCACCGGGTCCTGGAACAGGCCGCGGAGATCCGCGGCCAGCGGCTGCACGCCCCCTTCCTCGACAACCAAGTGGTACGGGCCTGCCGGGCGCTCCCCGAATCGCTGCGGGTCCAGCCGGACGCGCGCGCGGGAGTCCTCCGTACGGTCCTCTCCGGCGCAGGCGTCCACGACCTCCCGCCCGGCTGGGGTGCCTCCCACCCGGCGGTCCCGGCCGCCGCCACGCGCGCGGGGCTGCGCGCCGCGCTGCCCCAGCTGCTCGCCCTCTTCGACGCCCCGCTGCTCGCCGACGCCGGTCTGATCGAGGCCCGAGTCGTCCGCGAGGCCCTCCGCGCGGCGGCCGACGGCGAACCGGTCCCCCTGGACGGCCTGGCCGACCTGGTCTCCACCGAACTCTGGCTCCGCCGCCTCCTGGCACGCCGCGGCTCCTGCTGGACGAACACGACGGAGCCCCGCGCCCACCGGGCGGTCCAGGGCCCGCTGATCCCCGCGTCCAGGTCGCTGCCGGCGTGACGCGGGGCGAGTCCGCGGGGTGAAACGTCACAGCACGCTCGTTCAAGTGAACGCGTTCCGGACCCCGCCGCGCTGCCCGGCCTAAGCTGAGAACGTCGCGCCGAGCGAAGGAGGTGCAGCATGGCGATGCCGCTGCCGGTTCCGGAAGACACGTTCTCCGAGGGCATGCCCGACCGTGAGGGCGCGAGTGTCCAGGAGACCTTCGAGCTGTTCAGTGCGCTGGCCCCCAAGGGCTGGCGTGTGGAGCTGATCGAAGGGGAGATCTACGTGGTACCTCCGGCAAACGGCGAGCACGAGGAGATCGTGACCGAGGTGGTGGAACAGGTCATCGCCCGTCGCGCCGACAAGGAGCTGCGCAACTTCACGGGCATCGGCCTCAGCCTGCCGGGTACCACCGACACGGTCCGGGTCATTCCCGACCTCGTCATCGCCCCCAAGGGCAGCTTCGACGACCAGCAGGAGTGGCACGCCCCCGACCCCGTCCTCCTCGTCGCCGAGGTGACCTCCTCCTCCACCGCGAGCCGTGACCGCGTGCAGAAGATCCGGGCCTACGCGCGCGCGGGGATTCCCCTCTACCTGCTGATCGACCGCGAGGCGAGCGAGGCCGGCGTGTGTTCCGAGCCCTCCGGTGACGACTACGGCCACAAGTCCATCCACAAGCTGGGGACAACCGTCGCGCTTCCCCACCCCCTCGGCTTCGACCTCGACACCTCGGCGTTCTGAGGGCCTGACCCCGAGGGCCACACCCGGGTAAAACCCCGAGGCGTACGCGCCACCCACCGGACACAATGAGCCGGTGCGGTATCTCATCCTCGGCACCGCCGAGGCCCTCGACCCCCGCGGCACCCCCCTCCCCCTCGGCGGCGCCCGGCTCCGCGCGCTCCTCACCGCGCTCGCGCTGCGCGGCGGACGGCCGGCCTCCGTCATCGAACTCGCCGACGACGTGTACGGGGACGCCCCACCGCAGGACGCGCCCGCCGCCCTCCAGGCCCTGGTCGGCCGCCTCCGCCGGATCCTCGGCAGGGAGGCCGTCGCCTCCACCCCCGGCCCCGGCTACCGGCTCGTCGCAGGCCCCGAGGACATCGACCTGTACGTCTTCGAGCGACGGGTCAGGGACGCGGGCGCCCGCCTCGACGCGGGCGACCCCGACACCGCCGCCACCCTCCTCAGGGAGGCCCTCGGTCTCTTCCGGGGGCCCGCCCTCGCCGATCTGCCCGACCCCGCGGGCGTCCGCCCCGAGGCCCAGCGGCTCGCGGCCCTGCGGCAGCGCGTCGCGGCCGATCTCCGCCGGGGGGCCACCGACGGACTCGTACCGGAGCTGACCGAGCTCACGGCCACGTACCCGTACGACGAGGCCTTCCGTGCCCACCTCATCCGCGCCCTGCGCGCCGAGGGCCGCCACGCCGACGCCCTCGCGGCCTACGAGTCGGCCCGCCGCACCCTCGCGGACGCCCTGGGCACCGACCCGGGCCCCGAACTCACCGCCCTCCACCGGGAGCTCCTCACGGGAGCGGGTCCCGTACGGGATCCCCACTCCGGCGCCGTACGGGTCTCCCCCGGCCCGTCCGAGGAGGCCGCAGGCGGTTTCGCGGGGGCCTCCACCGCCCCCGACCACCGAACCGGCGCACCGACCGGCCAGAGAGAACCGTCCGGCCGGACAGGACGGCCCGGGCCGACCGCACCCGGCGAGCCGATCCCCCCAAGAGCACAGACCGCGGTCACCGCACCGCCCCCACCGGCCGCCCAGACCGCACCGGCCGCACTCACCCCACCGACCGCTCAGACCGCACCGGCCGCACTCACCCCACCGACCCCGCCGATCGCGCCCACCGGCCCCACCCCCACCCCCACCCCCGAGCCCGGCAACATCCGCCCCCGTCTCACCTCCTTCGTCGGCCGTGAGCCCGAGCTCGCCGCGCTCCGCGCCGACCTGGGCCGTTCCCGGCTGGTCACGCTCACCGGGCCAGGTGGTTCCGGCAAGACGCGGCTCGCCGAGGAGGCCGCGCTGCGGGTGGTCGGGCCGGCCGCCTGGATCGCCGAACTGGCGCCGCTCGACGACCCCGAGGCGCTCCCGGGTGCCGTCCTCTCCGCGCTCCGGCTCCGCGAGATCAACCTGATCACCCGCGACGGCGTGTCCCTCCAGGACGACCCCACCGCCCATCTCGTCGAGCACCTGGCCGACCGCCCCCTCCTCCTCGTCCTCGACAACTGCGAGCACGTGATCGACGCGGCCGCCGCCCTCGCCGAGACCCTCCTCACCCACTGCCCGCAGCTGCGCGTCCTCGCCACCAGCCGGGAACCCCTCGGCGTTCCCGGTGAGTCGGTCCGGCCCGTCGAGCCCCTCCCGCCCGATCCGGCCCACCGGCTCTTCGCCGAGCGGGCCCGCGCCGTACGCCCGTCGTTCGACCTCGCCGCGGACGGCGGCGAGGCGGTCGACGAGATCTGCCGCCGCCTCGACGGACTGCCGCTCGCCATCGAGCTGGCCGCGGCCCGGCTGCGTCTGCTCACCCCGCGCCAGATCGCCGAGCGTCTCGACGACCGGTTCCGCCTCCTCACCTCCGGTTCCCGCACGGTCCTGCCCCGCCAGCAGACCCTGCGCGCGGTCGTCGACTGGTCCTGGGACCTGCTCGACCCCGACGAACGCGCCCTGCTCCGCCAGGTCTCGGTCTTCGCCGGCGGCTGGGATCTCGCCGCCGCGGAGGCCCTCTCGCCGAGCGCGGCCGACTCCCTGGGCGCCCTGGTCGACAAGTCCCTGGTCGTGGCCACGCCCACCGAGGGCGGCGAGATGCGCTACCGGCTCCTGGAGACCATCCACGAGTACGCAGCCGAGCGGGCCGCCGAGACACCGGCGCTGCTGGCCGCCGCCGAGGCCACCCACACCGCCCACTTCACGGCCCTCGCCGAGACCGCCGAGCCCAAGCTCCGCTCGGGCGAGCAGCTTCCGTGGATCGAGCGGATCGAGCGGGACCTCGACAACATCCGTGCCGCGCTGCACCGCACCCTCGGCCCCGCACCCAAGCTCTCGGCTTCGGTCGAGCAGGGGGGACCCCCGCCCGACGAGGCCGCCGCCCACCGTCTCGTCTTCGCGATGGGCTGGTTCTGGTGGCTGCGCAACTACCGCCCGGAGGGGCAGGCCTGGGTGGAGCGGGCGGTCGCGCTCGGCGACGATCCGGCGGACCCCGCGGACCCCCGCCACTGGCCGCGCATGCACCTGCGCATGCTGCAGTTCTTCCTCGCGGTCGAGAGCAGCACGATGGCGGACTTCAAGGATCCGGAGACGGTCGCGCTCGTCCGGCGCGTGCGGGCCGCGTTCGGGGAACCGCCCGGCCCGGAGGGGGCCCGCTTCCCGGGGCTGCTGTGGCCGTTCACCGCGTACCTCACCGAGGAACCGGTGGTGGTCCGGCGCCTGCTCGACATCGCCGTCGCCAACTGCCGTCGGTACGGGGGTGAGTGGGAGATCGGCGTCAGCCTCATGTTCCGTACGCACATGGTCGTCGACATGCCGGGAGGCATGCCCGAGATCGACGAGGATCTGGCGGAACTCCGGGCGCTGTCGCGGCGGGTGGGCGACCGCTGGATGACCGCGCAGATCGTGAGTGCGGCGGGGGAGGCCCATATGATGCGCGGCCGTCACGAGGAGGCCGTCGAGGCGTACGAGGAGGCGATCGGCCTGGCGCGTGAGGTCGGCGCGCATGCCGAGACCCCGTTCTTCCTCGCCCGTCTCGCCGAACTCGCCTACCGGGCGGGAGACATGGAGTCCGCCGAGCGCGGCATCGACGAGGCCGCACGGGAGGCCGAGCGTTACCACGTGCGGGACACGCAGACGTTCGTCTGCTTCCTGCGCGCCTCGCTCGCCCTCTACCGCGGGGACGTCAGGGCGGCCCGCGCCCAGGTGGAGGAGGCGGGCAGGACGGTGGCGCTCGGTGCGCCGCCGCCGCACTTCGAGGCGGTGGTGACCGGTCTCGCGGCCCGCGTCCAGGCGTACGAGGGTGAGGGCGCCGCCGCGGTCGCCACGGCCGCGGGGGCGCTGCGGGGCGCGCGGGACGCGCAGTGCGCGGACTTCGTCACCACCGGCCTGGCGGAGGGCCTTGCCTTCACCCTGTCCGAGGCGGGCGAACCGGCCCTCGCGGTGAGGGTTCTGGCGGCTGTCGACGGCTGGCGCGAGAGCACGCCGCGTTCGGTCCCGGGCTTGCGGGAGACCGAGGCCGTGATGGCGAGGGCGCTGGCCGCGCTCGGCCCGTCGGGCCTCGCGGCGGCCCGCGAGGCGGGGACGGGCCTGGGCATCGACGAGGTGCTGGCCCTGGCGGGGACGGTCACCGCGCCCGGGGACGGGGACGAAATCAAGAACAGGGACGAAATCAAGAACAGGGGCAGGGACGGGGACGAGACCGAAAACGGAGACAGGGACAGGGACGCGACCCTCAGGAGCAGCTGATCCGGGACTCGGCCCAGTCGGCCACCGCGGCGCTGCCGAACGGCGTGTGCTCCTCCACCACGAGCCGGATCGTGCTGCGGCCGGTGATGTCGACGTACACGGGCACCGGCGGGTCGCCCGGCCGGATCACGTCGGACCGCCACAGCCGCTCCTCGTCCCCGTACACGGAGAAGCGGACGCCGCCGACGCCGAGCGGGACGCTCAGGTCGTCGACGCCGACGATCGCGTCGTAACGCGTGCACTGCCGGTTGAGGTCGATGAACAGCGACGACGGCGCGTGGACGCTCACCCCGTGCGCGTACGGGGTGCCGTCGATGGAGAGGTCGTCGCGCGGCCACATCCAGCTGCTGTCGGAGAGCGAGACCTCGGGTTCGGTTCCGTCGCCGAAGATCCCGTACCGCAGTTCGCCGACCTCGTAGACGGACGGCGGCGAGGGCTTCGGCGAGGGCTTCTCGGGGCTCGGCGTCGGGGTGGGCGTCGGCGTCGGGCTGGGCTTCGGGCTCGGCTTCGGCGGAGGCGCCGGCTTCGCGGGGGCCGGGGTGGGCGAGGGCTTCGGAGGGCTCGGCGTCGGTGTGGGCGCCGGTGGTTCGGACGTCACGGGCGGGGGCGGCGGTACGGGCTTCGGTGACGGCTTCGGCGGCGGTGCGGGCTCCGCCGGGGCGACCGGGGTGACGACCGGCTGGGTCGGCTTGGGCGCGGCCACGGGCTGTGGGTCCCCGGCCATGGCCCAGACGAGTCCGGCGGCCGCGGCGACGGCCATGACCGCCGCGATACCGGCCTTCGCGGGCGCGCCGAGTCCCTCCGCCGCCGCCGCGCCTCCGGAGGCGGCACCCCCGGAGGTCCCGGAGGCGGCGGCCGCGGCGCCCGCGCCTGCCGCTCCGACAGTGCCGCCGGCGACGACCCCGGCCGCTTTGAGCGAGTACCCGGCGGCGAACCAGCCGATGACGGCGATCGGCAGCAGCGCGGGGATCCCGGCGTTGACGTGGGCCAGCTCTCCGGCGGCGAGCCGGCACTTGGCGCACTCGTCCAGGTGCTTGCGCAGTCCGCGTTCGGCGCGCATGCGCAGGCCCCCGCGCGCGTAGGCGCCGAGCCGGTCCGCGTACCGGGCGCAGTCTCCGCCGGCTGTGAGGGACTGGCTGACATGGGCCTGGAGGTATGCCTGCTTGAGGCCCTCCCGGGCGCGGCTGGCGAGCACGGCCGTGGCGTTGGCGGTGAGTCCGAAGAGCGGTGCGACCTCGCTCGGGGACTCCTCCTCGACGGTGGTGTGCCAGAGCACGGCCTGCCAGCGTTCGGGCAGCGAGCGGAAGGCCTGCATGGCGAGCGACTGCTCGGCCTCGTGCATGGCCCGCACGTCCGCACCGAGGTCCATGGTGTCCTGGTCGGAGAACTCGGAGGAGCGGGCGGCGTCCGCCGCGAACACGGCGAAGTCCTCGACGAGGTGCTCCCGCTTCTGGGTCCTGGCCCAGTTCGCGGCGACCCGCCGGACCGTGGTCATGAGGTAGGCGCGTACGGCCTGCTCGGGCCCGGCCCCGCCCCTGACCGCCTGGAGGGTACGGGCGAAGACCTCGGCGGTGAGGTCGTCCGCGGTGTGGGCGTCCCGGCAGCAGGTCCTGGCGTACCGGCGCACGGCCTCGGAGTGGCGGCGGAACAGTTCCTCGTACACGGAGTCGTCGCCCTCCCGCATGAGCTGGACGAGCTCGGAGTCGGAGGGCGGCAGTTCGATGGGCGGCGGGAGGACGGTGCCGGGCTCGTCGTCCTCGGCGCGGTGACCGGCTCCGGCGAGGTTCCCGGGGCCGGCGAATCCGTCGGAGGCGGAGGACGCTCCCGCGACGCTCCCGGATCCGGGCCCCGGGCCCCAGCCGGAGGCCTTGCCCTCGCGCTGCTGGGGCACGCTCGCATCGAGGAGCTCGGCGGCCGTCGTCTCCGGCGCGCCGGAGAGGCCGGCCGGCCCGCCCTGACTCGGCACCTGCCCCGCGGGCAGGCCTCCGGTCTCCGCGGTCCCGCCGTTGCCCAGTGGATCGTCCCGACCGTCACCGCTCATCGCGGAAGCCCCCGTACGCACGCTCAGACCCGAACACCGGCTCAGCCTGCCACAGAGCGCGGGCGCGTCGAAGCGGCGCGTCCACTTACCACTCGTCCGGGGCCACTTCGTGTATCCGGGCGTAACCGCTCACACGTTCGTGTCATGCTCGCTGGTCCGCCCGGACCACGAAAGCCCCACCCGCACGACGGTGCGCGGACGCGCTTCGCCCACCGTGCCGCACGCCGCCTGCCGGACGCCGTGCGGACGCGGTTCGCCTACCGGGAGCGCAGTCCCTCGATCAGGATGTCGAGGAGTCGCGTCGAGGCCGCCGCCTGCTGCGCCGCGTCCGGCAGGGCCGGGGCGGCGGTGGCGATGACGAGGAGGACGTCCGCCACGGTCACGTCGGTCCGCAGCTCACCCGCCTCACGCGCCCGGTCGACCAGCCGGCCGACCACTTCGAGCAGTTCCGCGGCGCCCGCGTCGTCCCGCTCCTCGGCCGGTACGGCCCGCGGCGCCACCACGCGCGCGTCGGCCTGCTCGGCGACACCCCGCTGGGACGGCACCCGTGCCGCGTCGTCCGTGCCGTCACCGACGGGCGGCACCACGGCGTCGTCGACACCCACCCGCAGCACCTGCGGCGGAAGGAGACGGCCCGCACCCGAGGCGACCGAGGTCCGAAGGAACCGGGAGAGCGCCGACCACGGCTCCTCCTCCTGGCCGAGCGCGGCCCGCGCCTGCTCGGTCAGCCGGGAGGTCTCCTCCTCGGCTATACGCCGCACGAGGACGTCCTTGCTCGGGAAACGCCGGTAGACGGTGCCGACACCGACACGGGCGCGGCGAGCCACGTCCTCCATCGGAGCGCCGTAGCCGAGCTCGCCGAACACCTCGCGCGCGGCGCGCAGGACGTGCTCCAGATTGCGCTGGGCGTCCACCCGCAGCGGCGCGGACCTGCTGCCGACCACCGGTGCGCCGTTGCGCTCGGAGCCGGCGCCCGCGTGGAGGCCGTTGTCGACGGTCGCCGTGCCGGCACCCGTCTGCCATCGTGAATCCTGAATATGCATAAGCGTTCCCCCGCTCATGATGTCTCCCCCCGGAGACTCCCCGCCCTGACACGGGGCTTCCGGCCGGTGAGCGCTTCGGTCCACGCGCTCGCCTCCGGCACCCCGACGAACTACGAACATAGTTGAGTCCGGGTCAATTCAGAAGGGGGAGTTCCGTACGGTGCGCCCCCCGATCGGAGCAAGGACCGGAACACTCCCGATTCCGGCCCGCCCCCGGACCCGGGCCGTCCGCTCTGACCTGCACCGTTTCCCCGGGGCGCCCCTCGCGCGCCACCCCACGCCTCCGTACCCCTCCGGTCACACAATTTGCCGGGCCTGTGGACAAACCACGGACGGGAGTGCGTCATGGGACAGTGACCGAACCTGCGCGCATTCTCGTCGTCGGCGGTGGCTACGTCGGCATGTACACCGCGCTGCGCCTCCAGCGGCAGCTCAGGGCCGAGCTGAGAGCCGGCGCCGTCGAGATCGTCGTGGTCACTCCCGATCCGTACATGACGTACCAGCCGTTCCTGCCCGAGGCCGCCGCCGGCTCGATCTCCCCGCGCCATGTCGTCGTGCCGCTCCGCAGGGTCCTCGACCGCTGCCGGATCGTCATCGGCGAGGTCAGGTCCGTCGACCACGCCAAGCGGACCGCGTCCCTCTCGACCCTCGCCACCGCCGAGGAGGGCACCGGCACCGTCGACCTCACCTACGACGAGCTGGTCATCGCGCCAGGCTCGGTCTCCCGCACCCTTCCGGTCCCCGGCCTGCCCGACCACGGCATCGGCTTCAAGACCGTCGAGGAGGCCATCGGCCTGCGCAACCACGTCATCGAGCAGATGGACATCGCCTCCTCGACCCGGGACCCGGCGATTCGCGACGCGGCCCTGACCTTCGTGTTCGTCGGCGGCGGGTACGCGGGCGTGGAGGCGCTCGCCGAGCTGGAGGACATGGCCCGCTACACGGCGCGGTACTACCACAACGTCAAGCCCGGGGACCTGCGATGGGTCCTCGTCGAGGCCTCGGACCGGATCCTGCCCGAGGTGGGCGAGGAGATGGGCCGGTACGCCATCCGCGAGCTGCGCGGCCGGAACATCGACGTACGCCTGGAGACCCGCCTCGAATCCTGCGAGGACCGGGTCGCCGTCCTCAGCGACGGCACCCGGCTGCCCACCCGTACCGTCGTCTGGACCGCCGGCGTCAAGCCCGCGCCCGTCCTCGCCGAGACGGATCTGCCGAGGAACGAACGCGGCCGGCTCCGCTGCACGGCCCAGCTCGCCGTGGAGGGCGTCGCCCACGCCTGGGCCGCCGGTGACGCCGCCGCCGTCCCGGACGTGACCGCGGAGGAGCCCGGCAGGGAGTGCGCGCCCAACGCGCAGCACGCCGTCCGCCAGGCCAGGGTCCTCGCCGAGAACATCGCGGCCTCCCTGCGCGGGCAGCCGCTCAAGGAGTACGCACACGCGTACGCCGGTTCCGTCGCGTCCCTGGGCCTCCACAAGGGAGTGGCCCACGTCTACGGACGGAAACTCAAGGGATACCCGGCCTGGTTCATGCACCGCGCCTACCACCTGAGCCGGGTGCCCACCTTCAACCGCAAGGCCAGGGTGCTCGCCGAATGGACCCTGTCAGGCCTGTTCAAACGGGAGATCGTCTCCCTCGGATCCCTTGAACATCCCCGCGCCGAATTCGAACTCGCCGCCGCACCGCCACCGGACACCGGCGACAAGCCGTCGTCCTGACATCACTGTCAGTGCACTCGTCCACACTGGACGTGTGACCATAGGTGGGCTCACACCTGCACAGCGTGACTCTGCACGGCACCGACACCACGAGGCATACAGATCCGTGAACTTCACCCGTTGGAGCGCCCGGCTCCCCGGCACACAGCGCCGCGCGGCGCGGGGGGCCGAAGGCTCCGTGCCCGCCGCCCGCGGTGAGTACGCGCGGCAGCAGGGGCGACTCGGCAGCGACGCCGACGAGGCCGACGCCACCGACGAACCCGTCGGGACGGCCGGCGTGCCCGCCCTGGAGGACTTCTCCGTACGGGAGCTGCTCGGCCGTCTCCCCGGCCTGGTCGCCCTCGTGTACGGCCCGGAGCACCGCATCGCGTACGTCAACGACGCCTATGCCGCCGCCTTCGGACCGCGCCCCGCGGGCGCCACCGTCGCCGCCACCTGCCCGGAGGCCGAGGAGCTCGGCCTGCTGCCCCTCCTGGACCAGGTGCTGCGCAGCGGCAAGCCCCGCACGGTCAAGTCCCGCCGCACCCAGGACGGCGGCTCGTACACGGTCACGTGCCTGCCCGTGGACAGCCCGCACCTCGAAGGCGGCGGCGTCCTCGTCCACGCGGCGGACGTCACCGACCACGCCGAGGCCGCCGAGCGGCTGCGCGCCAGCGAGCGCCGCCACCGCGAGACCGCCGTCACCCTCCAGCGCTCCCTGCTCCCGCAGGACCTCGAGCAGCCCGACGACCTGCGGATCGCCGCCACCTACCAGCCCGGCGGCACCGACGCGGCCGTCGGCGGCGACTGGTACGACGTGATCACCCTCGGCGCGGGCCGCACCGCGCTCGTCATCGGCGACGTCATGGGCCGCGGCGTGCGCGCCGCCGCCGTCATGGGCCAGCTCCGCACCGCCGTCCGGGCCTACGCGCGCCTGGACCTGCCCCCGCACGAGGTCCTCCAGCTCCTCGACGGCCTGGCCGCCGAGATCGACGCCAGCCAGATCGCCACCTGTGTGTACGCGATCCACGACCCCAACGAGGGCAAGCTGGTCTACGCCTCCGCCGGCCACCTCCCGATCCTCGTCCGGGACGAGGACGGCACGGTCCGGTGCGCCGAGGACCCGACCGGGCCGCCGCTCGGCACCGGCGGCTGGCTGCACGCCTCGGGCTCCATCGCCCTGCCGCCCGGCTCCACCGCCGTCCTCTACACCGACGGCCTGGTCGAGCGCCGCCGGGAGGACATCGACGAGGGCGTCGCCGCCCTGGCCCGCGCGCTCTCCGGAGCCAACGGCACCCCGCAGGTGGTCTGCGACCGGCTGCTCCGCTCCCTGGGGGTGACGGCCGAGCACGACGACGACGTGGCCGTCCTCGTCGTCCAGCACCCCTCCCGCGAGGGAACGGACGCGGAGCTCTTCCACAACGCGGCCCTGGAGCTCCTCGGTGGGGTGGAGGCCGCCCCCCGCGCGCGTGCCTTCGCCTCCGGGGTCCTGTCCTCCTGGCGCTTCCCGGTCGAGCTGCGCGACCTGGGCGTCCTCGCCACCAGCGAGCTGGTGGCGAACTCCCTCCAGCACGGCACCCCGCCCATGCGGCTGCGCCTGCGCCGTACCGACCGCCGCCTGATCATCGAGGTGACGGACGGGGACGACCACCTGCCGCGCCGCCGCAGGGCGGAAACGGAGGACGAGGCCGGTCGCGGTATCTCCATCATCGCGACGATCGCCTCGTCCTGGGGGAGCCGCCGCACACCGGGCGGCGGCAAAGCGGTCTGGTGCGAGTTCGCCCTGCCCGACCAGACGGTGACCTGAGCCTGGCTAGGGCCTGTCTTTTGGATCATGCCGGGCTCGCGGGGCCTAGGCGGCGGCCGTCTCCTTCTCGGGCAGGTGCTGCGCCACGACCCGGGACGGCTTCACGGTGAGCGACGGCTGGTTCTGCTCGGGGGTCAGCTGCCGGCCGAGCCGCACGGCGAGGAAGGTGATGCCGAGCGAGAAGAGCACGAAGGTCACGATGTACGGCCCGTGCAGCGCGGCCCCCATGGGCCCGCCCACGGCCGGTCCCACGGCCAGCGCCAGCTGCTTGACCAGCGCGAAGGCCGAGTTGTACTGCCCGACCATCGACTCCGGCGCCAGATCGGCCACCAGGGGCGCGACGGTCGGCGACAGCATCGCCTCACCGAGTCCGAAGAGGGCGTACGTGGAGACGAAGGCCGCCGTCGCCATGGCCTGGCTGCCGTGCCCGAGGCCCGCGTAGCCGGCGATGAGCCAGGCCACGGTCCAGATCAGACCCACGGCCGCGATCACCCGGGTCCGCTTGCGGCGCTCGACGAACTTCAGCACCAGGAACTGGGCGGCGACGATCACCGCCGTGTTGGCTGCGAGCGCCATGCCGAGCGCCGAGGGCTGGATGCCGGCGGCCTCGGTGCCGTACGCGGCGAGCCCCGACTCGAACTGTCCGTAGCAGGCGAAGAAGAGGACGAAGCCGAGGACGCACAGCTGCACCATCGCCTTGTGCCCGAGCAGCGCACGGAGACCGCCGCCCTTGCCGCCCCCGGCCGGGCGGGTGTCCCGGAGAGCCGGGGAGCCCGGCATCCGGACGGTCCCGACGACGGCCGCGAGCACGAGGAACATCGCCGCCTCGATCGAGAACAGCAGGATGAAGCTGCCCGGACGGCTCGTGTCGACAAGGAGGCCGCCGATCAGACCGCCGACACCGAGACCCAGGTTCTGCAGGAAGAACTGCATCGCGAAGGCCCGGGTGCGGCCGACAGGCGTCGAACACCAGACGATCATCGTGGCGAGCGCCGGCTGGAGCACGGCCGTACCGGCGCCGAGCAGCGCCGCGGCCGCCACAGCGGCCGGGACGCTGGAGGCGAAGCCCATGCCCACGGCACCGACGGCCGCGATCACCGACGCCACGAGAAGCACGGGCACGGGCCCGCGCCGGTCGATCGTCCGTCCGCTGAACGGCAGCACCACGAGCGCGGCCATGGCGAAGACGGCCAGGACGATGCCCGCCGTGGCCGCGCCCAGATCCCGCACCTGAGCCACGTACACATAGAGGTACGGAACGGTGAAGCCGAGTCCGAACGCGCTCAGCGCGCTGCCTGCCTGAATGCGGCGCATCGCTGCGCCCCTCGCCTTGGTCACACTCACCACTTCGGTCGCAGGTTCAGACGTGTAGGCCTGAACCTTGAAGACTTCAACGCTAAAGTTAACGTCTCAACAGTACACACCGAAGGACTTCAACGCCAACGAGACCCGTGGGATACTCGCCTCCATGTCCGAAAACCCCGAGCGATCCGGCCCGGAAGCTCCTCAGGAGCCGAGCCTCGACGAGCAGATCGCCGCCTATCAGCGCGAGTTCCGCGACCTCGACCCCCAGGTCGAGAAGGTCGTCTCCGCCCTCGGCCGGCTGAACCGCCGTATGAACGTGGCGTACGGACGCCAGCTTGCCGACCTCGGCATCAGCAACGCCGAGTGGGAGGTCCTCAAGACCCTGGTCCTCGCCGGCGAGCCCTACCGCCTGGGCCCCGGCGAGCTCGCCAAGCGTCTGGGACTCACCCCGGCCGCGATGACTCACCGCATCGACCGCATGGCCGGTGAAGGCCTGGTCACCCGCGACCGCGACGAGAACAACCGGGTCCGCGTGATCGTCGAGCTCACCGACGAGGGTCGCTCGAAGTGGCTGGAGGCGATGCGGATGGCCACGGCCTTCGAGGAGGAGCTCCTCCAGGACCTCACAGGAGAGGAGAGGGGCGTCCTCGGCGAGATCCTCATCCGCCTCCTGCGCCGCGTGGAGCTCACCCAGCCCGACGCCGGCGGCCGCCTGACGGACCTCGACTGAAACCGCTTGACAGGGCTTGACACGCCCCTGCCGGATGCGTAGTGTTCTCCGAGTTGTCACAGAGCCGGAACGGTTCTTCGACAGCCACTCCGCCGCTGAGAGCGGCACCTCTACTCCGCACGATCTCCCCACCGGGAAGAATTTCGGCATGCCGAAATTCATTTCGAATGGCTCGATTATGAGCCGCCGGGGAAATCCGCTAGAGTTTGAGACGTCGGAACGGCCCAACAGCCGCTAAGGCAAACCCCGCTGACTGGGGGTCAGACGCCGAAAGGATCTGATAGAGTCGGAACCGCCGGAAGGGCCCGGAGCGAAAGCAAAAGGGACCGGAAAGCACCGAGGAAAATCGGATCGGAAAGATCTGATAGAGTCGGAAACGCAAGACCGAAGGGAAGCCCGGAGGAAAGCCCGAGAGGGTGAGTACAAAGGAAGCGTCCG
>NZ_JBHVZO010000028.1:0-33049 GCF_042879855.1 Streptomyces sp. NPDC058326 | reverse complement strand
CCCAGCTGGAAGCCGTCATCGGCGACCGTGGCTGGATCGGGTTCATGCCCCTCGGGCAGGCGAGCGACCAGGACCGCGAGGCGGGCTACGCCTACCTGGACGCCTTCGCGGCCCAGAAGGCCGTCCTGGAGGACGCCAACCGGCCGTACGCGATGAGCTCGTTCAGTGACGAGATCGCCCTGCACGCCCCGGAGTTCGGCGCCGACATCAGCGCCTACACCTACGCCACGCAGGCGAAGATGGCGGACCGCATCGGCTGGGACGCGCACACCAACGCGAGCCCGGAGGCGATCGCCAAGGCCCGGCAGATCACCGAGCAGAACCGCGGCAAGGACAGCTGGCACGACTTCGCCGCCGACTGGATGCTGCGGGACTCCAACGTCAACAACACCCGCTACTTCGGCGGGACGACGTCGGCCGACATCGCCGTCTACCTGCGGCACGGCGGCTTCCCGGCCAAGAAGGTCGCCGAAGGCACCCCCGAGTTCCGCGTGGAGGTCGAGAACCTCAAGCAGGCGTGGGCCACGTGCAACCACGCCGACCCGGTGGACCCGCGCAACTCCTTGAGCGAGGCCGTCTCCCAGGCCTCGGCCGAGTGGGAGGCGGAGTACGCCGGCCAGGCCGCCCCGCGCGCCGTCATCATGCAGGCCGAGGCCGACGCCGCAGCCGCGACCCGGACCGCCACCGCCACCATGATCGAGGCCATCGGCCAGGCGTGGCGCGCGGACCAGATCCTGCGCTGGCAGAAGTACTGGCACGACGAGCTGGAGCGGGACCCGGACCACATCCTCAAGCCGAAGCAGGCCCTCTTCGACAAGGCGAAGACGGACCTGGCGAACGCCCGGGGCAAGGTCCAGGCGCTGAGCACCAAGGCGAAGGAGCAGGCCGCCCTGGCCGCCGCCGCGTCCCAGCGCGCGGTGACCGCCCAGCAGCAGGCCTGGACGATCGCGGACGCCTCCGAGGTGCCGCGCGGCCGTGGCCTGATGTACGCCCAGCAGTCGGTCCAGGTCGCCCGCGCCTCCGGCGCGGCCGCCACGGCCGCCGCGAAGGCGACGGAGACCGCGCTGAACGCGGCGAACGCCACGGTCTCGACGTCGGAGGCGCTCCTCGCCCTGGCGCAGACCGAGGCGCACGCGGTGAACACCGAGTTCCGCCGCATCGCCGCCCAGGAGGCCGCCGCCCAGGCGAAGGCCGCGGCGGACAGCGCCGACGCCTACGCGGTCTCGGCGGCGAACAACGCCGCCATCGCCAAGAAGGCCAAGGAAACGGCCCTCGCGGAGGAGGAGCAGGCCCGTCAGGCCGCGGCGAACGCGCAGGAGCAGCGCGCCATCGCGGAGCTGGAGCGCGCCAACGCGGCGGCCTACCGGGCCACCGCCGAGAGCGAGCGCGACAAGGCCAAGGCCCATGAGGCCGACGCCGTCGCGGAGGGTCAGATCGCCAGTGACGCCCGTGTCTCGGCGGAGGCCGCGGGAGCCACGGCGTCCGCCCGCAGGGGCGACGCCGAGCAGGCGGAACGCGACGCCGTCGCCGCCCGCGACAAGGCGCTCGAAGCCGAACAGCGGCGGGACTCGCTGAACGCGAAGGCGGCGGCCCTTGAGGCCAACGCCGCCGCCGACGAGGGTACGGACGCGGCGGTGGCCTCCCGTGCCGCGGCCACCGATGCCCGTGCCGCCGCGAACACGGCGACCACGGCGGCCACCAACGCCCGCGCGGCGGCGAACGCGGCCACGGCCGCAGCCACCAACGCGCGCGAGGCGGCCACGAAGGCGCAGGGCTCCGCGTCCCGCGCCAGGGCGGCGTCCGACAGCGCCTGGGCGTCCTACATGGTCGCGGCCGGTTCCGCGGCCGCCGCCCACGCTGCCGCGGCCGAGGCCATCGACGCCTCGGAGGCGGCGGCGGCCGACGCGCGGGGCGCCAAGGCGCAGTCCGAGAAGGCGTCCGCGGCGGCCAAGGTCGCCAAGGCGGAGGCCGCGGCCGCCCGTACGGAGGCGCTGCAGACCGCCGCCTGGGCGGCGACCACCTCCGGCAAGGCCCTCGCGGCCGTGCGGTCCTCGCTCGCCGCCCGTGACTCCGCAGCCGCGGTGATCAAGCCGGCCAACGAGGCGATCTCCCTCGGCGGGCCGTTCCAGGAGCTCGACAGCTCGGCCGCCTTCGCGGTCCTGACGGGACAGCAGTCCCTGACGATCTCGCAGCAGCAGGCGTCGGCGGCAGCCGCCACCGCGAACATGGCCCAGGCGTTCTCCGCCGAGGCTCAGGCCCTGGCCGCGCAGGCCGCCGCGGACATGAAGCTCGCGGCGCAGGCCGCAGCGGCCGCCGCGAACGACGCGCTCCGCGCCGCCAAGGCGTACGAGCGGGCCCAGGCGTCGGCCACCCAGGCCGCGAAGGACGCGAAGGAGGCGCAGGCTGCGGCGAACCGGGCCGACGGCTACGCGCAGTCGGCGGGCAACGACGCGATGGCGGCGTCGTGGGCGGCGATGGACGCCGAAGCGGACGCCATCGCGGCGGACGCGGCGGCCACGGAGGCGGAGAAGGACGCCGCCAACGCCCGTGCCGTGGCCACCAAGGCCGAGGAGGACGCCGCCAGCGCCCGTGCCACCGCCACCCAGGCGGAGACCGACGCGACGGCGGCGGAGAAGGCCGCCGCAGGTGCGCGGGAAGCGGCGGAGGATGCCCAGGCCGCCGCGGACCGCACGGAGTCGGTGGGCAACAGCGAGCAGATCTCGCAGGGCGTCACCACCGGGATCAGCGACGTGTGGGCGGTCCTCGACCACATCGAGTACATCGGCGAACCGCAGAACGTCGTCAAGGACAACTGCAGCCCGTGGCTCCATGTCGGCGACTGCACGATCACGTCCGACGTCACGTACAAGTCGCACGTCGACGTGTTCCTGTGCATGGCGGCGTGGGAGACGTACACGGGTGGCTGCCCGGACAAGGACACGGTCTACCTCGGCCCCGAGGTGTCGAAGGCGCAGACGAAGCGGCTCAGCGTCACGCTGACGATGACCCAGTTCAACTCGGGCATCGACCCGATCGACGTCCTCCTCGGCGACTTCATCGGCTGCGCCAAGCTGATCACTCCGGGCCTGTCCGGTGGCACCTGGGGCGACTGTGCCTGGGCTGCCAGCTGGTTCGTCGCGGGCGTGATCTTCAGGACCGCGAAGGCGGCGGTGACGGCGATGGACGCCGCCGTCAAGACCGGCATCGGGTTCATGGACGCCTTCATGGCGCTCCGCACCATCGGCCTGACCGAGGCCGCCATCCAGGGCATCATCAGCCGCATCTTCCGGATGGCCGGCGAGGCCTGCGAGGCGGCGGACACCGCGACCTTCAAGGTCGCGTCGTTCTCCGTCGCGTCGGTCGACGACGACCTCATCAAGAAGTGCACCGAGATCCTCCGCGACATCGTGAAGGACGGCGATCACATCGTCCTCGGAGTCAACCCCCACTCGGACGATCTGATCGACGTCGTCGGCGGGCGCACCTTCAACAACAAGGACTTCGGCATCGAGATGCCGGAGAGCATGGGGATGGGCAAGCGCGCTCTGTGGACGGTGGGAGTGGAGCGAGCGGTGTCCAACCCCAACGTGAGGATCTCGGTGACCCTGGACGGCATCCCGGGCGCCAAGAACGCCGACGAGGCGCTGACCATGCTTCTGCAGCGAGGGGAGACGATCGCGCCCAACGACTGGGCCAAGATCCAGGACGGTGGCTTCGGAACCGCGTGGGAGATGACCAAGCTCCGTTCGGCCGTCCGGATGGAGGACCGTGGCTGGAAGTCCATCGACTGGTGGATGACCAACTCGGAGGGCAAGGTCGTACGGGTCTTCCCGGAGCGCTTCACGTACGCCAACGGGCAGCCGGTCGCCGACTGATGAGGAGATGGTGGATATGGCGGATTTCGTCCGGGAGGGGCGGCTCTTCAGAGTCACCGGTTTCCTCCCGTCGCACCGGCGGCTCTTTCTGATCAGTGAGGCCACGCTGGTGGACCGGACCACGACGAGGATCGAGGTCTCCTTCGGGCATGTGGAACTGATGTTCCTCAGGCCCATCTACCAGAACGGGCTCCACATCCGGCGGGCGACCGCCGCCGAGTTCGGCGTGCTCGGCGAACGGCACGGCATTCCGGCGGAGGACGCCGCTTACACCTGGATGCTGGATCCGGATGGCGAAAGCTTCGTCGTCAGCTCCAATCCGAGCTGGCGGGAGGCGGAGTACGCCCTGATGAGTGAGGGGCAGTCGTTGTACGACGAGCCCTGGCCGCCGGATTTCCCGGTGGAATCGGGCCAGGTCAGCTGACCCGTTCGTCGCACAGAAAACGCCCGGCCGGGAATTTCCCGGCCGGGCGTCTTGCGTACGAGAACGTTTCGCGTACGAGGCAATCGTGCGGCATGAAGGACAAGAAAGGCGCGGGCGGTCAGCCCAGGAGTTCCAGCTGTGCCTTGACGAGCGTCTCGGGGATGGCGCTCTTCTGCGGGGTCAGCATGTTCACGCCGTAGAAGACCGCCACCACGCCGTTCTCGCGGATCACCGTGTACGTCATGGTGACGCTCTGCTTGCCGACGACGTTCGTGATGCGGTAGCCGAGGGACTCGTCTCCCAGGGCGGGTGCCTTGACCGGCTCGACCGCCTTGTAGGTGAGGCCGAGGGTCTTGAAGCCGCCGGGGCACTCCTTGAGGGAGCTCCGCAGGTCGGTCATGACCTTCTTGGCGTTGCTCTCCGAGTGGGAGGCGAGCCACATCGATCCGACCGTGGCGTTCTTCGCCTCGACGGGGTCGAGCGAGCGGTGCTGCACGCTCACCGCGGGGATGTGGGTGAAGCCGCCGGCGAGGCTCGCGACCGGCTGGCATTCGGCTTTGTCGGCCTTCAGGTCGCGGCCGGCCTCGACGTCCGCCTTGGCGACCTTCTTGGCCTCGAAACCGTTCTTCGTGCCGGTGAGCGTGGCCTTTTCGAGGTTCTGCGGTGCCATGGCGCCGATGCGCTCGGCCTCGGCGGCCGCCTTGGCGTCCGCGCCCGTCGCGCCGGGGGTGCTCTTCGCGCTCGCCTTCGGCTTCTTGTCCCCGGAATCCGCCGATTCGCCGCTGCACGCGGATATCGCGAGGAGGGCCGGCAGAACGGCGGCGATCGGAAGGGCCTTTCGCATTTTCATGTGCTTTCCTGGCGTCTCTCGCGTCGATAAGGACAAACGAAATGATCTTACCGGCGGAGGGGGGGAATTTCTCGTCACGGTTCGGCGTCGGGTCATCCGGTGCCGGACATGTCCGTCAATTCCTTGAGTTCCCGTTCCAGGTTTTCCCGCGCCTTCTCCTCCCAGGCCGCCGCCCCGTACGGCGTGCGGAAGAGCCGGGGGAGGCCGAGGAGCTGGCGGAGGACCGCGGCGCGGCCTTCGCGGAAGGCGGGGTCGGGGACGAAGGCGTACTCCTCGCGGACCGCCTCCGCATACCCCCTGTAGGTATCGGGCCCGGTGGCGAGGATGGCGAGGTCGGCGTCGCAGAGCGCCTCGCCGTTCAGGTCGCCGGGGTCGGGGTCGTGGGTGGTGGTGAGGCGGACCAGGCGGGCCACCTCGGCGACCTCGTGGGGGGTGAGTCCGGCTTCGGTGAGGGCCTTCTCGGCGAGGAGCGCCGACCGCTCCTCGTTCTCGGAGCGGTCGGGCCGGTAGACGGCGTCGTGGAACCAGGCGGCGAGCCGTACGAGCTCCAGCTCCCCGCCCTCGCCGCCCTGGTCGGCGAGTTCGTCGATGCGGTCGAGGACCGCCCGGAGGTGGTCGGCCGTGTGGTAGCGGCGCTGCGGCTCGGACCAGCGGGACAGCAGGTTCCGGCCGTACGGGGCGGGGTCGGGGCCCCCGCGGCCGGCGCGGGCGGCGAGCAGGGTGGAGTTCCAGCGCTGGAGGAGTGCGGCGTCTCCGTCTGCGGTCATCTCGTGCTCTTCCTCGGCGGTCATGGGGGCATTCTGCCCGCCGGGCCGGGCGCGGGCGGGTCCGGAGCGCGGTCCGGGCGGGGCGGAAGCAGTGCTTCCCGTCCGCCCTCATCTCTCCCTTACATACCCCCCAAGGGTATGCTACGGTGCTCCGCACAGGTACCCCCTAGGGGTATGCCCCGAGTCCGCTCGGGGAACCGACGCGAGCGAAGGGTCAGGGCAATGTCAACCGTCAATCCCCGGCGCTGGTGGGCACTTGTCGTGCTCGCCGCCGCACAGTTCATGGTCATCATGGACACCTCGATCATCGGGGTCGCACTCCCCGAGATGCAGAAGGACCTGGGCTTCACGCAGAGCGAGCTCTCGTGGATCTTCAACGCCTACGTGATCGTCTTCGGTGGTCTGCTGCTCCTCGGCGGACGCCTCTCCGACCTCGTCGGAGCCCGCAAGATCTTCGTCACCGGCTGGGCGGTGATGATCGCCGGCTCCGTCGTGGCCGCCGCGGCGCAGACCGCCTGGGTCGAGATCGTCGGCCGCGCCGTCCAGGGTGTCGGCGGTGCGCTCATCGCGCCCTCCGCCATGACCCTGCTGATGATGCTCTTCATGCACGACCCGAAGGAGCTCGGCAAGGCGATGGCGCTCTACGGCGCCGCCGCTCCCGCCGGTGGTACCGCGGGCGTCTTCCTCGGCGGTGTCTTCACCGAGTGGATGAGCTGGCAGTGGGTCTTCATCATCTACATCCCGATCGGCCTCGCGACCCTCGCCGCCACCAAGCTGCTCCCGAACGTCGAGTCCCGCCGCGGCTCGGTCGACGTCCTCGGCGCCGCCGCCGTCACCGCCGGCCTCGCCCTCGCCGTCTTCGCCGTGGTCCGCGCCCCCGAGGTCGGCTGGGGCTCCACCGGCACGATCCTCCAGCTGATCGGCGCCGCCGCCCTCCTGGTTCTCTTCTTCGTGATCCAGAAGAGCATCAGCGAGCCGCTCATGCCGCTCAGCGTCTGGCGGGTCCCGCGCCTCGGCTCGGCGAACCTGGCGATGACGCTGCTCGGTGCCGCGTGGATCCCGATGTGGTACTTCCTCAACCTGTACCTCCAGCAGGTCCTCGGCTTCGGTGCCTTCGAGTCCGGTGCCGCGCTGCTCCCGATGACCGTGCTCCTCATGATCTTCATGACGGCCATCACCTCCCGGCTGATGATGAAGGT
Organism: Streptomyces sp. NPDC058326; assembly: GCF_042879855.1. Classification (NCBI taxonomy): domain Bacteria; kingdom Bacillati; phylum Actinomycetota; class Actinomycetes; order Kitasatosporales; family Streptomycetaceae; genus Streptomyces; species Streptomyces sp. NPDC058326. The sequence continues at coordinate 25,934 of NZ_JBHVZO010000028.1, read as the reverse complement.
CGGCGCCAAGCCGCTCATCGCGGGTGGCCTGCTCGTCCTCGCCGCCGGCCTGGTCTGGCTCGCCGCCGTCCCGCCGACCGGCAGCTTCCTCGTCGACGTCCTGCCGGCCTCGCTCGTCGCCGCGCTCGGCATGTCCCTCGCCTACATCCCGGCGATGATCGCGGCCATGTCCGGCGCCCCGCAGGAGCAGGCCGGTCTCGCCTCCGGCATCGTCAACACCACCTACAACGTGGGCTCCGCGCTCGGCCTCGCCGCGCTGACCGCCGTCGCCATGTCCCAGGGCGCCGACCAGCTCGGCAACCTGCCGAAGCTGACGGACGGCTTCTCGGCCGCCTTCATCGGCGCCGCGATCGTCGCCGCCCTCGGCGGTGTGATCACCCTGCTGGTCATGAAGAGCGACAAAGCGGTGGCCGGAGCGGCCGCCCCCGCCCCCGAGGCCGAGAAGGTCTCCGTCTGAACCGCCCCGAAGGGGCCGCCCGATGTCCGTCACCGGACGTCGGGCGGCCCCTTTTCCGTATCAGGGAAGGAACGCCATGGAACTGAACACCCGTGCCGTGCACATCTTCAACGAGCCCTTCCAGGGCGGCAGTTGGCCGCTCTCCGTGCCCCTCGTGCAGTCCTCCGCCTTCGCCTTCGACTCCGCCGCCGAACTCGCCGAGGCCATGGCGGGACCCGACGGGCAGTACGTCTACAGCCGCCGCGGCAACCCGACCGTACGGGCTCTTGAGCAGACCCTCGCCGGGCTCGAACAAGGCGCCGGGACCATCGCCTTCGCCTCGGGCATGGGGGCCATCAGCGGGGTGCTGCTCGCGCTCCTGCGCCCCGGCGACCGGGTGGTGGCCCAGCGCTGTCTGTACGGCGGCACCCACGCCGTCCTCGGGGACCTGGCCGAGCGGTACGGGATCGAGGTCGTACGGATACCGGGCGACGATCCCGCCGAGTTCGAGGCCGCCGCCGTGCACCCCGCGACCCGGCTCCTCGTCCTGGAGACCATCGCCAACCCCACCGGCCAGGTCCCCGACCTGCCGGGGCTCCTCGCCGCCGCCCGCGCGCTCGGGGTGACGAGCGTCGTCGACAACTCGCTCGCCTCGCCCGTCCTGTGCCGTCCTCTGGAGCACGGCGCCGACATCGTCGTCCACTCGACCACCAAGTACCTCTCCGGGCACTCGGACGTCCTCGGCGGCGCCGCCGTCTTCGCGGACGACGCCCTGCGCCGGCGGGTGTGGCCCCGCACGGTCGAACTCGGCGCCTGTGCCGACCCGTTCGCGGCCTGGCTGACCCTGCGGGGGGTGGCCACCCTGCCGCTGCGGATGCGGGAGCACTGCGCCAACGCCGCCGCCCTCGCCGAGCGGCTCGCAGCCCACCCGGGCGTCACCGCCGTCCACTACCCCTGGCTCGCCGGCCACCCCTCGTACGACGTCGCCCGGAAGGTGCTCGCGGGCGGCGGCGGGATGCTCTCCTTCGAGCTCGCGGGCGGCCGGGAGGCCGGCCGGGCCTTCGTCGAGCGCGTACGGCTCGCCCGGCTCGCGCTCTCCCTCGGTGGCGTGGAGACGCTCGTGACGCACCCCGCGTCGACCTCGCACCGGGAGCTGGACGGGCCCGCGCTCGCCGCCGCGGGGATAGCGCCGGGCCTGGTGCGGATGTCCGTGGGCATCGAGGACGCCGGGGACCTCTGGGCCGACATCGAACAGGCCCTCTCCCCACGGTAGTCGGACCTTCTTTTGGGTTGACAAAATAAATGGTCGATTCGTAGATTGGATGTCGCCAGGGAAAGACCACTCCTAGGTCAAGGGGGGCGCGCGATGCGCTACTTCGAGGACTTCCGGCCCGGCGACGTCCACGAGCTGGGCACCGTCACCGTCACGACGGAGGAGGTGCTGGAGTTCGGCAGGCGCTTCGACCCGCAGCCCTTCCACACGGACCCCGAGCGCGCGGAGCAGTCGCAGTTCCGCGGCCTGATCGCGAGCGGGTTCCACACCCAGGCGATGTTCATGCGCCGCTACGTCGACGGACTGCTCGCCTACAGCGCCTGTATGGGCTCGCCCGGCATCGACGAGGTCCGCTACCTGCGGCCCGTCCGCCCGGGTGACGTCCTCACCGCGCGCGTCGAGATCCTCGGCTCCACCCCGTCGCCGTTCAATCCCGCCACCGGCACCGTCAAACCGCGGTGCACGCTCGTGGCCGCCGACGGGACGGCCGTGTTCAGCATGATCCTGCACAGCATCTTCCGCCGGCGCCCAGCCGGCTCCGAGGCCGACCATCTGTCGTCGATGCCCGCGGCCGAGGACCCCGTCGCCTGCGCGCGACCGGCCAAGACCTGTGTCCCGGCCATGAGCGCCTGACGAGCCGTCCTTCGTCAGGCCCCTGAACACGGCCGTCCGTATCCCCGTACATCCAGCCACCGAAGTGAAGGGGGACCTCCTGTGGAGGCCGTATCCCGCACCGCCCAGTGGACCGCCGCCGCGCGCGCCCTGGAGACCGAGCGCGAGGACCGGCTGTTCGCCGATCCCTACGCGCGCACCGTCGCCGACGAGATCGGCTTCGAGCTGCTCGACCGCTACGACGGCGGCGGCATCGTGCCGTTCCTCGCCATCCGCACCACCTACCTCGACCGCGCCATCGTCAAGGCCGTGGAGGAGCGGGGCATCCGCCAGGTCGTCTTCCTCGCCGCCGGCATGGACACCCGCTTCTTCCGGCTGCCCTGGCCCGACGGCGTCACCGTCTACGAGCTCGACCGCCCGGCCCTCCTGGAGGCCAAGGCCGAGATGCTGGCGAACGAGCCGCGGCCCGCCGGCCGTACCCGGGTCACCGTCCCCGTCGACCTGACCCAGGACTGGACCGGCCCCCTCAAGGAGGCGGGCTGGAAGAGCGAGGAACCCGTCCTGTGGGTGGTGGAGGGCCTGCTCTTCTTCCTGCCCGAGCAGGCCGTACGGACCCTCATCGCGACCCTCTCCGCGCACGCCGCCCCCGGCTCCGTGCTGCTCGGCGACGTCATCTCGAAGTCCGCCCTGGACAACCCGCTGGCCCGCACCTTCATGAGCGCGCTCAAGGAGGACGGCAACCCGTGGCTCTTCGGCACCGAGGAGCCCGAGGCGCTGCTCGACGACTGCGGCTGGGCCGTACGCGAGGTGAAGCAGCCCGGTGAGCCGGGCGCCGACTTCGACCGCTGGCCCTACCCGGTGCCGGCCAGGACCGTCCCGCGCGTCCCCCGCTCCTTCCTGTTCACGTGCGATCTCCCCACCCACCACGAGGAGGCGGCGGCATGAGCGCCCACGACTTCCACCAGAGGGTCATCACCGACGCCGGCGCGGCCGTCCGCGGTCTGACCGTCGCCCTCGGCGAGCGCCTCGGCCTGTACCGGGCGCTGGCCGCCGAAGGCCCGCTGACCGCCGCGCAGCTCGCCGGGAAGACGGGCACGAACGAGCGGTACATCGAGGAGTGGCTGCACGCCCAGCTCTCCGCCGGCTACGTCGAGCGGCACCCCAGCTCCCGCACGTACACGCTCCCCGCCGACCACGTCGAGGTCCTCGCCGACCCCAAGGCCGTCACCTACGCGGCCGGGTTCTTCACCGCCCTGAAGGCGCTGTACGCCACCGAGGACCTGCTCGTCGAGGCGTACCGCACCGGTGACGGCGTCGGCTGGGCCGAGCACGACGCGGCCCTCGACACCGGCATGGGCTCCTTCTTCCAGCCGACGTACGAGCACAAGCTCGTCCCGGACTGGCTGCCCGCCCTCCACCAGGTCACGGACAAGCTGGCGAACGGCGGCACGGTCGCCGACGTCGGCTGCGGTGTCGGCCACACCACCCTCCTCATCGCGAAGGCCTTCCCCCGGGCCACCGTCCACGGCTTCGACTACTCGGAGGAGGCCATCTCGATCGCGCGGGAGCTCGCCGAGGAGGCCGGTCTCTCCGACCGGGTCGTCTTCGAGGTGGCCTCCGCCGACGACTACCCGGGCTCCGGCTACGACCTGGTGTGCTTCTTCAACGCCCTGCACGACATGGGCGACCCGGTCGCCGCCGCGCAGCACGTCCACAAGTCCCTGGACGCGGACGGCACCTGGATGCTCGTCGAGTCGAACGTGTCCCCGCAGGACATCGACGTCCAGACGCCCGCCGCCCGCATGTTCATGGCCCTGTCCGCCGTGATGTGCCTGCCCGTCGCGGTCGCCCAGCGCGGCCCGCACGCGCTCGGCAACCACTCCGGCGAGAAGGCCTTCCGGGCCATCGCGGAGGAGGCCGGCTTCACCCGCTGGCGGCGCGCGACGGAGACCCCGGTGAACGCGGTCTACGAAGTCCGCCCGTAACCCGACCAAGAGGAGCCACGACCATGGGCGTGACCGCCCCCCTGCCCGTCAGCGACCGGTTCATGGAGGTCCTGGAGCGGCTCAGCGAGCGTTCCGTCGAGGACTACTACAACCCGTACCAGACCTTCCAGTGGCCCGAGACGCTGGAGGAGAACCGTTTCTGGATGACGCCGGAGCTGCTCACCGTCTACGGCACCGAGCACTACGACGCCCTCGGCGAGGAAACGCTTCAGCGCCTCTCGAAGTGGGAGTCCGTCAACTTCTACAGCCTCAACGTGCACGGCATCCGCGAGCTGCTCATCGAGGTCGTCGGCCGCATCCACATGCCCGGCTTCGAGGTCCCCTCGGACTTCTTCCACCACTTCATCGGTGAGGAGAACGAACACATGTGGTTCTTCTCCGAGTTCTGCCGCCGCTACGGCAACAAGATCTACGGCTCCACCGCGATGCGCGCCGACGCCGCCTGGGAGCCCGAGGTCGAGAACTTCCTCGTCTTCACCCGCATCCTCTTCTTCGAGGAGCTCGTCGACCACTACAACGCCCGGATGGCGAAGGACACCTCGCTCTGCCACACCATCCGCGAGGTCAACCGCATCCACCACCAGGACGAGTCCCGCCACATCGCCTTCGGCCGTGAACTGGTCTCCCTCCTGTACGGGCGGATGTGCCAGGCCGTGAGCGCCGAGCGGGTCCGTGAGGTGGAGGCGTACCTCAAGCGGTACGTCGTCTACAGCGTCAACTCGCTCTACAACCCCCACGTGTACCGCGACGCCGGCATCCCCGACCCGCTGGCCCTGCGCAACGCGCTGGTCGCCGACGAGAGCCGCCGTCCCCACGAACGCAAGGCGATCCGCAAGCCGCTCGCCTTCTTCCTGAAGACCGGGATCTTCTCCGACGACACCCTGCCCGTCGTCTGAGCGGCCCGCGAGACCTCCCACCCGAGAGGTGAAGAGACATGACCGTGACGACCCCCGCGCAAGCCGGGGCCCCCGCGACCGGCGGGGAATCCCAGGGCGAGACGAGGGGCCTGCCCTCGCTCGGCCCTGAGGGGACCCGCCTGCTGCGGCTCCTCGACGACACCTTCGAGAGCTGGGGGGTGACGGCGGGCGCCCGCCCGATGACCATGCCCCCGCTCCTGCCGGCCGCCGACCTGGCGAAGCTCGACTACTACGACAACTTCCCGCACCAGGCCGTCGTCGCCACCCCGCTCGACCTGGAGCGCCGGGAGACCGCGCCCTTCTCCGCCGCCACCGGCCGCTTCCCGAGCGAGGCACTCGAACCCGCCGCGCTCGGACTGCCCTCGGCGTCCTGCTACGCCGTCTACCTCGACCACCGGGGCACCCAGGTCGCCGACGACACCCTCGTCACGATCTGCTCCTGGTGCTTCCGCAAGGAGACCCACTACGAGGGGATGCGCCGCCAGCTCGGCTTCCGCATGCGGGAGGTCGTCGCCATCGGCACGCGGGAGCACGCCGAGACGCACCTCGCGGACTTCCAGGCCAGGATCCAGAGCTTCGCCGCGGCGCTCGACCTGCCGCTGCGCAAGGAGGCCGCCTGCGACCCGTTCTTCGACAAGGGCGGCTCGAAGGCGCTCCTGCAGCGGCTCACCCCGGTGAAGTACGAGTTCCTGTACGAGGACCTGGCCATCGCCTCGGTCAACACACACCGGAACTTCTTCGGTGACCGCTGCGACATCAGCCTGGAGTCCACCGGCGGACCGGCCTTCACCAGCTGTGTCGCCTTCGGTCTCGAACGGTGGCTGTCCGCGCTGACCCGGCGCCACGGCAGCTGGGAGTCCGCCACCCAGGCGGTGCTCGACGCGAACGCCCGCGCGCGGGCCGATGCGAGTGGCGCGGCCGGGCCGGTGATCTGACGTGCCGGCCCGTCCCGCCGCCCCGCCGGCGGGCGGCCTGGGGTGGGCGAACCTCGGCATGGACATCGTGTCCGTCAACCGTGTCCGCAGGCTCCTCGCCCAGTACGGGGAGCGGTTCTTCGAGCGGATGCTCACTCCCGGCGAGCTCGCCGACTGCCGCACCTCCTCGGGGCTCGACGTACTGAGCCTGTGCGGGCGGATCGCGGCCAAGGAAGCGGCTTTCAAGACCTTACGGGTCAGGGGCAGGTTCCTGCCGTGGCCGGAGATCGTCGTGCGGCGTTCGGAGGGCGGCTGGCCGCTCGTCGAGCTGCACGGTTCGGCCGCCGAGATGGCCGCGGAGTCCGGCATCACCGAGATCACCGTGTCCATCAGCCACGACGTGGACTACGCGGTGGCGGTGGCCGCACCGATCATCGCCGCCACCCCCGTCGCCGCCCCCGTCCCGGCCGGCGCACCCACCCCTGTCACCGCCCCCACCCCTTACGTATCCAGCATCAGCAGCTAGCAGTAGCTAAGGAGAGCAACCATGGCCGACGGCCTGCAGACGGTGAAGAACTGGATCCTCGAGCGTCACCCGGAGCGCGACGACATCGCGTCCGACCTCGACCTGATCGAGAACCGGCTCATCGACTCGCTGTCCTTCGTCGAGTTCGTCTTCCTCCTGGAGCAGGAGAGCGGGACCGCCATCCAGATGGAGACCCTGGAGGTCGAGTCCATCCGTACGCTCGGCGCCATCGAGCAGCACTTCTTCAAGGCCCCGGTGGAGGTCCAGGCATGAGCCGCCGCCTCTTCACCTCGGAGTCCGTGACCGAGGGACACCCCGACAAGATCGCGGACCGGATCAGCGACACCATCCTCGACGCGCTGCTCGCCGAGGACCCGTCCTCGCGGGTGGCGGTGGAGACCCTGATCACCACGGGTCTCGTCCACATCGCCGGCGAGGTCACCACCACGGCGTACGCGCCGATAGCCAAGCTGGTGCGCGAGGCCGTCCTCGACATCGGCTACGACTCCTCCGCGAAGGGCTTCGACGGCGCCTCCTGCGGCGTCTCGGTGTCCATCGGCGCCCAGTCGCCGGACATCGCGCAGGGCGTCGACACGGCGTACGAGTCCCGGGTCGAGGGCACGGGCGATGAGCTGGCGGCGCAGGGCGCCGGCGACCAGGGCCTGATGTTCGGCTACGCCTGCGACGACACGGCCGAGCTGATGCCGCTGCCGATCGCCCTGGCACACCGGCTCTCGCGCCGGCTGACCGAGGTCCGCAAGAACGGCACCGTGCCGTACCTGCGGCCCGACGGAAAGACCCAGGTCACCATCGAGTACGACGGGGACCGCCCGGTCCGCCTCGACACGGTGGTCGTCTCCTCGCAGCACGCCGCCGACATCTCCGTCGAGGGCCTGCTCGCCCCCGACGTGCGCGAGTACGTCGTCGAGCACGTCCTCAAGGAGCTCGTCGAGGAGGGCGTCAGCCTGGAGTCCGACGGCTACCGGCTCCTGGTGAACCCCACCGGGCGCTTCGAGGTCGGCGGCCCCATGGGCGACGCCGGACTCACCGGCCGGAAGATCATCATCGACACGTACGGCGGGATGGCCCGCCACGGCGGCGGTGCCTTCTCCGGCAAGGACCCGTCGAAGGTGGACCGCTCGGCGGCGTACGCGATGCGCTGGGTCGCCAAGAACGTCGTCGCGGCGGGTCTCGCCCGCCGCTGCGAGGTGCAGGTGGCGTACGCGATCGGCAAGGCCGAGCCGGTCGGTCTCTTCGTGGAGACCTTCGGCACGGGCACCCTGCCGGACGAGAAGATCCAGGAGGCCGTGTCGAGCGTCTTCGACCTGCGCCCGGCGGCGATCATCCGCGACCTGGACCTCAAGCGGCCCATCTACGCGAAGACGGCGGCGTACGGCCACTTCGGCCGCGAGCTCCCCGAGTTCACCTGGGAGCGCACGGACCGCGTGGAGGCCCTGAAGAAGGCAGTGCCCGCGCCGCAGGAGCGCGGCGGCGTCGAAAGGGAGTGGGGGCACCTCCCGCCGAAGGCAGGGGGAGCGCGCAGGTCGGGAGGAACGAGCGACCGAGCACGGTCGACCGTCGACGCCGACTCGAGCGCTCCGGAGGCGCGAAAGAGGGAAGGGGAGTAGGCCATGCGTATCGCTGTCACGGGATCCATCGCGACCGACCATCTGATGACCTTCCCCGGCTGGTTCAGCGAGCAGCTGCTCGCCGACCGGCTCGACAAGGTCTCCCTGTCGTTCCTCGCCGACAACCTGGAGGTCAGGCGTGGCGGAGTGGCAGCGAACATCGCCTTCGGACTCGGTGTCCTCGGCCTGCGTCCCGCCCTCGTGGGCGCGGTCGGCGCCGACTTCGAGCCGTACCGGGTCTGGCTGAAGGACCACGGTGTGGACACCGACTCGGTGCGCGTCAGCGAGTCGCTCCACACCGCCCGGTTCGTCTGTACGACCGACCGGGCCCAGAACCAGATCGCCACCTTCTACGCGGGGGCGATGGCCGAGGCGCGCGAGATCGACCTTCGGGACGTCGTCGCGCGCACCGGCCGGCTGGAACTCGTCCTGGTCTCCCCGGACGACCCCGAGGCCATGCTGCGGCACACTCGCACCTGCCGTGACCTGGGCATCCCCTTCGCCGCCGACCCGTCGCAGCAGCTGGCGCGGCTCGCCGGCGAGCAGGTGCGGGAGCTGGTGGACGGGGCACGGTTCCTGTTCACCAACGAGTACGAGACGGCGCTGCTCCTGGAGAAGTCCGGCTGGACGGAGGCGGAGGTGCTGGGCAGGGTCGGCACCTGGGTCACCACCCACGGCGAGGCGGGCGTCCGCATCCGGGGCGAGGGCCGCGAGCCGCTCGCCGTGCCCGCGGTGCGGGTCGCCGGAGTCGTCGACCCGACGGGGGTCGGGGACGCCTTCCGGTCCGGGTTCCTCGCGGGCTGGCTGTGGGGCGTGCCGGAGCGGTGCGCGGCGCAGCTGGGCTGCGCGGTCGCCGCGACCGTCCTCGACTACGTGGGGACGCAGGAGTACCGGCTGCACCGGGACTCGCTCCTCGACCGGATCAGGACGACGTACGGGACGGTCTGCACGGCCACGCTCGTCACGCATCTGAGGGGGCTCACGTGAGTACCGCCCGGCCGTCGCTGCGCGAGGAGTTCGCGACGCGGGTCGTGGTGGCCGACGGGGCGATGGGCACGATGCTCCAGGCCGCCGACCCGACGATGGACGACTTCCGGAACCTGGAGGGCTGCAACGAGATCCTCAACCTCACGCGCCCCGACATCGTCGCCTCCGTCCACGACGCCTACTTCTCGGTGGGTGTGGACTGCGTCGAGACCAACACCTTCGGGGCGAACCTGGCGGCGCTCGCCGAGTACGGCATCGAGAACCAGGTGTACGAGCTGTCCGAGGCCGGCGCCCGGATCGCCCGTACGTCGGCGGACGCGCACACGGCCGCCGACGGCCGCCCCCGCTGGGTCCTCGGCTCGATGGGCCCCGGCACGAAGCTGCCGACCCTGGGCCACGTCACGTACGAGCCGCTCCGCGAGGCCTTCCAGCAGAACGCCGAGGGCCTGATCAGGGGCGGCGCGGACGCCCTGCTCATCGAGACCTCGCAGGACCTGCTCCAGACGAAGGCGGCCGTCATCGGCGCCCGCCGGGCCCTGGACTGGGTCGGCGTGGACCTGCCCGTCATCGTGCAGGTCACGGTGGAGACGACGGGCACGATGCTGCTCGGCTCGGAGATCGGGGCGGCGCTGACCGCCCTGGAGCCGCTGGGCATCGACATGATCGGCCTGAACTGCGCCACCGGCCCGGCGGAGATGGCCGAGCACCTGCGGCACCTGTCGCGGCACGCCCGGATCCCGATCTCCGTCATGCCGAACGCCGGCCTCCCGGTCCTCACGTCGGACGGCGCCCACTACCCCCTGTCGCCGGCCGAACTGGCCGACGCGCAGGAGAGGTTCGTCCGGGAGTACGGCCCCGCCCTGGTCGGAGGGTGCTGCGGTACGACGCCCGAACACCTGCGGCAGATCGTGGAGCGGGTGCGGGGCGCGGCCGTCCTCGACCGGCGGCCGACGCCGGAGCCTGGCGCGTCCTCCCTGTACAGCCATGTGCCGTTCCGGCAGGACACCGCGTACCTGGCGATCGGCGAACGCACGAACGCCAACGGTTCGAAGAAGTTCCGCGAGGCGATGCTCGACGGGCGCTGGGACGACTGCGTCGAGATGGTGCGCGACCAGATCCGCGAGGGCGCGCACATGCTCGACCTGTGCGTGGACTACGTGGGCCGAGACGGCACGGCGGACATGGCGGAGCTCGCCGGCCGCTTCGCGACGGCCTCCACCCTCCCGATCGTGCTCGACTCGACCGAGATCGCGGTCCTGCGGGCGGGTCTGGAGAAGCTCGGCGGCCGGGCCGTCGTCAACTCGGTCAACTACGAGGACGGTGACGGGCCCGAGTCGCGGTTCGCCCAGGTCACGGCCCTGGCCAAGGAGCACGGCGCGGCGCTGATGGCGCTGACCATCGACGAGGAGGGCCAGGCCCGGAGCGTCGAGCACAAGGTGGCCGTCGCCGAGCGGCTCATCGCGGACCTCACGGGGAACTGGGGGATCAGGGAGTCGGACATCCTGATCGACACCCTCACGTTCACGATCTGCACCGGTCAGGAGGAGTCCCGCAGGGACGGCATCCACACGATCGAGGCGATCCGCGAGCTGAAGCGCCGCCACCCTGACGTACAGACCACCCTCGGCCTCTCCAACATCTCGTTCGGTCTGAACCCGGCCGCGCGGATCGTCCTGAACTCGGTCTTCCTCGACGAGTGCGTGAAGGCGGGCCTGGACTCGGCGATCGTCCACGCCAGCAAGATCCTGCCGATCGCGCGCCTGGAGAAGGAACAGGTCGAGGTGGCGCTCGACCTGATCCACGACCGCCGCTCTCCGGGGTACGACCCGCTCCAGCGTTTCCTGCAGATGTTCGAGGGCGCGACGGCGAAGTCCCTGAAGGCCGGCAAGGCCGAGGAGCTGCTCGCGCTGCCCCTGGACGAGCGGCTGAAGCGCCGGATCGTCGACGGCGAGAAGAACGGTCTGGAGGCCGACCTCGACGAGGCGCTGGGCGAACGCCCCGCCCTGGAGATCGTCAACGAGATCCTCCTCGACGGCATGAAGACCGTGGGTGAGCTGTTCGGCTCGGGCCAGATGCAGCTGCCGTTCGTGCTCCAGTCCGCCGAGGTCATGAAGACGGCCGTGGCGTACCTCGAACCGCACATGGAGAAGTCGGACACGGAGGGCAAGGGCACGATCGTCCTGGCCACCGTCCGCGGCGACGTCCACGACATCGGCAAGAACCTCGTCGACATCATCCTGTCCAACAACGGCTACAACGTCGTCAACATCGGCATCAAGCAGCCCGTCTCCGCGATCCTGGAAGCCGCCGAGGAACACCGGGCCGACGTCATCGGCATGTCGGGCCTCCTCGTGAAGTCCACGGTCATCATGAAGGAGAACCTCCAGGAGCTGAACGGCCGCGGCCTCGCCGCCCGCTTCCCCGTGATCCTCGGCGGCGCGGCCCTCACCAGGGCGTACGTCGAGCAGGACCTGCACGAGCTGTACGAGGGCGAGGTGCGGTACGCCCGCGACGCCTTCGAGGGCCTGCGGCTCATGGACGCGCTCATGGGCGTCAAGCGAGGCGTCCCCGGGGCCGTGCTCCCGCCGCTCAAGCAGCGGCGGGTACCCAAGCGGGAGACCCCCCTCACGGAAGTGCGGGAGCCCGAGCCGGCCGGCCGCTCCGACGTCGCCGCCGACAACCCCGTCCCCGAGCCGCCCTTCCTCGGAACCCGCGTCGTCCAGGGCATCCCCCTCGCCGAGTACGCTCCCTGGCTCGACGAGAACGCCCTCTTCAAAGGCCAGTGGGGCCTCAAGGACTCCGCGACCGTCGTGACGGAAGGCCGGCCCCGGCTGCGGGCGCTGCTCGACCGCGTCGAACGCGAGAGCCTCGTCGAAGCAGCCGTCGTGTACGGCTGGTTCCCCTGTGTGTCCAAGGGCGACGACCTGATCGTCCTGGACGAGGACGGAGGCGAGCGGACCCGCTTCTCCTTCCCCCGCCAACAGCGGGGCCGCCGCCTCTGCCTGGCCGACTTCCACCGCGCCGAGGACTCCGGCGAGGTCGACGCCGTCGCCCTCCAGGTCGTCACCGTCGGCTCCCGGATCGGCGAGGAGACAGCGCGGCTCTTCGCCGCCGACGCCTACCGGGACTACCTGGAACTCCACGGCCTCTCCGTCCAGTTGGCGGAGGCCCTTGCCGAGTACTGGCACGCCCGGGTGCGCGCCGACTGGGGCATCGGTTCGGCCGACCCCGCCGGCCTGGACGGCATGCTCCGCACCGAGTACCAGGGTTGCCGCTACTCGCTCGGCTACCCGGCCTGCCCCGACCTGGAGGACCGGGCGAAGATCGCCGCCCTCCTGCGCCCCGAACGGATCGGGGTGGAGCTGTCGGAGGAGTACCAACTGCACCCCGAACAGTCGACGGACGCGATCGTCGTCCACCACCCGGAGGCGAGCTACTTCAACGCGGGAGGCCGGCGCCTGTGAAACCCACGTACTCGTTCGAGTTCTTCCCGCCGAAGACCGACAAGGGCGAACGGACCCTCTGGGACGCGATCCGCCGCGTGGAGGCCCTGTCCCCGGACTTCGTCTCCGTGACGTACGGCGCGGGCGGCTCGTCCCGCGACCGGACCATCGACGTCACCAAGCGGATCGCGAGCGAGACCACCCTGCGCCCCGTCGCCCACCTCACCGCGGTCGGGCACTCCGTCGCCGAACTGCGCGCGATCATCGGCGCCTACGCGGACGCCGGGGTCCGGGACGTACTCGTCCTGCGCGGCGACCCGCCGGGCGACCCGCGCGGGACGTGGACCCCCCACCCGCGGGGCTTCACGTACGCGTACGAACTGGTGGACCTCGTCCGCTCCCTCGGCGACTTCAGGATCGGAGTGGCCGCCTTCCCGGAGGGCCACCCGAGATCCGCGAGCCCGTCCGACGACCTCGCGCACTTCGTCGCCAAGTGCCGGGCGGGAGCCGACTACGCCATCACCCAGATGTTCTTCGACCCCGAGGACTACCTGCGGCTGCGGGACCGGGTCGCCGCCGCCGGCTGCGACACCCCGATCATCCCGGAGATCATGCCGGCGACGGACGTACGCCAGATCCGCCGCTTCGCCGAACTGAGCGACGCGGCCTTCCCGGAGGACCTGGCACACCGCCTGGAGGCGGCGAAGGACGACCCGGCGGCCGCGTACCGCACCGGCGTCGAGTACGCGACCCAGATGGGCCTGCGGCTGCTCGACGAAGGGGCGCCAGGCCTGCACTACATCACGCTGAACAAGTCCACGGCGGCCCTGGAAATCCACCGAACCATCATGAGCGCGAGGAGCGTTGTCCATGTCTGACGTCTTCACCGATTACAAAGTGGCGGACATCTCGCTGGCCGGGTTCGGCCGCAAGGAGATCACCCTCGCGGAGCACGAGATGCCGGGCCTGATGTCGATCCGCAGGGAGTACGCGGAGACGCAGCCCCTGGCGGGGGCGCGGATCACCGGCTCCCTCCACATGACCGTACAGACGGCCGTCCTCATCGAGACGCTCGTCGCGCTCGGCGCAGAGGTCCGCTGGGTGTCCTGCAACATCTACTCGACGCAGGACCACGCGGCCGCCGCGATCGCCGCCGCCGGCATCCCGGTCTTCGCCTGGAAGGGCGAGACCCTGGAGGAGTACTGGTGGTGCACGGAGCAGGCCCTGACCTGGCCGAACGCCGACGGCCCCAACATGATCCTGGACGACGGCGGCGACGCGACGGTCCTGGTCCACCTGGGTGTCGAGTACCAGAAGACCGGCAAGCTCCCCGAAGCGTCCAACGAGGAACTGGCCGTCATGCGGGCCCTGTTGGAGAACAGTGAACTCGACTGGTCGACCATCGCCACCGGCATCCGCGGTGTGACGGAGGAGACCACGACCGGCGTCCACCGCCTGTACGAGATGCACCGCGAGGGCGCACTGCTCTTCCCGGCGATCAACGTGAACGACGCCGTGACGAAGTCGAAGTTCGACAACAAGTACGGCTGCCGCCACTCCCTCATCGACGGCATCAACCGCGCGACGGACGTCCTCATCGGCGGCAAGACGGCCGTCGTGTGCGGTTACGGGGACGTCGGCAAGGGGTCGGCCGAATCCCTCCGGGGCCAGGGCGCGCGGGTCATCGTCACCGAGATCGACCCGATCTGCGCGCTCCAGGCGGCCATGGACGGCTACCAGGTGGCCACCCTGGAGGACGTCGTCGAGACGGCCGACATCTTCATCACCACCACGGGCAACAAGGACATCATCATGGCGTCCGACATCGCGAGGATGAAGCACCAGGCGATCGTCGGGAACATCGGCCACTTCGACAACGAGATCGACATGGCCGGCCTGGCGGCGATCCCCGGGATCGTCAAGGACGAGGTCAAGCCGCAGGTCCACACCTGGACGTTCGAGGACGGCAAGGTCGTCATCGTCCTCTCCGAAGGCCGCCTGCTCAACCTCGGCAACGCGACGGGCCACCCGTCCTTCGTGATGTCGAACTCCTTCGCGGACCAGACGCTCGCGCAGATCGAGCTGTTCACGAAGCCCGAGGAGTACCCGGTGGGCGTGTACGTCCTGCCCAAGCACCTCGACGAGAAGGTGGCCCGGTTGCACCTGGACGCCCTCGGCGTCCGGCTCACGACCCTGCGCCCCGAGCAGGCGTCGTACATCGGGGTCCCGGTCGAGGGGCCGTACAAGCCGGACCACTACCGCTACTGATGTGTACGAAGGATGAGGTCCGGGACCCCTGGCTCCCGGACCGCCTGCTGCGAACGGAACGGGACCTGCTGATGCCGCTCCTCCGGCGCACACCGGAGGAGGCGTACGAACTCCGCACCGCGTGCCCCGGCTGGACCGCGAGGCAGGTCCTCGCCCACTGCGGGGCGGCCCTCGTCCGGATCGTCGAAGACCGCCTGGAAGAAGGCGTGTTCCTGCCGGAGGCCAACGCGTGTGACGTGGCCGAACGGGAGGACTGGCCGCTGGACCGGATCCTCGACGAACTGGAACGGGGGTTCACGGAGGCGGGACCGGTCATCGCCGAACGGGAGGACGGCCGGCTGGACGCGGTGGCGCTCGGCGAGTGGGTCCACGCCGGAGACGTACGGGAGGCCTTCGGCGCGCCCGGCGCCTACTGCGGGCCCAGCCTCGACCTGGCCCTCCCGCTCCTCACGGTGACGAGCCGGAAACGGGAGACGCCGCGACTGGTGGGCGTCCTGGAGGAGGCCACGACGGTGACCCTCGGCAACGCGACGGAGGGCCGTCCGGCGGCGAGGTTCAAGGGGGCGGCGTCGACGCTGATCCGCATCTACGCGGGGCGGCCCCTGGTCGGCACGCGCTACACCCTGACAGGCGCCACGGAACAAGAACTCCTCATCTACCGCTGACACCCCGGCCACCTACCCGCGCCGGCCAGCCGTACCCTGTGCGGACCCGCCCGCCGCCCCCGCCGGCCTTTACCTACCGCCCGTGCGGGCAGCCGCCCGCGCCCCCACCCACCCCCACCGCCGTGTGGGCAATCGTCCCGCTGGGGCGGGACGGGTGGGCACACGGGACGGCGCCCTTCGGCGGGCGCCTCCGCCCCTTGTGCCTGGACCCGCACCGACTTGTGCGGCGCACGACGGGTGCGGGTTCAGGCCCGGAAGCCTGGGCCCGGCAAGGGGCGCCGTCCGTTGTGCCCACCCGTTCCGCCCCAGCGGAACAGATGCCCACAACGGGGGTGGCGGGCGGCGCCGCCCCGGTGGAGCCCACGCCCGCAACGGGATGGGCGCCGTCACAGCGGGGGCGGGCGCCGTCACGGCGGAGACCACGCCCGCAAGGGGTGGGCGCCGTCGCGGCGGGACCGGTGACCGCACAGGGGTGGGCGCCGTCATGGCGGAACCCATGCCCACAGCGGCGCGCGCGCGACGCCACCGCCGAACCGATGACCGCATCGCGGGGCGCGGGGCGTCGCCCCGGTGACCCCCGAGACCGAAGGGACCGACATGCCCACGCTCGACCGGCTCCTGCACGCCCAGGCGACCACCCGCCCCGATCACCCCGCCGTCACCTTCGGAGAAGCCACGCTCTCCTTCCGCGAGTTGTACGACACCGCCGCCGCCCTCGCCGCGCACCTCGTGGCCCTCGGCGTCGGCCCCGACACCCGCGTCGGGGTGCACGTCGAGCCGTCGCTGGACCTGATGACCGGCATCTGGGGCGTCGTCCTGTCCGGCGGCGCGTACGTGCCGCTCTCCCCGGAGTACCCGGAGGAGCGCGTCCGTTACATGACCGAGGACAGCGGCGCCCGCATCGTCCTCACGCAGGCCCGCTTCCGGGACCGCGTCACGCGACTGGCCCCGCCGGGCACGACCGTCGTCACCCTCGGGGACGCGCTCCCGCCGCCGGCGGCCTTGCCCCCGGTGGGCGAGCGGGACCTCGCGTACGTCATCTACACCTCGGGCTCCACCGGCAAGCCCAAGGGCGTCATGGTCGAGCACCGTTCGATCGTCGCCCAGATGCGCTGGATGGCGGCGGAGCACCGGCTGAACGAGGACGCGACCGTCGTCCAGAAGACCCCGATGAGTTTCGACGCGGCCCAGTGGGAGATCCTCGCCCCGGCCGTCGGCGCCCGTGTCGCCGTGGGGCCGCCGGGGGTCTACCGCGATCCGGAGGCCCTGATCGACACGGTCCGCGCGACCGGCGCGACGATGCTTCAGGGCGTGCCGACCCTCCTCCAGGCCCTGGTGGACACGGAGCGGCTAGCCAGCTGCACCACGCTCCGACGGGTCTACTCGGGCGGCGAGGTCCTCTCCCGCAACCTGGCGGCGCAGCTCCTCGCCGAGCTCCCCGCCGCCGAGCTGATCAACCTCTACGGCCCCACCGAGTGCACGATCAACGCCTCCTCGCACACCGTGGACCGCGCCGTCCTCGCCGCCGCCGAAGGCCCCGCCGCGATACCCATCGGAAGACCGGCGTACGACACGGCCTTCCACATACGCGACGGCGAGCTGTGCATCGGCGGGGTCCAGGTGGCGCGGGGGTACCTGGACCGTCCGGAGCTGACCGCCGAGAAGTTCGTGACGACGGACACCGGCGAGCGCCTCTACCGCACGGGCGACCTGGCCCACTGGAACGAGGACGGCACCGTCCAGTTCGCCGGCCGCGCGGACAACCAGATCAAGCTGCGCGGCTTCCGCGTGGAGCTGGACGAGATCGCGCTCGCCGTCGAGAACCACGACTGGGTGAGGAACGCGGCGGTCATCGTGAAGGACGAGCCCCGCACCGGCTTCCAGAACCTGGTGGCCTGCGTCGAGCTGTCCCCGAAGGAAGCCGCGCTGATGGACCAGGGGAACCACGGCGCCCACCACCAGTCCAAGGAGTCGAAGCTCCAGGTCAAGGCGCAGCTCTCCAACGCGGGCACCCGCGACGACGCCGGCCTGGCCGGTCTTCCGGTGGTGGTCCTGCCGGGGGCGACCCCCACGGAGCGGATGCGCCGTACGGTCTTCGCCCGCAAGACGTACCGCTTCTACGAGGGCGGCGAGGTCACCCGCGCCGACGTCCTGGCGGCGCTCGCCCGCCGCCCGGAGGGCGTCGGATCCCGCGCGGTGGGCAGCCTCACGGCGGCGGACCTGGGCGAGATCCTGCGCTGGTTCGGCCAGTTCACGAGCGAGGAGCGGCTGCTCCCGAAGTACGGCTACGCCTCGCCGGGCGCGCTGTACGCCACCCAGCTGTCGGTGGAGCTGCGCGGGATCGCGGGCCTCGACCCGGGCACGTACTACTACCACCCGGTACGGCACCAGCTGTACAGGACGGAGCCGCTCCCGTCCGACGCGACGGGCGAACCGTTCCTCCGGGTGGCCTTCCAGGGCCGGCCGGAGGCGATCGAGCCGGTCTACCGGAACAACATCCAGGAGGTCCTGGAGATCGAGACGGGCCATATGGTGGGCCTCTTCGAGGAGGTCCTGCCGGGCTACGGACTGGACATCAGGCCGTGCGCGGAGGGGGTCTTCGAGGTCGTCCCGTACGACGAGCAGGCGGCCACGGACCCGGAGGTGGACATCTATGTCCAGGCGCACCCGGACGCCATGCCGGACCTCCCGCCGTACCAGTACCTCTACGAGAACGCCGGTCTGACCCCCGTCTCCCCCTCCCTGGTGGAGAAGAAGCACGTGATCGCGATCAACCAGGCGGTGTACGAGCGGGCGTCGCTCGGCATCACGGTGATCAGCCGCACGGCAGAGGCCGACCGCGCGTACATCGACCTCGGACGGGCACTCCAGCGCCTCCAGCACGGCGAGCACGGCCTGGGGTTCATGTCCTCGGGCTACAGCTCGAAGTCGGGCCATCCGCTCCCGGCGGCGCGCCGCATGGACGAGATCCTGTCGGCGGCGGGCCGCCCCACGGGTCCTTCGTACTTCTTCGTGGGCGGCCGGATCAGCGGGGAACAGCGGCTGAGCGAGGGCATGTACGAGGACACCGTCCACATGAAGGGTCCGGCGGAGATGATCCGCGACGACCTCGCCCGCCACCTGCCCGACTACATGATCCCGAACCGGGTGGTGGTCCTCGACCGGCTGCCGCTTTCGGCGAACGGCAAGGTCGACACGAAGGCGCTCGGCGAGCTGGCCGTGGTCAGCGCGGGCCTGCACGGCCGCCCGCACGTCCTGCCCCGTACGCGTACGGAGAGCAGGCTGGCGGAGATCTGGGCGAAGGCGCTGAAGTACGAGGAGGTGGAGTCGGTCTCGGTCCTGGACGACTTCTTCGAGTCGGGCGGCAACTCCCTGATCGCGGTCGCGCTCGTCACGCGGATCAACCGGGAGTTCGACGGCGGACTCCCCCTGCAGATCCTCTTCGAGCGCCCGACGATCGAGAAGCTCGCCCACCAGCTGGACGGCGCGGCCGCCACGCCCGCCTCCCGCCTCGTACGGCTCCACGCGGCGGGCGCCCAGCCGCCGGTCTTCTGCTGGCCGGGCCTCGGCGGCTACACGATGAACCTGCGGCACCTCGCGGCGGAGATCGACATCGACCGGCCGTTCTACGGGGTGCAGGCGTACGGCATCAACCGGGGCGAGGAGCCGTATCCCACGATCCGCGAGATGGCGGCCGCGGACGTCGAGGCGATCCGCCGCCGCCGGCCCACGGGCCCCTACACCCTCTGGGGCTACTCCTTCGGTGCCCGCGTCGCCTTCGAGTCGGCGCATCTCCTCGAGGCGGCGGGGGAGCAGGTGGAGAACCTCTTCCTGATAGCCCCGGGCTCACCGAAGGTCCGCTCCTCCGAGACGGGCGGAGCGACGTACGACAACCCGGCGTTCGTGACGATCCTGTACTCGGTGTTCGCGGGCGCGATCGACCCGACGGTACGGGCGGCGGACCGGGAGACCTTCGTGTCCCTGGTCGCGACCCGTTTCCCGGCCCTGGACCCGGACCTGATCGACCGGATCGTGGCGATCGTCGAGGAGACCTTCGAGTTCACGTACACCTTCCGCGAGCTGACGGAACGGCAGGTCGACTGCCCGGTCACGATCTTCAAGGCGGAGGGCGACGACTACTCGTTCCTGGAGCACACGACAGGCTGGTCGACGCGCCCGCCGACGATGGTGGAACTCGACGCGGACCACTACAGCCTGCTGCGACAGCCGGACCTGGGGGAACTGGTCAAGAAGATCCGGTACCGGCTGGGGATGTAGCGGATACGCCGGGCACCTCGCCGTTCCCTTGTCAGGTCTGCCGCCGTGCGGCGGCGAGGTGGTCGCGTGCGGCCCGGGTGACGGGATGACCGTCGCCCAGCTCCCGCGCGCAGTCGACCGCCGCCGGGCGCAGCAGACGGAGCGCGTCGTCGACGCGCCCCGCTCGCAGGTAGGAGCTGGCCAGGTTGACGCGGGCGATCAGGGTGTCGGGGTGGTGGTCGCCCTGTACGCGCGCGGAGGCGACCGCCACCTGTTCCTCGATCGCGATGGCCTCGTCGATCCGGCGCGTCAGCTGGTAGGAGGCGGCGAGGTTGCCGAGCGCGGTGAGGGTGTCGGGGTGGCTGTCGCCCAGGATCCGCGCGGAGTCGGCTGCCACCTGTTCCTCGATGGCGAGGGCTTCGCCGGTACGTCCCGCCTTCCAGTAGGAAGTGGCGAGGTTCGCGAGGGCGGTGATGGTGTCGGGGTGGCTGTCGCCCAGGACCCGCGCGGAGTCGGCTGCCACCTGTTCCTCGATGGCGATGGCTTCGCCGGTACGTCCCGCCTCCCGGTAGGAGGCGGCGAGGTTGCCACGGGCGGAGAGGGTGTCGGGGTGTCTCTCGCCGAGAACCCGCCGCGAGTCGGCCACGACCCGCTCCTCGATCTCGATGGCTTCGCCGACGCGCCCCGCCTCCCAGTAGGAGGCGGCCAGATTGGCGAGGACGGCGAGCGTCCGGGGGTCGTCGTCGTCCAGTACCCGCCGGCAGTCGGCCGACACCCGCTCTTCGATCGCGATGGCTTCGCCGACGCGCCCCGCCATCCGGTAGGAACAGGCGAGGCTGGCACGGGCGATCAGGGTGTCGGCGTGCTGGTCGCCCAGGAGCCGCTCGGTGTCGGCCGCCACCTGTTCTTCGATCGCGATGGCTTCGCCGGTACGTCCCGCCTCCCGGTAGGAGGCGGCGAGGTTGCCGCGCGCGGCGAGGGTGTAGCGGTGGCCGGCGCCCAGAAGCCGGGCGGCATCGTCGGTCACGCGCTGCCAGTGCGTGGCGGCGGTGGCGCTCAGGCCCGCGTCGAGGAGGCTGTTCCCCGCCCGGTACAGGACCGAGTGCCCGGAGCCGTCCCAGAGCCGGTCCCGCGCGTGGTCGGCGAGGACGTCGGTGTTGGCGCGCAGGGCGGCGGCCAGGTCGGGGTGGGACTGGTCGATCTCGGGCCAGATGTGGAGCAGGGCGGCGGCAGCCGTGCCGGCGAGGTGGGCGAGCTGGGCCTCGGGCGTGTTCTCACGGACCGCGCGGGCCGTCAGCGCGTGGACGCGGACCGCCCGGGGCTCCGCGCGGGTGTCGCAGGTGAGCAGAGCGTAGCGGTGCAACAGGCGCAGGACCGTGTGGGTCCGGTCCGCCGTGACGGGTCCGGCGGGGGAGAGTCCGCGGAGGACGGGTGGCGCCGCCCACAGCGCGCGGGGGTGGCCGGCCGGGTCCAGGAGGGCGGCGAGACGGAGGGCCGGGAGCACGAGGCCGGTGGTGTCGGCGGCCCGGGCCGCGTCGAGGGAGAGCAGGAGCGCCACGGCGATCGGCCGCCCGTAGCCTTCGGTGTCGGCCGTCTCGGGGAGCGCCTCCTCCAGGCGGGTACGGCGGTCGGTGAACCGCCGCACGTAGTCGGCGCAGGTCAGTTCCTCGTTGATCATGTGGGCGGCGGCCAGGCCCAGGGCCAGCGGCAGATGGCCCAGGGCCTCGGCGAGATCGGCGGCCCGGTCGTCGAGGAGGTGGTCCATGCCGTCGCCGTGGAGGCGTTCCCGCAGATAGGCGCCGGCCTCGGCCGGGGTGTAGACGTCGATGTCGACACGGCTCCGGCCGTGCCCGGTGAGACGCGCGTCGTGGAGCCGGGTGGTGGCCAGGACCCACCCTGTGCCCGTACGGCTGACGGGCCACCAGCCGCCGAGTTCCGTGGGGTGGACGACGTCGTCCAGGACCACCAGCCACCGCCGGGACGTCGTCGCCAGCCACTTCAGCAGGGCCCGGGCGTCGGCCTCCGGATCCTGCCCGGTCGCGCCCGGCAGCCGGATGTCCGCCGCGGCCTGCGCGTACTGGGTGATCACCTGCTGCACCTCGGTCGCGGACGCCCACACCACCAGGTCGACGTCCTGGGCGAGGGCGTCCGTCGCGCATGCGGCGGCCAGCTGCGTCTTCCCGAAGCCGCCCCCACCGGACAGCACCTGGGTCAGCACCACCGACCCGCCGCCCGACCGTGCCGCGTCGATCCGGTCGCGCAGGACACTGCGGGGCTGGAAGGCCGAGGCCAGGGCGGGGACCGGGCCGACCTCCACCGGCCAGACCACTCCATCGGCACCCGGCGTACCGCTCTCGCCGGTGACCTCCTCCAGGACGGTGGTGGTGCCGGGATGTCCGTGCCGGGTGACGAGGCCGGCGAAGCCGGGCAGGCGGAGGGCTTCATGGAGGGGTGCCGCGTGGAGACGGCGCCAGTTCATCGTCCGGTTGTCCTCCACGGCCACCCCGACGAGCCGCCCGTGGCAGAAGACCGCCGAACCGGACGCGCCCGCCCACGGCCGCTCCCCGCCGGGGCGGGACGCCGGCCAGACCGGGCAGTCCAGGACCCAGCCCGGCAAGGACGTGCCGACGACGGAGAGTTCGCCGTGGAGGTCCTCGACCTGGGCAGCGCTTCCGGCGTCGGCCGCGAAGGCGGGGAAGCCGGCGCCGTTGAACGGGAGCCGCGCGGTGCCGCCGGGGCGCCCCCACCGCACCGGCCCTCCGCTCGCCGGCACGGGCCGGTCGAGCCACAGCAGCGCGACGTCCGGGGCGCCGACACCCGGGACGCCGTCCCGGGTGTCGGGCCAGCAGACCTCCGCCCGTCGCTCGACGAGGTCCCCGAAGCGCGGATGACCGACCCGCGCCTCGGCGCGCTCGGCCCACCGGCCGTCGCCGAGGACGACGTGCAGGGCGGTCAGAACGAGTTGCGGCCCGATGAGGTAGCCGGACCCGGCCCCCTCCGGGCCGCCGGTGCGGACCCACACCAGCCGCTGCGGATCCACGCTCACGCCTCCCAGGGACGGGGCCGGGCCTCCCCGGAGGGGGAGGAGTCCGATGCGCCGGACGGGTCGGAGGAACCGCCGGCCGCCGAGGTGCCGCCGGACTCCGGAGCGCCCTCGGCGGCGCCTGCGACGTCGGAGTCTTCCGCCGCCGTGCGGCGGTCGGGGTCGTGCGGGCTGCGGTCGGGGTTGCCGTCGGGGTCGTGCGGGCCGCGGTCGGGGTTGCCTTCCGGGTCGTCCGGGCCGCTGTCCGGGCTGCCGCTCGGGCCGCTCAGGCCGCCGGCGAGCCGCCGGATCCTCGCCCGCTCCCCGCCCAGCGCCTCGTCACGTACCTGGAGGGTGAGCGTCAGCGTCTGCCGACGGGTAGTGCCCAGCGTGCCGCCGGCCTCACCGCCGACCTTGGCGCCCAGCGCGCCGACGTCGACCTTCACCTTGCCGTTGCCGTCCCTGCGGAACTCGACCTCCAGGGTGAGCTCCGCCTGCTCGACCTCGAACCGGAACTGCTCGTGCGCCCCCTCGGCCTGTGCCGCGTACAGCTCCTCCCGCACCTTCCGAAGCGCCTCGGCCAGCGAGATTCCGTCGTGCATGGCTCCCCCTCGTCAGCGGGCCCCCCGCTTCGGCGCCCCACGGAGAAGTCTGGCCCACACACCCGGCGCGGCGCAGGCGTGTCACCTCACCTGGACACGACGAAGGTGGTTTCCCCCTTGGTAGGCCGACGAGTTCCCTCAACACGCGTGCGGCGCACGTCCGTCACGGCCCACCGGCGCCTGCGCCGTTCGCCGGAGCACGCCCGTTCGGTCTTCGCCGCCGTGCGGGGTGTCGTGGCCGCTGGTGTGCTGGTCGGGACCGCCGTACCCCCTCACGTACAGGAGCAGTGTCATGCCCGTCATCGTCACCATCGAGATCCCCGGCGGCACCCGGGAGCAGTACGAGGAGACCACGGACCTGCTGATGGCCGCCGAGTGGTTCCCGCCCGCCGGGTTCATCGCGCACGCGGCCGGGCCGGACGGGAGCGGGGGGTGGCGGGTCGTGGACTTCTGGGAGTCCGAGGGCGACTTCCGGGCCTTCGTCGACAAGGCCCGGCCGATCTTCGACCGGAACGGTGAGCGTACGATCCTGCCGACCGTGCAGGAGGCGGTGAACGTGATGGTGCGGCCCGAGCCCAAGTGAAAACCCTTTGCGGAACGGGGGTTGCCGGGGCCAGGCTTCACCGCCATGACCAGTCATCCTCCGTCCCGTCATTCTTCCCGCCCTGTCGCGGATCTCTTCTCCGCCGACGGGCGCCTCAAGGCGGTCCCGCGCAGGCCCGCCCGGCGTGAGGCGCTTCTCGCGCATCTCGCCGAGACGCTCTTCGAGACCGGTCGGGAGTACCGCGAGTCCGAGGTCAACGCGGCCCTGCTGACCGTGCACGAGGACTTCCCCGCCCTCCGTCGCCACCTCGTGACCGGGGGCTTCCTCGGCCGGACCAAGGACGGCTCCGCCTACCGCCGACAGCAGCAGGCCGGCTCCCCTGGAGGCGCGATCCCCGCCGTCGCGTGACCGCCGCGGTGGTGGCCGGCCTGCTGGCCGGCTACGGCATCGCGATTCCGGTCGGCGCCGTCGGCGCCTATCTGGTGGCGGTCACCGCCCGTACCGGCTGGCGTACGGGTGGCGCCGCGGCCCTCGGCGTCGCCACGGCCGACGGGGTGTACGCGCTTCTCGCCGTCGCGGGCGGTTCCGCGCTCGTCCCCGTCCTCGCCCCCGTGACGACCCCGCTCCGGTGGGCCTCCGCGGCCGTCCTCGCGGTGCTTGCCGTACGGGCCGCGTGGGTGGCGCTCGCCGCCCACCGTTCGGGCGGGCTCGGCTCCCGCGACGACGGGGGCGACCTCGCCCCGGGCCGCGCGTTCCTCACCTTCCTGGGGATCACGATCCTCAACCCCATGACGGTGGTCTACTTCGCCGCCCTGATCCTCGCGACGGGCCCCTCGGCTCCCGCGACCCTGCCCGACCGCACCGCCTTCGTCCTCGCGGCCCTCGCCGCCTCCGCGAGCTGGCAGCTTCTCCTCGCCCTGGGCGGCACCCTGCTCGGCAGGATCCTGACGGGTGCGCGCGGCAGGCTGACCACGGCGCTCGCGTCGAGCACGCTGATCGTGGTGCTCGCCGTGCGGCTCGTGGCCCAGGAGTGATTCCGGGACGCGGGAGAGGGCGGCGTACTCCGACGTGTGCCGGGGTGCGCCGCCCTCGTGCGTTCGGGGGTGCTGTGTCACTTGGGGTCGCGGTTGTGGACGGACGTGGACCAGCGGTAGCCGAGTGCGGTGAGGGTGAGGCACCAGGCGAGGGCGAGCCAGCCGTTGTGGCCGATCTCGGTGCCGAGGAGCAGTCCCCGGAGGGTCTCGATGGCGGGGGTGAAGGGCTGGTACTCGGCGATCGGCTGGAACCAGCCCGGCATCTGGTCGACCGGGACGAAGGCGCTGGAGATGAGGGGCAGGAAGATCAGCGGCAGGGCGTTGTTGCTGGCGGCCTCGGCGTTGGGGCTGACCATGCCCATGCCGACGGCGATCCAGGTGAGCGCCAGGGCGAAGAGGGTGACGAGGCCGAGGGCGGCGAGCCATTCGACGGCGGTGGCGTCGGTGGACCGGAAGCCGATGGCCGCGCCGACGGCGCCGACGAGGACGACGCTGACGACGGACTGCAGGACGCTGCCGATGACGTGGCCGACGAGGACGGATCCGCGGTGGATCGCCATGGTCCGGAAGCGGGCGATGACGCCTTCGGTCATGTCGTTGGAGACGGAGACGGCGGTGCCGATGGTGGTGGAGCCGATGGTCATCAGGACGAGGCCGGGGACGAGGTAGGCGATGTAGGCGTCGCGGTCGGCGCCGCCCATGCCGGCGCTCATCACGTCTCCGAAGATGTAGACGAAGAGCAGGAGCAGCATGATCGGCGTGAGCAGCAGGTTCAGGGTCATGGACGGGTAGCGCCGGGC
>NZ_JBHVZO010000027.1:0-33320 GCF_042879855.1 Streptomyces sp. NPDC058326 | reverse complement strand
AACGGAGCGATCAACGCCCACGACTCATCCGTCAGTTCATGTCGACGCACCACGAACAGAGCAACGAGCCACCAACTTTACGGACACGGCCTAGGGGTGTCCTGTCGATCAGGCCGGAGCAGGGAGCGGCGTCCGGTGCCGTGCATCGCAAGGCGGAGGAAGGAGGCATGGCGGAGCCATGCCCCCATGGTGCGCCGGGCCCCGCGGCCGGGCATGTCGTACGCGGGGCCCGCTCAGGGGCGTGTCCTGTTCCCCTGAGGCCGCCGGAAGTCGCGCAGTGCCCGGTCGAGGCCGTCCTGCGGGGGGCCGGTGAGGGCGCGGACGAAGATCTCCTCGTACGCCGGCTCGCCGATCGTCGCGCGGACCGTGTCCGTGTACTTCTCGCGCAGGGCGCGCAGCCCGGGCAGGCCGCGCCGGGGCTGGCCCGTCGAGCGCCAGTAGGCCTCCCCGGTGCCGGAGACGTCGGCGGCTCGCTCGCCGTCACCGGCGGCCGCGAGGGCCGTGGCGAGGACGTCGAGTCCGAGGGCCACGCCGAGGCTCGCGCCGAGCCCCCGGGTGCCTTCGAGCATGGCGCGCGCGTGGCCCGCGGCGGTGACCGGGTCGCCCTCCAGGAGACCGGTGAGGGCCAGCTGGTACTCCAGGGCCGTCCGGGTCCAGTGCTCGTCGAGTTCCTCGCAGAGGGCGCGCAGGGCGAGCGCCCGCTCGCGGGCCTCGGCGAGCCGGCCGAGGCCGGTGAGGGCGAAGACCCGTACGAGGTGGCAGCGGAGCCGGGCGGCGGAGTCGGCGGGGCCGCCCTCGACGGCGGCGAGGACGTGGTCCACGACGACGTACGCGGCCATCGGGCGGCCGGTGGTCAGGGCGAGGAGCCCGGCGAGGGCAGCGGCGTCGAGGGTCAGGTCGCCGGGGCGTCCGGCGTGCCCTGTGCGCGGCGAGCCGTACGCGGAGATGTCCTCGGTGCGCTCCGCGTACCGCGCCTCGCGGGCGCAGCGCTCGCTGACCTCCTGGGCGGGGCCGGACTCGCCCTGGAGGACGAGGGTGACGCCGAGCGCCCACAGGGCGCGGGCCCGGACGCGACCGCGGGCCTCGCTGAGGAGCAGGGCCTGTTCGAGACCGTCGCGGGCCTCGCGCAGGCGGCCCCGGCAGGACCAGGCGAAGGCGACGGAGCCGACAAGGTCGAGGGCGGCGTCGGGGTCGGTGCGCAGCAGCCGGTCCAGGGCGGTGCGCAGGTCGGTGTGGTGGGTGTCGGCCGTCCGGTACCAGCGCAGCTGGCGGGCGCCGTGCCACGCGGTCTCCGCCCGGCGCGCCAGGCCCCGGAAGTGGGCGGCGTGCCGGTCGGCGACGGTGCCGGTCTCGCCGGTCCGGTCCAGCCAGGTCGCCCCGTACGCGCGGATCGTGTCGAGCATCCGGTGCCGGCCGCCGGCGTCCCGCGGGCGGACCACGGAGGCGCGGACGAGCCCGGCGAGCGCGTCCGGGAGCGTCGCCCGGTTCAGCGGGCCTCCGCCGCAGACGGCGGTCGCCGACGCGAGGTCGAAGGGGCCGCGGAAGACGGAGAGGCGGGCCCAGAGGAGCCGTTCGAGGGGTGCGCTCAGCTCGTGGCTCCAGCCGATGGCGGCGCGGAGGGTCCGGTGGCGGCTCGGCCACACCCGCTCGGGGTGGACGAGCAGGTCGAAGCGGTCGCCCGGCGGGGCGTCGAAGCGGGTGCCGAGCTGGTCCCTGACGGCTTCGGCGCCCCGGAGGCGGATCTGCGCGGCGGCCAGTTCCAGGGCGAGCGGGATGCCTTCGAGGCGTACGCAGATCTCGCCGGCGGGACCGGCGGCGGGGAAGTCCTCCCCGGCGGCCCGCCGCAGCAGTTCCAGGGCGTCGCGTCCGGTGGGCGGCAGCGGGTCGAGGGCGACGACGTGCTCCCCTTCGACGCCGAGGGGGGACCGGCTCGTGGCGAGGACGGTGAGTCCGGGGGCCGCGGCGAGGAGTTCGGTGACGAGCCGGGCGCAGGGTTCGGCCAGGTGCTCACAGGAGTCGAGGACGAGCAGCAGCCGGTCGTCGGCTAGCCGGCGGCAGAGGCCGGTGGTCGCCATGCCCGGTGTGTGGTCGGACAGGTCGACGGAGTCGGCGACGAGTGCGACCAGGAGCCGGTCGCCGTCGAGCGGGGTGAGGTCGGTCCACCAGGCGCCGTCCGGGTGGCGGTCGGCGGCGCGGTGCGCGGCGCGCAGCGCGAGCCGGGTCTTTCCGACTCCCCCGACGCCGGTCACGGTGACGAGGCGGTGCTCCGCCAAGGCGGTGGAGAGGCGCTCCAGTTCCGTGCGGCGTCCCACGAAACCGGGGTTCTCGTCCGGCAGATGTCCACGCACGGGAGCAGTCTCCCTCATGAGGACCGCGAACGGGCGTACGGTGCGGCTTCGTTACGCGCCCTCGGTCCACGGCGGCCGCCACGCGCCGCCCGCCCCGGGACGGTCGTCACGGGCCTTCGACCGTGACGACGACCGAGTGCCACCCCTGCGCCCCGTCGGGCATGGTGCCGGTGCGCCGTTCGGGCTGGGTGGTGCCGGTGGCGTCGGTGGCGCGGACGGTGAGGGTGTGCCGGCCGGGGGTGGCCGTCCAGGGGTACGTCCACTGGCGCCAGGTGTCGCGGCTGTCCTCGGCGGCGAGCCGGGCGTCCTGCCAGGGGCCCTCGTCGATCCGCACCTCGACGCGGCGGATGCCCCGGTGCTGTGCCCAGGCGACCCCGGCGACCATGACGGTGCCGGCCGCGGGGCGGCCGAAGGGGCGGGGGGTGTCGATGCGCGACTGCGTCTTCACGGGTGCCCGGGCGGCCCAGCCGCGCGGGACCCAGTAGGCGTCGTAGGCGTCGAAGGTGGTGAGCTCGATCGCTTCGATCCACTTGCAGGCGGAGACGTACCCGTAGAGGCCGGGGACGATCATGCGGACGGGGAAGCCGTGGGTGAAGGGCAGGGGTTCGCCGTTCATCCCGAAGGCGAGGAGGGCGTCACGGCCGTCCATGATCTCCTCGACCGGGGTGCCGATCGTCATGCCGTCGACGGAGCGGGCGACGAGCTGGTCGGCGGGCCCGCCTTCGGACGGCGGGCGTACGCCGGCCTCGCGGAGCAGGTCCGCGAGGGAGACGCCCAGCCAGCGGGCGTTGCCGACGTAGGGGCCGCCGACCTCGTTGGAGACGCAGGCGAGGGTGATGTCGCGCTCCACGGTCCTGCGGGCCATGAGGTCCCCGAGGGTGAGGGTGAGTTCCTCGCGTACGCCGCTGCCGCGCAGCCGCAGCCGCCAGCGGCCGGCGTCGACCTTGGGGACGACGAGCGCGGTGTCGACGCGGTAGAAGTCGCGGTTGGGGGTGACGAAGGGGCTGATGCCGGGGACCCCGAGCTGCGCTCCGGCGGGGACGGGCGGTGCCGGGGAGTCGGGGCGGGGCAGGCGTACGGCCGCGCGGGAGGCGACGGCGTCCTCCTCGGCAGGCGAGGCGACCGTCCGGCCGAGGGCGGCGGCGCCGGTCGCGGCGAGTCCGGTGGAGGCGGCGACGATCAGGAAGCGCCGCCGGTCCGTACGAGCGCCTCCGGCTCTCGGAGCGCGGAGGAGGCCGGTGAGGACGTACAGGAGGGCCGCTCCGGCGGTGGCTCCGACGAGGGAGGGCACGGCGTCGAGGGCGGAGTCCGAGTCGGGGCGGGAGACGGCGCCGAGGGCGCCGAGGAGACCGAAGACGCCCACGGCCGCGGCACCGAGCAGCCGGTGGCGGAGCGCGAGCAGTCCGATCCCGAGGGCGATGACCGCCAGGACGGCGAGGATGCCCAGCAGGAGGACGGCCTTGTCCGCCTCGCCGAAGGTGCGGATCGCCCAGTCCTTGAGGGCCGCCGGGGTCCGGTCCACCACGGCGTCTCCGATGGCGAGGACGGGGCCCGCCTCGGGTCGTACGCGGGAGGCGACGAGGTCCGCGACGGCGAGCGAGACGTACGCGGCGACGAGGCCGCCGAGTGCGGCGAGGAGACGGTCGGTACGGGTGGGCTCGGGTGTGGTGTCCCGTGCGGTCCTGGTGGTTCTCATGGTGGGTACTTCGGCACGCGCCGGCGCCTGGATGGGTGCTGTCACCCGGGCGGCGCAGCCTCAGCGGGTGCCGGGCGGTGTGCCGTGGCCGTCCAGGTGCTCGCCGGGGGTCGCGAGTTCTTCGACCGCCCCGGCTCCGACGACCGCGCCCGTGGACTTCTTGCCGCGCCGCAGCCGCCCTTCGAGCCAGGAGGCGAAGGTGGTGAGCGCGAAGTTGAGGACGACGAAGATCACGGCGACGACGGTGAAGCAGGCGATCGTGTTGGCGCCGTAGTTGGCACTGAGCGGGCGGACGGAGGCGAGGAGTTCGGAGAAGCCGAGCATCGCGCCGCCCAGCGCGGTGTCCTTGACGATGACGACAAGCTGGCTGACGAGCGCGGGCAGCATGGCGGTGACCGACTGCGGGAGGAGCACGTGCGTCATGGTCTGGCCCTTGCGCATGCCGATGGCCTTCGCCGCGTCGGTCTGGCCCGCGGGGAGGGCGAGGATGCCGGCGCGGACGACCTCGGCGAGGACGGAGGCGTTGTAGAGGACGAGTCCGGTGACGACGGCGTACAGGGGGCGGGTGTCGGGGCTGATGTCGGTGAACTCGGAGTAGGCGGCGTTGGCGAAGAGCATCAGGATCAGGACGGGGATGGCCCGGAAGAGCTCGACGACGGTGCCGGCCCCGGCGCGTACGGCACGGTGGTCGGAGAGCCGGAGGATGCCGAGGAGGGCGCCGAGGGGGAGGGCGATCACCATGGCGAGCGCGGCGGCGATGACGGTGTTCTTCAGGGCGGGCAGGACGTATGTCTCCCAGACGCGTGCGTCGGTGAAGAAGGGCTCCCACTTGGCCCATTCGAGCTGGTTCTTGTCGGCGAGGCTCACCACGACCCACCACACCACGGCGGCGAGCGCGACCAGGAAGACGAGGGTCCACAGGAGGTTGCGCCGGCGGGCCCGGGGTCCGGGGACGTCGTAGAGGACGGTGGGCCGGGTCTTCACCGTTTCACCGCCACCTTCTTGGCCACCCAGCCGAGGATGAGGCCGGTGGGGAGGGTGAGGCAGATGAAGCCGACCGCGAAGATCGCGGAGATGAGGATGAGCTGGGCCTCGTTCTCGATCATCTCGCGCATGAGGAGGGCGGCTTCGGCGACACCGATGGCGGCGGCCACCGTGGTGTTCTTGGTGAGGGCGATGAGGACGTTGGCCAGGGGCCCCACGACCGAGCGGAAGGCCTGCGGGAGCACGATCAGGCGCAGGACCTGGGGGAAGCCGAGCCCGATGGCGCGGGCGGCCTCGACCTGGCCGAGGGGGACGGTGTTGATGCCGGAGCGGATCGCCTCGCAGACGAAGGCGCTGGTGTACGCGGTGAGGCCGAGGACGGCGAGCCGGAAGTTGATGGTGGTGAAGCGGTCGGCGCCCATGCTGACGCCGAGGGTCTGGAAGAGGCCGAGCGAGGTGAAGACGATGATGACGGTGAGGGGGATGTTGCGGACGACGTTGACGTAGACGGTGCCGAAGCCCCGCATGAGGGGGACGGGGCTGACGCGCATGGCGGCCAGGAGCGTCCCCCAGACGAGGGAGCCGATCGCCGAGTAGACGGTGAGCTGCACCGTCACCCAGAAGGCTCCGAGCAGGTCGTACCCCTGCAGGAAGTCGAACACGACGACCCACTCACTCGACGACGACGCCGATCTTCGGAGCGGGTTCGCTCCGGTAGCCGGCGGGGCCGAAGTTCTTCTTCACCGCCGCCTCCCAGGAGCCGTCGTCGACCATCTTCTCCAGGGCCGTGTTGATCCTGCCCTTGAGGTCGCTGCCCTTCTGGACGCCGATGCCGTAGTTCTCGTTGCTCATCTTGAAGCCGCCGAGCTTGAACTTGCCCTTGAACTGGCTCTGTGAGGCGTAGCCCGCGAGGATGGAGTCGTCGGTGGTGAGGGCGTCGATGACACCGTTCTCGAGTCCGGTCAGGCACTCGGAGTAACCGCCGTACTCCTGGAGTTGGGCGTCGGGGGCGATGTCGTCCTTGACGTTCTGCGCGGACGTCGAGCCGGTGACCGAGCAGAGCTTCTTGTTGTTCAGGTCGGACGGCTTCTTGATGGAGTCGTCGTCGGCGCGGATCAGCACGTCCTGGTGGGCGAGGAGGTAGGGGCCGGCGAAGTCGACCTTCTCGGCCCGCTCGTCGTTGATCGAGTACGAGGCCGCGATGAAGTCCACGTCACCGCGCTGGAGCAGCGTCTCCCGGTCCGCGCTCTTGGCCTCCTTCCACACGATGTCGGACGGGTCGTGGCCGAGTTCCTTGGCGATGTACGTCGCCACGTCGACGTCGAAGCCGGTGTAGGTGCCGTCGGGTGTCTTCAGGCCGATGCCCGGCTGGTCGAACTTGATGCCGACGGTGATCTTGTCTCCGCCGTGGTCGCGTGGCACCCCGCCGGCCGCTCCGTTCGCGAATCCTGCGGAGGTGACGGAGAGGACGACGGCCGCGGCGACGGCCACGGCGGCCCTGCCGGTCCTGATCGGGTTCATGATCATGAGGATCACCCCTGGGGCTGCTGGTCGGACGGCGGCCGTGGCTCGGTGGGCGCCGCGGCTCAGTGGTGGAGGATCTTGGACAGGAAGTCCCTGGCACGGTCGCTGCGCGGGTTGTTGAAGAACTCGTCCGGGGTCGTCTCCTCGACGATCCGGCCGTCGGCCATGAAGACGACCCGGTTGGCGGCCGACCGGGCGAAGCCCATCTCATGGGTGACCACCACCATCGTCATGCCGTCCCGGGCGAGTTGCCGCATGACCTCGAGGACCTCGTTGATCATCTCGGGGTCGAGCGCGGACGTCGGCTCGTCGAAGAGCATCACCTTCGGATCCATGGCGAGGGCGCGGGCGATCGCCACGCGCTGCTGCTGGCCGCCGGAGAGCTGCGCCGGGTACTTCTCCGCCTGCGAGGCGACGCCGACGCGGTCGAGGAGCGCGCGGGCACGCTTCTCGGCCTCCTTCCGGTCCTTCTTGCGGACCTTGATCAGGCCCAGGGTGACGTTGTCGAGCACCGTCTTGTGCGCGAAGAGGTTGAAGGACTGGAAGACCATGCCGACGTCGGCCCGCAGGGCCGCGAGTTCCCGTCCCTCGGCGGGCAGGGGGCGCCCGTCGACGACGATCTCGCCGTTGTCGATGGTCTCCAGACGGTTGATCGCACGGCAGAGCGTCGACTTCCCCGAGCCCGACGGCCCGATGACGACCACGACCTCGCCGCGGTGGATCGTCAGGTCGATGGACTGCAGGACGTGCAGGGTGCCGAAATGCTTGTCGACGCCACGCAGCTCGACGAGTGTGTCGCCGCCTTCCGGGACGGGCATGGCACCCTCCTGGCTCACGCCCCCGCTTGCCGCTCTCCTCACGTTCATGCTCCGCCCTCCGTCCCCGCGCCGCACTCCGGAGACGGGGTGCGCGGAGGGTGAGGGTACGTACCGGTGGGTGACCGGGGCGCCCGCGTGACCTGCGGGAGCGTACGGCCGGGAGCGGGCGCGCGCCGGGTCGGGCTGGCGGACACTGGGGGTGGAGCCGAGCGCGCGAGGAGGGTCCGCCATGAGCAGTGCCGCACCCAAGGTCAGCACGTTGCCGCCGGAGCACCGGGAGCGCCTGATGGCCTTCGCCGAGGACGTGTACTTCGATTCCGGTCACCGGCTGTTCGAGGAGCAGCAGCACGCCGACCGGTTCTGGATCGTGAAGACGGGCGCGGTGACGCTCGACGCGAAGGTGCCGGGCCGCGGGGCGCCCGTGATCGAGACACTGCGCCACGGAGAGCTGGTCGGTCTGTCGTGGCTGTTCCCGCCGTATCTGTGCCAGTCGGGGGCCGAGGCGATGACTCCGGTACGGGCGTACGAGTTCAACGCCCCGGCCGTCCGCTCGATGTGCCGCTCGGACACGGAGTTCGGCGCCTCGGTCACGTTCTGGGTGGGTTCGATCCTCGCCCATCGCCTCCATGTGACCCGGGTCCGGCTCCTGGACCTGTACGCGCCGCACGGGAGCGGCATCCTGGCGTGAGCCGCGCCTCGCCCCTCGGGGCGGGATACGGCGGGGGCCGGGGGTGGGCTCGGCCGAACTCGCCGACGGAGCCGTGGCGGCGGGCCGTCGCCCGCCGGTCGGACCCGTTCGTGGTGGAGACGCCGGCCGGTTGCCGGGTGGCGGTGGTGGGCGGCCGGTGGTGGCACACGGCAGGGCGGTACGGTGGAGGGCGCACGCACCGGGCGGCACACCTGTCCCGGCCGCCCCTCCCCCGCTCCGGCGACGAGCTGCGAGGCCACTCCATGAGCGAACCGACGACGGCACGCGAGGCGATCACCCTCGTCACCGGCGGCGACTTCACCGAACTCCCCTTCACCGAAGGGCCGTTGGCCGACGACGGGCCGATCGGCTGGCCCGGCTACTCGGCGGCTCACGCGCGCGCCTCCGCCCGTACCGGGGAGACCGAATCGGTGGTCTGCGGAACGGGCGTGGTCGGCGGCGTGCCCGTGGTGCTGATCTCGTTCGAGTTCGGCTTCCTCGGCGGTTCCCTCGGGGAGCGGACGGGGGCACGCGCCGCCGCGGCCCACGCGCTGGCCCGCGCACGGCGACTGCCCGTGGTCGTCCTGCCCGCCACGGGCGGCAGCCGTATGCACGAGGGCATGCGGGCCCTCCTCCAACTCCAGTTGCTGGCCCGCGAGTCGGAGCTGACCCGGGCCGCCGGTCTGCCGCAGATCGCCGTCCTGCGGAATCCGACGACGGGCGGCGGCTGGGCCACGCTCGGCGCCGGGTCCGATGTGGTCCTCGCGCTGCCCGGCGCCCAGGTCGGCTTCGCCGGCTCCCGCGTCCGCCCGCCGGACGCCGACCCCCTCGCGTACACCGCCGAGGCGCAGCTCGCCCACGGGCACATCGACGCGGTCGTGTCTCCCGCCGCGCTGCGCGACACCCTGGGCCGCTGGCTCTCGCTGCTCACCCGCCCGGCCGAGGGCCCCGTGCCGCCGCCGTGGGCGCTCGTCGCCCCGGGCATGCCGCCCGCCACGAGCGGCCGGGAGGCCGTGGCGCGCGCCCGGCACCCCGAGCGGCCCCGGGCCGCCGCCTACCTCGACGCGTACGTCCCCGTACGGGAGGAGCTCTCCGGCGACCGCTGCGGAGGCGTCGACCCGGGGATGCGGTGCGGCTTCGGCCGGCTCGCCGACGGCCGTACCGTCGCCTACGCCGCGCAGTGCGGTACGGCGACCCGCCCGGCCGGCTTCCGTACGGCCGCCCGGCTGGTGCGGCTCGCCGAGCGGCTGGGGATCCCGGTCCTCACCCTCATCGACACGCCGGGGGCGGCCAACGACCCGGCGGCGGAACACGCGGGCGCGGGCCCCGCGATCGCCGACCTGTTCGCCGCCGTCGCCTCCGCGCGCGTCCCCGTCACGTCCCTCCTCATCGGCGAGGGCGGCTCGGGCGGCGCGCTCGCCCTCGCCGCCCCCGGCAACCTCTGGGCCACGCCCGACAGTTACTTCTCGGTCATCGCCCCGGAGGCCGCCGCGTCCATCCTGAAACGGCCGCCGGAGGACGCCGCCGCGACGGCGGACGACCTGCGCCTCCGCCCCCAGGACCTCGTCGACCTCGGCATCGCCCGAGGTGTCGTGGAGAGCCGTGGGACCGGTGACGCGGTGGCGTGACCCGGGGCGTCCATGACGCTCCGGCGGGGTCGCCGGGGTGCCGGGGTCACCGCCCGAGGCGGTGCCGTCCGGCGCGGTACCTCCCGGCGAGGCGCCGTCAGATGCCGGGCCCGTAACCCGGGTCGGGTGCCTGCCGGGGGTGCCACACGGCCGCGATGCCCCAGAGGCCGAGCCCGGCGACGGCGACGCAGACGAGCAGCGCCGCCCACGGGCGGAGGCGGTGTGACGCCGCCGCCCAGGTCAAGGGCGGGACGAGGGCGCCCGCGAGGAGGATCAGCGGGACGTCGACGAGGATGACGCTCCAGTCCCGGGCATGCGCCTCGAATCCGCCTTCGATGCTGAACGAGGCCCGGGGCAGCGCGAACAACCCGGCGACGACGATCCCGGTGACGGCGAGCAGACAGCCGACGGCGCTCTGCGCCCGGTCGTCGTCAGCGCCGTCGTCCTCCGGGTGTGACAGGTTCTCGCTCATGCCCGGGAGGGACGCCGGGCGCCCTTCTCCGGTTCCGTACGGGCACGGGCACGACGGAAGCCGGTCCCGACCCGCCTGCGCGCGCGGCCGGGCGTGCGGACGCGGCGCCGATCGCACGGCTGGCCGAACGTACCGCCGCGGGCGACCATGGAAGGCGGGACCCGGCCGGAGGCCGACGAGGACGGGAGGCGCCCGTGGCGCGCACCGGCACCACCACCGATGTCCTGATCGTGGGCGCGGGCCCTGTCGGTCTGAGCGCGGCCGGGGAGCTCCGCCGCCACGGGGTGCGCTGCCGCCTCGTGGACCGGTTGCCGGCCCGGCTGCCGTACGCGAAGGCGGTCGGGATCCAGCCGCGCACCCTGGAGCTGTGGGACCGGATGGGTCTGGTGCGTGCCGTCCTGGAGGCCGCCGTCCCGATGCGCGGCCAACTGACGTACGTGAACGGCCGGGAGGTGGCGCGGCTCGACCTGGAGCTGCCCCCCGAGGTGCCGTACGGATTCGCCGCGCTGCCGCAGTACGAGACCGAACGTCTCCTGGAGGAGTACGCCGCCGGCCGCGGCACGGTCATCGAACGCGGCACCGAGCTGCTGGGGTTCGACCAGGACCCGGACGGCGTGACCGCGCGCCTGCGCACCGCGTCGGGGGCCGCCGAGGAGCTTCGGGTCCGCTATCTCGTCGGCTGCGACGGCGCGCACAGTGTCGTGCGCAAGACGCTGGGTCTGCCGTTCGAGGGCGGCGCGTTCCCCGAGGCGTACATGCTGGGCGATGTCGTGGCCGAGACCGACTGGGACGTGCCCCCCGGGTACGCCCTCCGCTCGGAGCACCGGGCCGACGACGGGTCGACCGATGACGTGCTGGTCTGCATCCCGCTGCCGGGAGCGGGCCGCTACCGGATGTCGATGCGGGTCCCTCCCGATCTGGCCGCCCCGGCCCGGACCGGGGAGGCGCCGGACGGCGTCGAGCACGGTCTCGCGGGCGGGGACGGCCCGGATCTGTCCCGTCTCCAGGCCGTCGTCGACCGGCTGGCTCCGCGCCCCGTCCGTCTCTCGGGGCTTCGCTGGTCGTCGGTCTTCCGCATCAGCCACCGCATCGCCGGCCGCTACGGGGCGGGGCGGGTGTTCGTCGCGGGCGACGCGGCGCACATCCATCCGCCCACCGGCGCGCAGGGCATGAACACCGGTGTCCAGGACGCCGTCAACCTGGCCTGGAAGCTCGCGCTCGTGGTGCGCGGCGAGGCCGGGTCCGCTCTGCTCGGCAGCTACGACGCCGAGCGCCGTCCGGTGGGCGAGGAGGTCGTGGGCCGCACCGTCCGGCATGCCACGCGGGGCTTCGAGAGCGATCCCGACGACCGGCGGACCCTGATCCTCCGGGAGGCCCAGCTCCTCGTCGGCTACCGGGAGGGTCCGCTCTCCGGTGTCCCGTACGGCCCGCTCGACGCGCCGCAGCCCGGCGACCGGGCGCCGGACTGCACCGGCCTCACGACGCCGATCGCCGCCCAGCCGCTGCGCCTCCTCGATGTCCTGCGCGGACGCCCGGGGCACGTCGTCCTGCTGTTCGGGGCCGATGCCGCCGCCCTGGCGGGGGCGGCGGCGGACGCGAGGCGGGCCTGGGGCGATCCGCTCCGGCCCCTGACCGTCCTCGCGGTACTGCCCCGGGGAGCCGGGGGCCCCGCGGCTCCCCCGCCCGCCGGCGTTCCCGCGTACCGGGACGCCGACGGGGAGTTCGACCGGCTGTACGCCCCCGACGGCGCCGCCGGCTTCGTCGTACGCCCTGACGGGCAGCTCGCCGCCCGGTTCCCGCTCGGCGGCACCACGGCGGCCCTGTCCGGCTACCTCAGGGCGCTGTCCGCCCGCCCGGCCTGATCCGGGAGGCCAGGAGTCCGGGGCCTGCCCGCCGGATCAGGGGACCCAGTGGTTGCCCGAGGCCGTGATCATGACCTGGAGCTGGATGCTCGCGGAGAAGTAGCTGCTGGTGTCGATCGGGGTGGCCAGCATCTTGTTCCACAGGGCGTCGAGCCAGGCCTGGCTGCCGGGGTCGGTCATCGCCGCCACCGCGAAGGGGGCGAAGAAGGCGGCCTCGCTGCCCGAGGAGATCGGGGTGCCGTTGAGCTGGTAGCCGATGGCGATCTTGTTCGGGTCGCCGCCGGTCTTCGTCTTTATCCAGCTGTTCAGCTTCCGCGCCGCCGCGAGCGAGGTGGCGTCGCCGCTGGTCACGGCGTCGTCGGCGATGCGCCACGGGGTGCGGCAGGCGTTCCACCAGTAGGCGCCGTCGTTGACGTCCTCAAGCACCTTCCCCGGGGCGGGCCTGGGCGTGGTGTCGGTGTCGACGACGAAGTCGGGGAGGAGTCCGGTGCCGGAGGCGTAGGTCGACTGGAGCCGGGAGATCTGGGCCTGGTGCGCGCCGCGCACCGCGTCCCAGGTCGTGTCCCCGGAGGCCGTACGGAAGGCGCGGAAGTGGTCGGCCATCCAGTCCGAGGTGCGGGAGATCCAGTAGTACTGGTCGCCTGAGCTGCTCCAGTCACCGAGCTTCAGGAGCTTGGTCGTCGGGTTGAGCTCGTCCTTCTTGATCGCGGCGATGTGCTTGAGCGCGAGGTCCTTGTAGTCGTAGGTGCCGGCGCTGCCCCACTGCTTGTCGGCGAGGAGCAGGCCGTACGCCACGTCCATGTCGCCGTCGGTGGCGCCGTCACCGCCGTTGACGCTCTTGCAGGAGGCGTCCTGTTCGGCGGCGAGCAGGTTCGGGTTGATGGAGGACGGGTGGTCGATCTTCCACTTGACCAGGCCGTCGAAGATCTTCTTGGCGTCGGGGTCGGCGCCCGCCATGGTCGCGGTGACGACCATGCCGTAGCCCTGGGCCTCGGCGACGTACGGGTGGTCGGCGTCGGGCGAGATGACCTGGTACCAGCCGTTGCCGCAGTTCTGCCGGACGAAGGCGGCCTTCCACCTGTTGTAGTAGTCGACGACCTTCTGGTCGTTCGTGGCCTGGGAGCCGGAGGGCTTCAGGATGCCGGCGGCGTAGGGCTTGAGGTGGCTGCCGAAGGGAACGGCCGTCCCGCCGCCTCCGCCGCCGGTGGGCGCGCCGTACACCTCGAACTCCCAGAGGGAGTAGCCGTACGGCGTGCCGCGCCCGGTGCCGTACATCCGGACGTAGCGTCCGCTGCCGGAGACCGTCAGGTCGTCGGTGGCGCCGTCGCCCGCGGTGGTGGAGTAGACGTCGGTCCAGGTGGTTCCGTCGGCCGAGGTCTGTATCCGGTACGTCTTGCCGTAGGCGACCTCCCAGTCGAGCTTGACGCGGGAGATCGTGTGGGTGGCCCCGAGGTCGATGCGGATCCACTGGGGGTCGACCCCTTCGAGGCTCGCCCAGCGGGTGGTTCTGTTCCCGTCCACCGCGAGTCCGGGCCCGTAGGCCGAGGTCTCGACGGACGAGGACGTCACCGCCTTCCCGGTGGACACCAGGCCGTCGGCTGCCTGGGCCTGTGGCATCACCGTCAGGGGCAACGCCAGCAGACCGGCGAGCCCGAGAAGCGAGACGCTTCGTCGACGCATGACAACTCCCTTTCCCTCCATGGTCAATGGTTAGGAAATATTCCTAACCATTGGCCGGGAGAGTAGAGAGAGCCGCGGCGGCGCGCAAGACCCCGCACGAGGACGGACGACGGCGGACAGCGGCCCGGACCCCTGGCGCGCGGTCCGGTCACTCCTTCGCGGTCAGCTCCTCCGCGGCCGCCCCACGGGCCTTCCGCAGCGCCGTGTGGACCGACCACACCACGGAGACCAGCGGCACGGCCACCACGGCGCCCACGATGCCGGCGGCGATCGAGCCCGCGATGACCGAGA
Source organism: Streptomyces sp. NPDC058326 (assembly GCF_042879855.1). Classification (NCBI taxonomy): domain Bacteria; kingdom Bacillati; phylum Actinomycetota; class Actinomycetes; order Kitasatosporales; family Streptomycetaceae; genus Streptomyces; species Streptomyces sp. NPDC058326. The sequence continues at coordinate 19,329 of NZ_JBHVZO010000027.1, read as the reverse complement.
CCGCCACCACCAGCGGGTGGAGCCGTACGGCCCAGCTCATGACGAGCGGGTGCAGAAGGTGTCCCTCGATCTGGCCCATCACGACGATGAGGGCGATCACGATCGCCGCGACCACCGGCCCCTGCGACGCCAGCGCCACGACGGCGGCGACCGCGAGGGCGACCGGCGAGCCGATCAGCGGGACGAACGCGGCCAGGAATTCCAGCAGCGCGAGCGGCACCGCGAGGGGGACGCCGAGGAGCCACAGCGCGAGGCCGACGAGCACCGCGTTCGCGGCCGCCACCAGCACGATCCCGTGGGTGTAGCCGGTGAAGGTACGCCAGGCCGCGCGTCCGCCGACCGCCACCCGGTCACGGACCGAGCGGGGCAGCTGCTCCTGGAACCAGGCCCACTGGCGGTCCCCCGAGTGGACGAAGAACACCGCGGAGAACAGCGCGAGGGCCAGCGTGGTCAGGACGGCCACCACATGGCCGGCGCCGCTCAGTGCCTCACTGACCAGGGTCGACCGGTGACTGGAGACGAACTCGCCGGCCTTGGCCTGGAGGTCGGACAGCGCCCCCGGGTCCATCCGGAACGGCGGCCGCTCCAGCCAGTCCTCGATCCGGCCGACGCCCTCGCGGAACTCGCGCACCAGGGTCGTCCGCTCGCCCGCCACCGCCTCGCCGACCAGCGTGAGCACGCCGAGGACGAACGCGATGCTCCCGAGCAGGGTGAGGGCGACCGCGGCCGGCCTGGGCAGTCCCCGGGCCACCACGTCGGCGACGGGCCGCAGCAGCGCGGTGATCACCAGGCCGAGGAACAGGGCCACGCCGATCTCGTGGAACCGCCCGAGCACCGCGAACAGGCTGTAGACGAGCACGCCGACGATCAGCAGCCGCCACGCGTAGGCGGCGGCCGTACGAAGGAAAGGGGTCACCGTCGGAGTTGTGCCTGGCCGCATGGCGAACGACCTACCACCGAGCACGCTCCTGGCCACACCGGGGCACCGACATTCGCCCGACACGCGCGCGGTATTCGGCCGACCGGGGCCCCGACGGGCCGCGCTTCCCCTACCGCTACCCGCGCGCCGGGACCGCGCCGCGGCTCAGCTCCAGAGGGAGCGGACCGTCGTGGGGGCCTCACTGGCCACCGCCGCCACGGCGGCCCGGTCGTCGTCCGTCCATACGAGCAGCCCGAGGCCGGCCCGACCGGGGAGGCAGGCCCCGCCGGTGAGCGGGCCGAGGCCGTCCTGACCGGTGAGCCCGGCCCCGCCGGCCTTCAGTTCGGCTTCCCTGCGCACCCACAGCCGCAGCAGCGCCGGGCCGGGGTCCGGCTGGGCGGCGGCGTCGCGGAGGTCGGTCTCTGGCAGCAGGCGGCGGAGGGCCCGGAGGGGGCCGGGCCGGCGTGCCGAGGGCTCGACGTCGATGCCCACGGCCCCCGGCCCGACAGCCGCCGCGACCAGGCCGTCGGCGTGGCTGAGGCTGACTCCCACTCCGGGGTGACCCGGCAGGTACGGGCGCCCGTGTCCGTGCCGTCCGCACCCGGGGCAGAGCTGGGCCGGGGCCGCCTCGGTCCACGGCAGGCCGGTGAAGCCGGCCACGCACAGCCTGACGAGGAGCCGGGCGGCCAGCACGTCGTCGCGGCGGCCCGGGAGCCGTGTCGCCGCGAGCCGGCGCCGTTCCCAGGGCGCGAGCAGGCCCTCGTGCAGTTCCGGGCGATCGAGGACCTCCCGGGTGGTCGCCACCACGGCCAGGCCCGTGCGGTGGGAGCCGTCCCGGCCCGCCGCCGGGCCGACGGTCACCCGGCGGCGCTCAGGAAGCGCTGCCGGACGCGGCCGAGCGTACGGAAGTCGTCGATGGTGACGTCCTGGAGGTCGATGCTGGTGCCGGAGAGGTCTTCCAGGAGGTCGATGAACTCCAGGAAGTCCATCGAGTCGATGAGCCGTGCCTCGATGAGATCCTCGTCGGCGTCGATCGGGCCGTCGAGGCCGGGGTTCTTCTCGTGAAGCCACGCGGCGATGCGTTCCATGGGAGGGGTCGCTCCTTACGTCTCGTGCGGGATACGTGGGGCTCCAGGGGGTGTCCTGTCGATCAGACCGGATCGACAGGGCACCCCCTGGTGGCGGGGCCGCGGCTCAGGGGCTGGCGTCGCGGAGCCGGTCCAGGGCCCGTTCGGGGGTGCCGTGGGTGAGGATCATGGCGTGGACCCAGCGCTCGACGCCGAAAGCGACGCACGCGCTGTACGCCGGACCTTCGGAGCCGGCTCGGATGTCGAGCCGCTCGCCGAAGAAGTTGCGGTGCCGGTTGACGGAGGCGATCGCCGTGCCGTCGGGTGCGCAGAACTCGTGTTTGACCGGGTCGAGGGCCATCAGGCGGGCGCGGGAGCCGCCCTTGTCGTAGAACGGGTCGTCGGCCACGGCCCGGTTCAGCTCCAGGCCGAGGCGTGCGGCCGTCTCCAGGACGAACCCGGCGCCCTTCTCCAGGTGTTCGACCGCTCCGTGCTTGGTGCCGAGGTACAGGACCTCGCGCATGTGGAAGCCCCACAGCCGGCGCAGCCCGTCGTAGTGGGTCTCGTTGCGGAAGCAGCGGCCGGCGGCGGAGAGGCGGAGACCTCCCTCGCCGACGTCCCGGCCCTCCAGGGAGAGCAGGAGCCCGTAGCAGGTGGCGGACGGCAGCAGGTAGCCGGTCGGCCGCAGCGGCAGCTCTCCCGGTGTGTCGCCGGCCGCGAGTCCGTCGAGGGCGTCCGGGCCGAACCGCCCCGCCGAGACGCCGAGATGGGGGAAGTTGCGGAAGAAGTCGAGTCGCGCCAGGCCGTCCAGGGACAGCAGGGGCGGGCCGACGACCTCGGGCGCGGAGAGCTGTGCGGCGAGCCCGGTGAGCAGGGCGTCCAGGCCGTGCAGCAGCGCGGTGCGGACCGGATCGAGCGTGATCAGGCCCGCACCGGGGCTCTTCAGGCCGCCGTCGGGCAGAACCGTGGTGCTGGGTGTACTCATGGAGAACCGCTCCCTCTGGGCGTGGGCGAACAGTCGAGACGTGGGGTCCTCGTCGACCACGACACGGCGAAGAAGCCTCCTGATGATTCCTCAGGGACCGGACTGCGCAGGGGGACCCTAGGACAGCCCGGCGCTAGTTGTCTAGACCAACCCCCTCGGGTCGTCACATCTCGGCCACACGCGATTCGGCTCCCGGGGCGCACGTAACTCCGCATATCGAGAAGGCACTTGACAACGACCCTGGTCTAAACCAATTCTTCTGATCGGCGGGGCCGTCCGACCCCCGGCCACCGCATCCGTCCATCCGTGCCGTCCGCCACCGGTCCTCCGCCGAGGGCCGCCGCGTGCTGCCCACCGGCCCCCGCCTCTGGAGGGACCACATGACGACACCCGCTCCCCGCCGCCCCCGCCCCCGTCTCCACCGGGCGGCCACGGACCGGCCGTACTTCAGCGCGGACGGCGAGTCCTACCTCGCCCAGACCACCCTGCGGGAGCTGACGAAGACGCGGCCGCTGCGCGTGCTGTCCGACGAGGACTTCGCCCACTGGCAGACGTACGGCTACGTCATCGTCCGCGAGGCGGTCCCGGCGGAGGCCGCGAAGCGGCTGCTCGACTTCGCATGGGATTTCCAGGGCCTCGACCCGGACGCGCCGGACAGCTGGTACGAGGACCGGCCGTTCCGTTCCGAGCTGGACCGGCAGCTGCACGTCTACGGCTTCGTGGAGGCGTACCACCACCAGCTGCTCTGGGACAACCGGCAGGCCCAGCGGGTCTACGACGCCTTCGTCGACGTCTGGGACTCCGAGGAGCTGTGGGTCACCCAGGACCGGCTCAACCTCAACCCGCCCAACATCAGGAACCGCGACCGCGCCCTGATCGAACCGACGGACCGGGGCTTCGACATCGAGCTGCACTGGGACATCGACACCACGCTCGGCGTCCCGCCGCAGCGGGTACAGGGGATCATCGCGCTCAACGACACCCGGCCCGAGTCCGGCGGATTCCAGTGCTGCCCCGAACTGTTCCGCCGGTTCGAGGAGTGGAAGGTCGGCCGGCCGGCCGACCGGGACCCCCTCCGCCCGGACGTGGACCGGACCGAGTACCCCGTCGTACGGCCCGATCTGCGCCCCGGCGACCTGCTCATCTGGAACGGGCTGCTCGCCCACGGCGTGGCACGCAACACCTCCCGTGACCAGGTGCGGGCCGTCCAGTACCTGTCGATGATGCCCGCCCTGGAGGAGCACGAGCGGCTGAGGCGGTCCCGCGTCGACGCCTGGCGTCATCTGCGGACTCCGCGCTGGAACCGGACCCTGGTGGGCGACCCCGTCCTCCACGAGTCCGAGCGGTACCCCACCGCCACCCTGAACGAACTGGGCAGCCGCCTGCTCGGACTCACGTCGTGGACCGCGGCCGGCGACTCGGGCCAGGGCACCTCCGGACAGGGCGGGGAGCCGGCGTGCGCCGTGTCTGTCTGACCCTTCCCACCGACCGGGCCTGCGCCGCGACCATCAGGGCCGTGGCCGAGGAAGCCGCCTACGGCGCCCGCCGTTTCGGCGTAGAGGTGCGCCTCCTCGTCCTGGACTCCTCGGACGCCCCGGTGCTCGCCGAGCACCGGAAGGCGGTGGCCGCGCTGCCCCCGGCACCGGGGGTGATCGTGCACCACCTCGACGAGGACGAGCAGCGGATCCTCCTGCGGGAGGTGATCGCCAGGTCCGGCGTCGCGGAACCGGACCGGATCCTCGGCCTGCTGCTGCCGGACCGCGTGTCCTACGGGGCCTGCACCGACCGCGCCTTCCTCGTGGCGGAGGCGCTGGGCTGCACGTCGGTACACCGCAGGGACTCGGACAGCCGCTACCAGTACCTGGACGGCGAACCGGTCTTCCCCCTCCACCACGAACTCACCGCCCTGGGGCGGCCGGCCGCCGACGTGGCCGGTCTGGTGTCCCGGAGCAGACTCGACCCCGCCTGCGCGGGCCGGCCTGTGGCCATGGTCGGCGGCTCCTTCGTCGGCGAGATGTCCGTGGACGTCGCGGAGATCCGCCGGCTCGACCCCGCCGTCTACGAGGACGTCGTCGGCCTGTCGATCCCGCCCGGCTATCCGGAGATCTGGCGCAGGAACCTGATCGACGAGTCCTTCCGGGGCGCCGGAACCGCCGCGTTCACGGCCGACCGCACCACGCTGACGAGCGTCAGTCCGACGCGGGTGGACATGTGCAACATCGCCTTCGACCGGGAGGTCTACGGCCGGATGCCGCTGCCGCCCGCCACCGACACCATCGGCAGCGACTACTTCCTCATCCACCTGGTCCACGACGCCCGGCTGCCCGGCGTCCTGCACAACAGACACATCGTCAATTTCCATACAGGCGAGCGTCGTTCGGAGGCGGGGTTCCTCGCCTATCAGCTGCGGTTCGCGAAGTTCCTCCTCGCCGTCCCCCACTTCGACGCCGTGTACGCCGGGACGAGGGAAGCCGGTGACACCCTGCTCGACCCCGAGGGCCACGTCCGCGCCTCCGCCGTCGCCGGGCTGATCAGGACGGGCACACAGGTGGACCGGGCGGAGCACACCGCACGGCTCGACGTCCTCGACCGCTCGTACCGCGCCCTCGGCGGCCGCTACGCCACGGCCGCGGAGCTCCTCGCCGCCCGCCGCGACCGGCTCCTCGACGAGGCCCGGCGGGACATGGAGGAGTTCGCCCTCCTGACCGACGCGTGGGAGGCCCTGACCCACGCGAGCCGTCCGCACGACCGCACCGAACCGCTTCACGATTCCGTGAAAGGCATCGCATGAGCCGAGTGTCCTCGCCCCCGAGGAGCACACACATCCTCACCGTCCCGTACGAAGGCGGCGAGGAGCGCCGGGGCCCCGTCACGATGGGGCAGGCCAACATGATCCGCTGCATGCTGCGGGACGAACCGGCCCACATCAACATCCACGACCTGTGGCCGGTTCCCGCGGCCACGACGACGGAGACGGCCGTCGACGCCCTGCGCGCGCTGACGGTACGGCACGAGGCGCTGCGCACGACGTTCGCGCACACGACGTCCCCGCACAGCGCGGGCAGCGTGCCGGATGAGCAAGTGGTGGCCCGGAAGGGTGAGTTCACCGTCACCGTGCTCGACCACGCGGCACTTCCCGCTGACGCCGCCGCGTACGCCGAGTCACTGGCCCGCCGGGCCCGCGCCGAACGGTTCCACCTCGACCGGGACTTCCCCCTCCGCATCTCCCTCGTCGCCCTCGCCGGCGCGCCCGTCTTCGTGGCCCTCGCGGCGAGCCACGCCGTGACCGACGTCAGCGCGCTCGCCGTCCTCAAGGAGGAGTTTCTGGCGCTGCTCGCCGGACACGCGCTCCCTCCCGTCACCGCCCTCACCCCGCTCGGCCTGGCAGCCGAGGAGGCGAGCCCGGCCGGGCGCAGGAAGTCGGAGGCGTCGCTGCGGTACTGGGAGCGGATCATCCGCACCGGGCCCCAGGCGATGTTCGCGGAACCGGGCGCCGAGGGCACCGAGGTGCGCGCCCCGCAGCTCACCCTCCGGTCGCGGCGGGGGGCGCGGGCGCTCGCGCTCGTGGCGGAACGCACCGGCGGTCTGCCGTCCACCGTGCTGCTGACGGCGTGGTGCGCGCTCATCGCCCACCGTACGGAACAGCCCGCGTGCGTCGCCGCCGTCCCCACCTCCAACCGCTACCACCCCCGGCTCGCGCGCTCGGTGAACACCGTGTCCCAGGACGCGCTGCTCTCGCTCGACGTCCGGGTCCCGACCTTCGACGCACTGCTCCGCAAGGCCTGGGGAGCGGCCCTCAACGCGTACCGGCACAGTCAGTTCGACGCGGTCGGCCTCTGGGAGATGATCGGGCGGGCCACCTTCGAGCGCGGCAGCCGGTTCGCGCGCGACGTCGTCTTCAACGACGTCAGCACGCTCCCCGCCACGGTCGCCTCCGTCACGTCCGGGGCCGGGGAGGACACGGGGACGCCAGGGGCCGCCGCAGGACCGGAGCTGGAGTTCGTCCGGGGCCCGGAGCAGGTGCTGCCGACCCGCGTCCTGACCTTCGTCCACGCGATCGATCCGGTGCTCCACCTCGGGACGTGGTGCGATCCCGCGCTCTTCGAACCGGAGGAGGCGGAGGGCTTTCTCACCGGTCTCGTACGGCTCCTCGAAGCGGCCGCCACTCGGGACGTACCGCTCGACTCGCTCACCGAGGTGACGGGGGTCCGGCCGGTCGAGCGCGGTCCCGGGTGGTGCCGGGTGGACGGGTCGTGGACGTCGCCGCCCCTCGTGGCGGCGGTACTCGGCGAGGCCCTGGGCGGCCTTCCCGTCCACGTCACCACGGACGGGTCGCTCACCGAGGCGCCCGACGGGCCCGCCCTGACCGCGTACATCGCGGCCGGCGGCACCCCCCTCACTCCGGCGCGGGCCCACACCGCGCTGATGGACGCCCTGCCGGGCCGTCCCGGAGTACTGGCACCCCGCCGGTACGTGATCGTCCAGGACCCGCCGGCGGACGCGGGACGGACCGGCGCATGGCTCCGGCAGCAGATTCTCAGGGAAGGGACCGGTCGCGACCGGCGGGTGTGACATGACGATGGACGAGGTGACCGCGCGGCGGGAGCAGAGCTCTCCTCCCAGCCCGTGGCGGTCGAACCGTTTCCGGCTCTTCTTCACCGCCCGGAGCACCTCGCTCCTGGCCGACGGCATGCTGATGGTGTCGCTCACCACCGCCGTGCTCGGCGCGGGCCACGGGGCGGGCGGCGTGGGGTACGCCCTGGCCGCGTGGATGGCGCCGATCGTGCTGCTCGTCCTGTTCGGCGGCGTCCTCGCCGACCGCTTCACCCCGCAGGTGATGATGGTCGGCGCCGACGTGGTGCGCATGGTGGCGATGCTCGCGCTCGCGGTGCTGCTGATCGCCACGGACATCCGGCTGTGGCAGATCATGGCGCTGCTCGCGCTCAGCGGCGCGGCGACCGCCATGTTCCAGCCGGGCCTGGCGAGCCTGGTCCCCCAGGTCGCCGAGGACGTCCAGCGGGCCAACGCGCTGCTGCGCGTCTCCGAGGCGATCTGCACCCTGCTCGGGCCCGGTCTCGCCGGCCTTCTCGTGGCCTACTGGGACGTGGCGGGGTCCTTCGTCGTCATCGCGGCGGCGTACGCGCTCAGCGCGCTGGGCCTCGCGCCGCTGCGGAAGCTCGGCACCGCGAGGGACGAGAGCGACGACCCGATGTGGCACCGGCTGACCACGGGCTGGCACGAGTTCCGGTCCCGTGCCTGGCTGTGGGGGGTCATCGCCGTCTGGGCGGTGTACGGCCTGTTCGTCTTCGGCCCGGCCCTCCCGCTGGGAGCGGCGCTGCTCACCGAACAGCACGGGGCCGGCGGATACGGCTGGATCGCCTCGGCCGACGGCGCCGGCACAATCGTCGGCGGCCTGCTCGGCATGCGGGTCCGGCCGCGCCGGCCGCTCGTGGCGGGGGCGTGCGCGATGTTCTTCTTCGCCCTCAACCCCCTGGCGCCGGCCCTGGGCTGGTCGTTCACCGTCACCGCGGTCACGGGCGTCCTGGCGGGCTGCGGGTTCGCCTTCTGGGGGGTCATGTGGGCGACGAGCGTGCAGACCCACATCCCGCTGGCCGTCCTGAGCCGCGTCTCGGCCTACGACGTCGCCGGTTCCATCATGGTGATCCCGGTGGGCCGGGCCCTGGCCGGTCCGGCGGCCGACTCGTTCGGGGCCGACCGGGTGCTGCTGTTCTCCTCGGTCATGGGTGTCGTGTGCATCGGTGTCATGCTCGCCGTTCCCGCCGTCCGCGCCCTCGGACGGGCGCCGGAGAAGCCACCGGTGGTGGAGGGGAGCGGCGCGGCGGGCTGAGAGGCACGAGGGAGAGCGCCGTGCACGTCCTCCCGGTCCGCGCGGGCAACGGGGCCGCGCGGACCGGGTGCGGGGGCCCGTTCACGCCGTGGCGGTCAGCGCGGCGAGGGCGTCCACCACCTCCGTGCACCGTCCGGTGCGGCGGTAGACGGCCCGCTGCCAGGTCGCTCCGGCTCCCCGGGCGCGGACGCGGCGCCACTGACGGAGGACGCCCCCGGTGTCGCCGGCGAGGTCGAGTCCTGGACGCGCCCGCTCGACGAGCCGGTCGACGAGTTCGACGGCGGGCCGCTCCCGGGCGGTGCACGGATCGATCCCGTATCCCGAGAGGCCGTGCCGGGCCGCGAGGTCGTGAGCGAGGAGGAGTCGCCGCACGGGGACGCGAGGCGCGGGCCGGCCCGCGTGTTCGTCGATCAGGAAGGCCGTGGCGAGGCCGCGGACGAGGGCCGCGAGCATGACCACCGTGTCCACGTCGGCGTTGGCGTCGGCGACCCGGATCTCCAGGGTGGGCACGTGCTCGGACGGCCGGGCGTGCCAGTACACCATCCGCCGGTCCATCAGGGTCCCGCTCCGGACCAGCTCGGCCACATGGGCGAGGTACCGGGCCTCGTCCAGGTCGGGGGCGGGCCCCACGGTGGGCCACTTCGCGTACTCGACCGAGCGCCAGCTGTCGAAGCCGGTGTCGCACCACCGTGCGAAGGGCGAGTTCGCCGTGACGGCCTGGAGGACGGGCAGCCAGGGCGCCATCCGGCGGGAGAGGGCGAGCGCGAGCTCGCGGTCGAGGGTCCCGACGTGGACGTGGCAGCCGCAGACCAGGCCGTCGAGCGCGCTGAAGCGGGAGGCGAAGCGGTCCGCCATGCGCCGGTAGCGGTCGGTGTCGGTGACGGTCAGGGGCCGCTCGGGCGGTACGACGGGGGTTCCGGTGGCGACCGGCCGGCAGCCCTCGGCGTCGGCGGCCGCGCCGATCGTCGCGCGCAGCCGGACCAGTTCGTCGCGGAGGTCGGAGGAGGAGGCGGTGGGGCGGGAGATCGTTTCGATCTGGGCGTTGAAGAACTCGTGCTGCACCTGATCGCCGAGGCACTCGGCGGCCGACGCGATCACCTCGGGGGCCCGGTCGACGGGGGCGCGGCTGCCGCGGTCGACGAGGACGAACTCTTCTTCGACCCCCATGGTCAGGAGGCTCATGGTCCTCTCCTCTCGTCCGGGCCCCGCGGCCCGCGACTACCCCGGTCAGCGCGTTCCACCCCCTCCGGCGGGCCGGGCATGTTCCGCGACCGCCGGGGCAGTGGCAAGGCGAAGAGGTGCGGGAAGCAGAGAGACGACGGCGTGAAGGGGCGTGATCATGGTCATGGTCCGGGCGTCCGACGCGGTCTGGGGCCGCGCCCGGGGCCGCCGGGTCGGCGTCACGCCCTGTGCACCTCCGGGTCTCCCCCGGCAGGCGGCACCTCGACGCCGAGGGTGCCTCCGGTCACGAGGCCGCCGCGCCCTCCCCGCGCTGAGCCGCCACCCGGCCGCCGCCGGAGCGGCCGTCGGTCCATGGGCACTCGTGGGGCACGCGCTTCCCAACCGGTCGGGCCCGGCACACCGGCCCGTACCGAAAGGCGGTGACCGGTCGTGACGGACCCGGACTTCGAACTGTTGGACATCTCCTTGTACACGGAGGAGCCGGATCGCCGCGTGGTGTCCCTGCGGGCCGGGGACGCCCCGGAGACGCCGGAGATCCCGGAGGGGGCGGTGCTGAGCGTCGGCCTCACCTTCCGTCTCGGCCGCGAGATCGAGGGCGTGGCCTTCGAGGACAGCCGTGTCCGCGAGGGGACGGTCCTCGCGACCGTGCGCACGGTCCTCGGCGGCTTCCGGACCGGAGGCCCGTACGAGGTCAGGCTGCCGCAGGAACGGCTGCCGGTGGGACGGGCACACCGTGGGGTCTACGAACTGACGGGCCGGTTCACCGCCGGCGACGGACGGGAACTGGCCGTGGTGCACCGGCGGATCCGCGTGGTGTGCCAGCCGGCCGCGCACAAGCGCTGGGCCGGCACGACGATGGCACCGGGCCCCGGTCAGCCTCTCTCCGGAACGCCCGGCGAGACCCTCACCTCATGACATCACGTCAATCGCCGTCCCTCCAGAGCGGTTCGGCGATGTCGGAGCCTCATGGGCCGACCGAGAAGTGACGGGTGTTGAGCCGGGCGGCCTGGCGTGTCAGGTGGTCCCGCTCGGCGATGTTGGACGCCTTGCCCGCCGCCTCGGCGTAGAGCCGGGCCGCCGTCGCCAGGTCGCCGTCACGTTCGTGGAGGTGCGCCGCCACGGCGGTGTGGCGGGGCTGGGTGTCGTCGAGCGCGGCGAGCGCCGCCAGACCGGCGCGCGGTCCGTCGGCCTCGCCGACGGCCACCGCGCGGTTGAGCCGGACGACCGGGCTGTCGGTCAGGCGCACGAGTTCGTCGTACCACTCGACGATCTGCACCCAGTCCGTCTCCTCGGTGGTGGGCGCGTCGGCGTGGAGCGCCGCGACGGCGGCCTGCGCCTGGAACTCACCGAGCCGGTCGCGGGCGAGGGCCCCCTGCAGGATGCCGACACCCTCGGCGATCGACGCGGTGTCCCACCGGCCGCGGTCCTGCTCGGCGAGCGGCACGAGACTTCCGTCGGGCGCGGTACGGGCGGCGCGCCGGGCATGGTGGAGCAGCATGAGGGCCAGCAGCCCCGCGACCTCGGGGTGGTCGATGGCGGCCGCGAGCTGCCGGGTGAGCCGGATGGCCTCGGCAGCGAGGTCGACGTCACCCGAGTAGCCCTCGTTGAAGACCAGGTAGAGGACGCGAAGGACGGTGCCGACGTCTCCGTTCCTGTCGAACCGTACGCCGGACACGGTGCGCTTGGCCCGGCTGATCCGCTGCGCCATGGTCGCCTCGGGCACCAGGCAGGCCCGGGCGATCTGGCGGGTGGTGAGCCCGCCGACGGCGCGGAGCGTCAGGGCGACCGCGGACGACGGCGTCAGCGACGGATGGGCGCACAGGAAGTAGAGCCGGAGCGTGTCGTCCGCCACGGTCCCGGGCCCCGGCGCCGGCTCCGCGTCGACGAGGTCCTCGCGCCGGCGGCGGGCGGTGTCCGCCCGGGTCGCGTCGAGGAACTTGCGCCAGGCCACGGTGACGAGCCAGCCCTTGGGGTCCCGCGGCCGGTCCTCCGGCCAGACGCGGACCGCCTCGACCAGGGCGTCCTGTACGGCGTCCTCGGCCGCCGCGAAGTCGGCTCCGCGGCGGACGAGGATCCCGAGGACGCTCGGCGTGAGGCTCCGGAGCAGGCCCTCGTCCATCACCGTGGTCACTCCGTGACGGTGGGCGGCTCGGTCAGGAACGGGCGGAGCTCGAGCCACTCGTGGATCGGCTTCCCGCCGGCTCCGGGGGCGGCGGACAGTTCTCCGGCGAGTTCGACGGCGCGCTCGTACGTGTCGACGTCGATCACCATCCAGCCGGCGATGAGGTCCTTCGTCTCGGCGAAGGGGCCGTCGGTGACCGGCGGGCGTCCCTCTCCGTCGTACCGGACGAAGGTGCCCTCGGGGGCGAGCGCCTGACCGTCGACGAACTCGCCGGTTTCCTCGAGGCGGGCCGCGAAGTCGCGCATGTACGCGATGTGGGCGGAGATCTCCTCGGGGGTCCACTGGGCCATGGGCACGTCGTTGACGGCGGCCGGGGCCCCGCGGTAGTGCTTGAGCAACAGGTACTTGGCCATCGTGCTTCTCCTCGTTCCGGTACGACCCATTCTGGTCGCGTCCGTACCGGGGACGAAGCCGGGCACGCGTTCTCGACATCGCCGGGCGGATTTTTTTCCCATCCGTCGGACCGCGTCCGTGAGGCCCTCGGGCAGCGCCCGACCGACGGTGTCCTTCAGTCCGCGTCCGGCGCGTGGTCCAGGGTGAACAGCCCTCCGTCGGGGTCGCGGAGCGTCACCTGCCGTCCGCCGCCCCAGTCCTGCCCGGTGACGGTGCTCCCGCCGTTCTCCAGGGCGCGCGCGACCGCCGCGTCCAGGTCCGGCACCCGGAAGTGGACGAGCCAGCGCGGCCGGAGCTGCGGCTTGGGCGCGGCCTGCTCGATCGGACCGCTGTTCAGCCGGGCGACGGGGCGCCCGCGCCTCCGGAGGACGACCTGGTCCTCCTCGTACGAGGTGTCGCAGCAGCCGTCGCTTCCGCCCTGGCCCCAGCCCAGTACCTCGCCGTAGAAGAGGGCGGCGTCGAACGCGTTGGCCGTATGGAGTTCCAGCCAGGCGGGGGACCGCTCCGCGCCGACGCTCCAGTCGGCCAGAACGTCCCCGTCCCAGATGCCGAAGACGGCGCCCTCCCGGTCGGCCACGAGAGCGGCCCGGCCGCCCGCCGGGAAGGAGACGGGTCCCACGCCGACCGTGCCGCCCCGTTCGCGCACCCGCCCGACGGCCCCGTCCGCCTCGTCGACGGCGAAGTAGGGAGTCCATGCCACCGGGACGGCGAACTCCCCGGCCACCGCTCCGATCCCGGCCACCGGCACGCCGTCGATCTCCGCGACCGAGTAGGCCCTGCCGAACCGGCCCGGCCGGAACGACCAGCCCAGCACCGTTCCGTAGTAGCGCTCCGCCGCCTCCCGGTCGCGTGCCGCGAGACTCAGCCAGCAGGGAGCGCCGATCACATCCGCTGCCACCAGAACCACCGGACTCCTCCGATCCTCGGCGTCGGCCCACGACGCCACGGCCGCGGACCCCAAGGGGGCCGTGTCGATCAGGCCGGGCTCGCGGTCCTATGCGCGAATGCCCTCGTCTCCCGCCGCCATGCCCTCCGGCTCCACCGTCGCCGCGTCTCCCGCCGCCATGCCCTCCTTGCCTCCCGGCCCGTCCGGCGTTCTCGGGCGCCGGCTGGCCGGGGCCGCGAGGTGGCGCTCCGCCGCGAGAACGGCGGAGTGGGTGGTCGGCCGGCCCATCAGGACGCAGATCGTGTAGGCGACGTCGTCCATGGCCCGCACCGCCGCCGGGTCCTCCGGCGCGGCCGCCAGGCGGGCCTGGCAGCCGCGCAGACGCGTCAGGACCTCCTCGGTCCGCTCCCGCGAGGGCGCGAGTCCGACCGACAGGGCCGCGGCAGCGGTGGAGGTATGGGCAGCAGCGACCGCGCGGCGCAGGGCACGCTCGACGTGGACGGGCGAGGGCGTACCGCCGGGCCCCACGGCCACGGCGGCCGCCAGGTCATGGACGGTGACGCCCGCGAGGTCCGCCGCCGTCGCCAGGATCCGCCTCGCCTCGCCGGCCGAGCACGGGGCAGCCGCCATCAGCATCCCCATCGCGCGTGTGGACGTGGCCGGCGGCAGAAGCGGCCGCCCCGCGGGCTCGACGACCGTGGCGGGTTCCTGAGGCAGGCTTCCGGGCTCGACGGCCGTGGCGGGTTCCTGGGGCAGGTCTGCGGGCAGCGGCATACGAAGTCCCTTCCTTCCACAGCCGCGGGGGCGGCGATGGTCGTGTACGGGAGGTGTTCCCGAGGTCCTGGTGCCGGTGCGCGACGCGAGGGCCGCTCCCGCGGCGAACCCCCTGCCGGTGGCCGGCAGGGGAGGACCGCCCTGCCACTGCCCCGCGCGGACCACCCGCACACCCTCGCGCGGCGCCGGTCCGGCCGCCACGGGGTGGAACACGGCGTCGTACGGCAGTAGCGTGACGATCAGGAGAACGACTACGCGCCGGCCGTCGTGCCGCGGTCCGGACCCTGGTCCCACCGTCCGGAGCGGCAGCGGCACGCCGTGTGAGGAGGTGCGTCGACATGGCGCGTCTGACGGTCAGGGCGGAGGAACTGGTCGTCCGGCTGTCCTGGTGGGAGAAGCTCCTCGCGCGTCGGGGCAACGTGCACCTGCCGCTCCGGGCTGTGGAGACGGTGGACGCCGACCCGTCCTGGTGGCGTCCGCTGCGCGGAAGGCAGGGCCGGGGCCTCTGGATCCCGGACGTGCTCTGCCTCGGCGTACGGGACGTGGACGGGACGAAGGACTTCGTCGCGCTCCGCCCGCGGAGGGGTGGAGTCGTCAGCGTCGATCTCCGGCCGGCGTCCGCGCCGTTCGCCAGGGTCGTCGTCTCCGATCCCGTCCCCGACGGGACGGCGGCCACCGTAAGGACGGCTCTCCACCTCCTGCGGGACGGCTGAACGGTGCCGGGGCCCCCGCGGACAGCGGCAGGACGGAGCGGACACGGCAGGACACCAGGAGGCGCACCCGGCGGCAGTCGTCGGGTGCGCCTCCAGAGGTGAGCTGTGGACGTGATCAGCCTTCGCTGTAGGTCGTCCTGGTCTCGCGCTCTGCCGCCTGGTGCTCGGGCGCGCGGGCCGCTTCCTCGGCGCCCGGGCGCTTCTTGCCCTTCGGTGCCATCTTGGCCTGTCGGCCGGCCCGGTCCTTCGGCGAAGTCTTCTTGGCCACAGCTGCTCACTCCTTGTGAGTAAGGGGGGTTGGACACACCAACCGTGGCACCTGTGAGCACGAAGCGCACATCGATCAGTCACGCTGGGTGACGTCCCGCCCGGAGCTTCGACCGCCCGGGGGCGGCGCGAGTGCCGGGGGAACCTGCCGGACCGCTCCGGCAGATACGAGAACTCGCTTCGTCCCGGCGCCGGTTGACGAGGCGGGGCGGCCGGCGGAGCCCACCGGGGAACCTCCGTCCAGGCGTCACCGAGGCGGCTCCGCCCGGGTGACCCCGGCCCTCCGCACCGTCACGTCAGTCCCTTCGGTCCGCCGTCCACTGCCGGAGCTTCTCGGGGTTGCGGATCGCCCAGATACGCGTGACGCGGCCGCCGGTGAGACCGAACGCCGCCACGGTCGCCGTGACGCCGCGGTGCTGGGCGACGAGGCCGGGGCGGCCGTTGACCGTCCGTTCCAGGAGCGTCAGGCCAGGGGCCTTGGTGGCGATGTGGATCAGGTACGCGGCGATGCGCTCGCCGCCCTCGACCGGGTGGAGGGCGGCGCCGACCCGGCCGCCACCGTCGGCGATCATCGTGGCACCCGGGTCGAGGAGTCCGACGAGGGCCTCGATGTCCCGGGCCTCCCACGCCTCTTTGAAGCGCCGGACGAGACCGGCCTGCCCGGCCGTGTCCGCCGGTTCCTGTGCGGCGCGCACGCGCCGGCGGGCTGACGTCGCCAGCTGGCGGCAGGCCGCGGGTGTACGGCCGACGATCTCGGCGATCTCGGCGAAGGGGTACCGGAAGACGTCGTGCAGGATGAACGCCACGCGTTCGGCCGGCGTCATCGCCTCCAGTACGACGAGGAAGGCCATGTTCACCGACTCGTCCAGGGTGACGCGGTCGGCGGGGTCCGCCTGCTCCGCCCCGCCGCCCGACGGGCCGCCGACCCACTCCGTACGGTCCGGCAGCGGCTCGGGTATCCATTCGCCGACGTACCGCTCGCGCCGGACCCTCGCCGAACCGAGCAGGTCCAGGCAGACGCGGGTCGCCACCGTCGTCAGCCAGGCGCCGGGCGACTCGATCGCCTCCTGCCGCTGCGGCGACATCGCGTACCAGCGGGCGTAGGTCTCCTGCACGGCGTCCTCGGCCTCGGCCAGCGAACCGAGCAGCCGGTAGGCGAGATTGATCAGATGCCGCCGCTCGCCGATGACGTCGCTCAGGCCCGGCTCGGCCCGGTCCCGGCAGGGCAGGGACACCTCGTGGCCGGGCTCGGTCCGGTCGGCCGCGGCCCGGGACCCTTCGTGGCCCGGTCCGGCCCGGTCGGCCACGGCCTGGGACCCCTGGCCCGGCTCGGTGGGAGTGCTCATGGTCGCTTCCGCCCCCTCGTTCTCGTTCTTCTCGTTCTCGTTCTTCTCGTCCGCTTCCGCTCTCGCCCCTTCGACGCATCACCGCACCGGAGCGCGATGTTGCCCTGTCGCCTCACATCTCGTAGGCCCACGTCGTCGAACCACCGAGACAGTACTCACCCATTGACGATCACGACTGATCCACCGCCGCGAGGCAGAAGAGGGGACCGCGCCATGGCCACACAGACGACGGCGGTACGGGGCAGACTCACGTTCCTGAGGGTCGCCATCGGCCTGCAGACCCTGGCCCTCGCCTTCCAGGCGGCCACCGCCGGAATGCTGCTGTCCTCGTCCCTCGGCGCGTTGCTGCATGACGTCGGATCGCGCGTGATGTACGGCGCGTCGATGCTGTACGTGCTCGCCGCGATCCTGGCGTGGCGGCCGGGCGGCGGATCGCCCCGTCCCCTCCTATACGCGTCGGGCTTCCTCGTACTCGCCTCGGTGCAGGTCGTCCTCGGTATCGCGCACATGCCGTCGCTCCATGTCCCGCTGGGCGTCCTCATGTTCGGCCTGAGCCTGCTGGCACTGGCCGCGCCGGTGTCCCCGCATCTGTCGGGGAGCTCTGGCATACGGCCGTGACAGTTCGTCCGTCCAGCGCACCGCATGGCACCACCTGGCACCAATCGGCACCGGGTGGCGTCATCCGGTGCCACGTAGTGCCATGTGGTGCCACTTCAGTTCGCCGCACGCCCATGAACAAGAACGACCTCGCCATACCCGGAGTCGCCCTCCTCGCGCTTCAGCAGGTCAGAGCCCCAAGCACCGAGGGAGGGCCGCGAGCGACACCCTTAGGCTTGCCCTAGGTGCCACAATGATGCCATCATGGCGTCATGGACCTGACCCCGTATGTCGACACCCTCCGCCGCGAACTCGCGGTGGCCGCCGAGGCCGGCGGCGACGAAGCGCGCGAGCTCGCCGAGAGGCTCACCGCTCCTCTGGAGTCGGCGGCGCGGCTCACCATGCTCAACGTGCTCTCCGCCGCGACGGACGAGATCACCCGCGAACTCGCCCCCGGCTCGGTCGACGTACGGCTGCGCGGACTCGACCCCGACTTCGTGGTGACACCGCCGCCCCACGGCAGTGGCGCCCCCGCGGAACCGGCCGCGCCCGCCGAACCCCTCCCCGCCCCGGCGCCCGCCGACGGCGACGAGGGCGGCACCGCCCGCGTCAACCTGCGCCTGCCGGCCCACCTCAAGGCGCGCGCCGAGGAGGCCGCGACCCGCGAGGGCCTGTCGGTCAACGCGTGGCTGGTGCGAGCCGTCTCCGCCGCGTTCGACGGCGGCACCCGGCCCCGTACGACCGAGAAGACCCAGACCGTCGGACAGAGCATCACGGGCTGGGTGCGCTAGGGGGTGTCCGGCAAGGGGCGGCCGGGTCGTTCGGTTGCGTGCGATCCACGTCCGGCCGGGGACGTCCCCACAGCGGAGCCACTCGGGTGTTCCGGCCGCGCGGCGAGCGCGCCCGTGCCGGGCGGGCCGGACCCGACGGGAATGGCCAGACACGCCCCAGCACCCGCAGCACCTCACTCACACCACGCCCCACCAGCGGGGACGACCTGAAGACCCAAGAGGACGGGACAGCCATGCCTTCTTTCGACACTCCCGCACCGATCTCCGTCACCGCGCACGTGGAGGGCGGCGCCATCCTGTTCTCCGCCGGCGACCGCGCCGACACGGTCGTCGAGGTGCGGCCCCGCGACCACAAGAAGGACCTGGACGTGCGGACGGCGGAGCGGACCGAGGTCACGTACGCGAGCGGCGTACTGACGGTCAGGACGCCCAGGTCCACCCTGCTCGGCCTGGGCCGCACCGGCATCGTCGACGTGACGGTCGAACTGCCCGCGGCTTCGCGGATCGACGTGACCGGCGCCTGGGCCCAGGTGCACGGCGAGGGCCCGCTCGGCGAGGTCCGTGTGAAGACCTCGTCCGGCGACGTCCGCTTCGGCACCACCGGCCCGCTGAACCTGACCGCCTCGCACGGCTCCATCACGGTGGACCGCGTCGAGGGCCGGGCCGAGATCACCACCAGTTCCGGCAGCCTGCGTGTCGGCCTCCTCGACGGCCCCGCCGTCCTCAAGAACTCGCACGGCACCACGACCGTCGGGGCGGCGACCGCGGACCTGAGGGTGAGCGGCGCCAACGGCGACATCGAGATCGGGCGCGCCGAGAGCTCGGTCTCCGCCACCACCGCCCACGGCACCCTGCGCGTGGCCGAGGTGGTCCGCGGAACCGTCCAGCTGGAGACGTCCTACGGCGCCATCGAGGTCGGCATCCGCGAGGGCACCGCCGCCTGGCTCGACGTCAACTCCGACCGGGGACAGGTGCGCAACACTCTCGCCGCGTCCGAGGCCCCGGCCGAGACCGAGGAGACCGTCAAGGTCCGCGCCCGCACCCGCTGGGGCAACGTCGAGATCCGCCGCGCCAGGGTCTGAGCGTCACCGTCCCGCACCCCCGCCCCTCTCCCCACCCGCCTCAGCCTTCGAATGGAGGGCCTCATGCCTTCTTCTGTCATGCCCATGATCAGTTCTTCGGACGGCAGTCCCTCGCCGACCGCCGTCTCCGCCGTCGGTCTGCGCAAGTCCTACGGGGACAAGACCGTTCTCGACGGCATCGACCTGCGGATCCCGGCCGGATCGGTGTTCGCCCTGCTCGGTCCGAACGGCGCGGGCAAGACCACCGCCGTGAAGATCCTCTCCACCCTCATCACCGCCGACGGCGGCCACGCCCAG
>NZ_JBHVZO010000026.1:0-45922 GCF_042879855.1 Streptomyces sp. NPDC058326 | reverse complement strand
CGACCGCCGGCTCGGCCGACAGCAGGGTCACCTGCCCGTCCGGTGCCGGCGGCGTGCCGCCCCCGCCGGGGGGGGGGCCCCCCCGTCCGCTGCCTCACTCACCCGCGTACCGAAGCGTCAGGACGCTTCCGGTGCCGCGGGAGCCTCCTGGGCCCGAGGGGTCCCCGGCGACTCGGGAGACCCGGAGGCCTCCGGGTCGCTCGACCCGTGCCCCTGCCCCTCCCCCGCGACCTCGCCCTCCGAAGCCGGCCGCTCGCGCTGCCCGACCCCGCGGCCCGCCGGGCCGACGCCCGTCGAGGTGTCCATCCGGCGGTCCAGGATCTCCAGGGCCCGCCGGGCCATGCCGTTCGAGCGGACCATGCCGCCGAGCGTCGCCGAGCCCCGGGTGATGTCCGCGAACGCGTTCCAGGCGGGCCGCAGGCCCGTGATCGTCGCGTGCAGCAGTCCCGGCCGCCGCTCGAAGAGAGCCAGCATCCGCCGCCCGACAGCCATCTCGACACCGAGCCCGGCCTTGATGGCGAAGGCGTAGTTGAGGGCCTGGCGCCGGGCGTCGACCGCGTCGCCGGCCTCGGCGACCCGTACCGCCCACTCGCCCGCGAGACGGCCCGAGCGGAGCGCGTACGAGATCCCCTCACGCGTCCACGGCTCCAGGAGGCCCGCCGCGTCACCGCAGACGAGGACCCGGCCGCGGGAAAGCGGCGAGTCGTCGGTGCGGCAGCGCGTCAGATGACCGGAGGAGATCGTGGGCTCGAAGCCGGACAGGCCGAGCCGGGCGACGAAGTCCTCCATGTACCGCTTGGTGGCGGCGCCCTCGCCGCGCGCCGAGATGACACCGACGGTCAGCGTGTCGCCCTTGGGGAAGACCCATCCGTAACTTCCGGGCATCGGGCCCCAGTCGATGAGGACGCGGCCCTTCCAGTCCTCGGCGACGGACGGCGGGACCGGGATCTCCGCCTCGAGGCCCAGGTCGACCTGTCCGAGCTTCACCCCTACATGGGCCCCTATGCGACTCGCGCTGCCGTCGGCACCGATGACCGCGCGGGCCAGCACCGTCTCGCCGTCGGCGAGGACGACGGCGACGGTCCGCCGGTCGGGGACGGCCGGGCCGTGCTGCTCCACCCGGGTCACCGTGGCACCGGTCCGCAGTTCGGCGCCGGCCTTCTGGGCGTGCTCGACGAGCTGCGCGTCGAACTCCGGGCGGTTGATGAGCCCGAAGAGCATCCGGCGCGAGCGGCGGGTACGGGCGAAGCGTCCCTGCAGGGAGAAGGTGACGGCGTGCACCCGGTCCTGGAGGGGAAGTTCGAAACCGGGCGGCAGCGAGTCGCGGGACGGGCCGATGATGCCGCCGCCGCACGTCTTGTAGCGGGGCAGCTCGGACTTCTCCAGGAGCAGCACCCGGCGCCCTGCGACGGCCGCCGCGTAGGCCGCGCTCGCGCCGGCGGGACCCGCGCCGACGACCACGACGTCCCAGACGTCCGCCTCCCCGTCCGCCTCCGCCGAGTTCCCGTGCCCGTCGGCCTCCGCCGGGTTCCCGTCCGCGTCCGCCGTCGCGTCCTGGTCCGCTGCCCCGTCCACACCGATGCCCTCAGGAGCCGCGCCTTCGGGCGCGGTGTTCTCCGGACCGGCGTTCTCTGCGTGCTCGCTGCTCACGATGTGCTTCTGCTCCTGATCCGACCGGTGGTCTGCTCCTGACGCATCCTACGGCGCGGTAGCCAGGGCCCCGCGCCGTAGGATCGGCGGTGCGTTCGTCGTACCACGACATACGCCGATCGCCGTCCCAACGTCGTAACGTCGCACCCATCAGGAGCGTGCCCATGACCTCGAATCCGATCGCCGAGACCGTCCGGTCCCTGATGCCCCGGGCCAAGGCCGAGCTCACCGAGCTGGTGGCCTTCGAGTCGGTGGCGGACGAGGCGGTGGCGCCCCGCAGCGAGTGCGAGGCGGCGGCGAACTGGGTCGCGGACGCCCTGCGCGCCGAGGACTTCCAGGACGTGGCGCTGCTCGACACCCCGGACGGCTCCCAGGCGGTGTACGGCATACTGCCCGGCCCGGCCGGAGCGCCGACCGTCCTCCTCTACGCGCACTACGACGTGCAGCCGAAGCTGGACGAGTCCGCGTGGCTCACCCCGCCGTTCGAGCTGACCGAGCGCGACGGGCGCTGGTACGGGCGCGGCACCGCCGACTGCAAGGGCGGCTTCATCATGCACCTGCTCGCGCTGCGCGCCCTGAAGGCGAACGGCGGGGTCCCCGTGACGGTCAAGGTGATCGTCGAGGGCTCGGAGGAGCAGGGCACCGGCGGTCTCGAGCGGTACGCCGAACAGCACCCCGAGCTGCTCGTCTCCGACGCGATCGTGATCGGCGACGCGGGCAACTTCCGGGTGGGCCTTCCGACGGTGACCGCGACCCTCCGCGGCATGACGATGATCAGGGTCCGGATCGACACCCTGGGGGGCAACCTGCACTCCGGACAGTTCGGCGGCGCCGCGCCGGACGCGCTGGCCGCGCTGATCCGCGTACTGGACTCGCTGCGCGGCCCGGACGGCTCCACCGTCATCGACGGCCTGCCGTGCGACAAGGTGTGGGAGGGCCTGCAGTACCCGGAGGAGGACTTCCGTCAGGACGCCAAGGTCCTCTCGGGCGTCGGCCTGCCGGGCAACGGCACGGTCGCCGACCGGATCTGGGCCCGGCCGGCCGTCACCGTGATCGGCATCGACTGCCACCCGGTGGCCGGTGCGACCCCCTCCATCCCGTCGTCGGCCCGCGCCCAGATCAGCCTGCGGGTGCCGCCGGGCCAGGACGCGGCCGAGGCGACGAAGCTGCTCTTCGCGCACATCGAGAAGCACACGCCGTGGAACGCCCGTGTCTCCCTGGAGCAGGTCGGTCAGGGCCAGCCGTTCCAGGCGGACACGTCGAGCCCTGCGTACGCGTCGATGGCCGAGGCGATGCGGATCGCGTACCCCGGTGAGGAGATGCAGACGGCGGGCATGGGCGGTTCGATCCCGCTGTGCAACACGCTGGCCGAGCTGTACCCGCGGTCGGAGATCCTGCTGATCGGTCTGAGCGAGCCGGAGGCGCAGATCCACGCGCCCAACGAGTCCGTCTCGCCCGAGGAGCTGGAGCGGCTGTCGGTCGCCGAGGCGCACTTCCTGGTCAACTACGCACGCTCGAAGCAGGTCTGACCGGGGGTCGGGTTCAGCGCTCGGCGAAGCTCGCCGAGAGCGTAGAAGCATACGGCGGACCTGCGGGGATGCGTAGGTTCGCCGTATGGAACTCCTCCCGGTCACCCCACGGCTGCACCTCCTCGACTTCTCCATCGGCCAGGCCTACCTCTGGCGGGACGAGGAGGAGCTGACCCTGATCGACGCCGGCTGGACCGGCACGGCGGCCGGGACAGCGGCGGCGATACGAGCAGCGGGCCTGGACCCCGGCCGGCTGCGCCGCATCGTGCTGACCCACTGCCACCGGGACCATGTGGGCTCGGCGCAGGAGCTGGCCGACCGGCACGGCGCCGAGATCCTGGCGCACCGGCTCGACGCTCCGGTGATCCGGGGCGAGGCGCCGGTGCCCGAACCGGACCTCCTCGACTGGGAGGTCCCGCTGTTCGAGAACGGCCTGACCGTGCCGGACGCGCCGCCGACGCGGGTGGACCGGGAGGTCGAGGACGGCGAGGAACTCGGTTTCGGCGACGGCGCGCGGGTGGTCCACACGCCGGGGCACACGCCGGGCTCGCTCGCCGTGCATCTTCCGCGCCACGGCGTGCTGTTCACCGGGGACACGGTGGCGTCGGTCCAGGGCGTGACCTTCGGCGTGTTCCATGTCGACCGCGCGCTCGCCCTGGAGTCGATGCGGCGCCTCGCGAAGCTGGCCCCGTCGGTGCTGTGCTGCGGACACGGC
Source organism: Streptomyces sp. NPDC058326 (assembly GCF_042879855.1). Lineage (NCBI taxonomy): Bacteria > Bacillati > Actinomycetota > Actinomycetes > Kitasatosporales > Streptomycetaceae > Streptomyces > Streptomyces sp. NPDC058326. The sequence goes on along the minus strand of NZ_JBHVZO010000026.1, from coordinate 42,028 downwards.
GCTCCGGTGACCGCGGACACGGCGGCCCTGTTCGCCGCCGCGGCGGAGCGGTGACGCCGTCCACGGTGCCACGCGCGAGGGCAGCCGGGGCGCGGCGGCTCGACGGGGCGGCGCCCGTCAGCCCACCGGGACTCCGGCCTCCAGGTTGAGGACCGTCCCGCGTTCCCGGGCGCGCAGGGCCCAGCGGAGGCGGTGGTAGCGGACGGGCGGCAGGAGCTCTGCGGCCTCCTCCTCGGTGACGAAGCGCCAGCCGCGCAGTTCGGCGCCGGGGAGGCGGAGGCGCGCGGTGTCCTCGGCGCCGAGCCTGCCGCCGTCGAAGAGGAGCCGCAGTCCGCCGCGGCCGGGGTGCTGGGGGCGTTCCCAGTCGACGAGCAGGAGGCGGGGTACGGCGTCGAGTTCGAGGCCTGTCTCCTCGGCGACCTCGCGCATCCCGGCGCGGGCCGGGGGTTCGCCCGGTTCGACGACGCCGCCGGGGAACTCCCAGCCCGGCTTGTAGGTGGGGTCGACGAGCAGGAAGCGGTCCTGTTCGTCGAAGAGCAGGACGCCCGCGGCGAGGGTCTCCCCGGTCGGTTCGGGGGTCTGGACGATGCCGCGGGGGGTGACGAGACCGTCCCGGACGGCGTCGGCGACGGATCGGGCGGCCTCGGCGACGGTGAGCGCCGAGGTGTCGACGCGGTACGCGTCGGCGGCGAGCCAGCCGAGGGCGGCGCGGTACGGAGCGAGGTGCCCGTGGCACCACTCCCGGACACGTGCGTCCACCTCGGGGTCGCCGAACTCCGAACGGCCGTCGATACGCCCCCGCAGGATCGTTTCCTCCGGGGCGAGCAGGACATGGCACACCTCGATGCGGCGCGCCGCGAGCCCTCCGAAGATCTCGTCGCGGTACTCCTGCCGCAGCAGGGTCATGGGGACCACGAGCACGCCACCCACCTCGGCGAGCAGGGCGGCGGCGGTGTCGACGACCAGGCGCCGCCAGATCGGCAGGTCCTGGTAGTCCTCGACCTCGGCGAGCCGCTTGGCCGGGAGGAGTCGTCTCATGGCCGTGCCGATGAGCTCGGGGTCGTACAGCGTGCTGTTCGGGATCAGATCGACCAGCTCACGCGCGGTGCTGGACTTCCCCGCGCCGAACGCACCGTTGATCCAGACGATCACGTCTTCCCCCTCTTCGGTAGCCCCCAGTGGCTTGCCCGCAACACCCTGCCACGGAAACCCACGAACACATGTCTCGGCATGTGCGTGACACTTCCGCGCGAGCGTCGTTGAGAACGGCAAGCACGAGGGGGTGCGGAGTTGAGTCGTACGGTTCTCGAACGTTTTCCGGCCGGCGGCCCGCGGGGCAGCTTGCCGGCGGAGGAGTTCGCCGTCGCGCGGCGCGGCGAGGGAGTGCCGGCCCGGGTCGTCATGGACCTGGAGTCCGACACGTTCCTGGTGATCGTGGAGCAGCGGACGCCGGAGCGGCTCCGGAGGGAGTGACGGGCCGAAGAGACGCCCGCCGCCCGGAAGGCCGGCACTCGGCGGCCTTCGGCCCGACCGGACCCTGACCGACCACCGGATCCTGACCGACCATCGGATCCTGACCGACCACCGGTTCGTGACCGACGTGGTCCCGGCCCGACCGGATCCTGGCCCGACCGGGTCCTCCGTACCGTCACCCGCCGGCGTCCCCCGTACGGCCGCCGTGGCCGGGCTCGGAGTGGCGCTCGTGGCCGCGTCCCCCACCGGCAACCGCACCCATGTGGAACTGGACCGATGGGTCCCGGTCCTCGTGGCCTGCGCCGTCGCCGTGGTGGTGCCGGCCGCCGCCGGACTGCGCCGACCGCCTGGACGGGCAAGGGCCGGCTGCCTCGGCGCCGCGACGGCGGTCTGTTACGCACTCACCGCGGCCCTCATGAAGACGTCCATGCACATCCTCGGCGACGGCGGCATCGGCGCCTTCCTGACGGCCTGGCAGACCTATGCCTTCTGCGCGGCGGGGACCGGAGCCGTCCTGCTGCTCGAACACGCCATGCAGGGCGGACCGCTCGTCGCCTCCCAGCCCGCCCTGGCCCTCGGCGACGCCGGCGTGGGCCTGGCCCTCGGCGTCCTGCTGTACGAGGAGCACGTACGGGCGGGCTGGTGGCTGTTGCCCCAAGTGGCGGGCGTCGCGCTCATCGTCCTCGGGGTGTTCGCGCTGGCCCGCGAGGGGGCCGGCGCGTCCTGACCCCGCCGTCCACCGCCAAGGGCAGAGGACGCCCTCGGGGTCGGTCCGGCTGGAGGGTGGCCTCCACCAGGGCGAGTGGTGACCGGACCCGGAGGAGCATGCTTCCTCCGGGGTGTCCGGGTCCGTCGGCGGCGGGCCCCTGGGGGGCCGCCGTGGTGCTCATTCCGGGCGGTTGAAGCGTCGCGCTGCCCACAGCAGGGCGAGGGTGCCACTGATGACGAGCAGGCCCGCTTCGAGCGGGAGGGGCGGTTGCCGGCCGGCCCATTCGATGCCGGTGGCGGCCTGCTGGTCGGGGGCCCGAAGGGTGATGCAGCGGCGGAGGAGGTCCACCGCGTAGGCGAGGGGGTTCACGCCGGCGAGGGCGTGGGCCCAGCCGGGGAGCGACTGCAGGGGGAAGAAGCCTCCGGAGAGGAACAGCAGCGGCATCATGATCAGGCCGAGGAGGGTGTGGAACGTCTCGGGCCTGCGGAGGGTGACGGCCAGGGCCAGGGACAGGGAGGTGATGGTGAACGACGCCAGGATCATGCCGCCGAGGAGCAGGAGCAGGAGGACCGGATCGTAGGGGAGCCCGACCGTGCCGGCGAGGCTGAGCAGGACGGCCCCTTGGACCGTGGCGGTCAGGGTGCCGCCCGCGCAGTTGCCGAGCAGGAGGGTGGAGCGGCTGACGGGGGCCATGAGGAGCTCGCGGAGGTAGCCGCTCTGCCGGTCGGTGATCAGGCGGATGCCGACCATGATGGCCGGTGCCTGCACCGTCATCATCAACATGCCGGGGAAGAGATACGTCTGGTAGCCGACGCCCAGGGAGGAACGGGGGATGAGGGCGGCAAGTCCGCCCCCGAGGATGAGGAGGTAGAGCACCGGCTGGAGCATCATCAGCGCGGTGTGGGCGCGTTGGCCGGCCAGGCGCAGCATGTCGCGGTGGATCAGGGCGTGGATCGCGCGCAGTTCCCGCCGCAGGCGTGCGGGACGTCCGTCGTCGGACGGGCCGAAAGCGTCCGCGGTGCCAGGGGTCTCAGGGGCGCCAGGGGCCTTCAGGGTGACTGAGGTCATCGGACGCCCCCCGTCTCTGACGTGGTTTCGGTCTCGCACGGGGCCGGGACGGCCGGTGCGTGGCCGCGCTCGGTGGCGTCGAGGCTGCGGCCGGTGTGGTGGAAGAAGACGTCGTCGAGCGTGGGCGGGGCCGCGGAGGCGGCGTGGACGGCGATGCCTTGGCGCTCCAGTGCCGCGCAGAGGCGCGGGATCCAGGTGCTGCCGTCCGGAATCCGCAAGGAGATGCCGGCCGGGTCCACGGTGACGGCGCGGTCGGGCTGGACGACGGCGCGCACGACCCGTTCCGCCGTCGTGTCGTCGCTGGTTCGCAGGACGACCCGGTCGTCTCCGATCGCGGCCTTCAGCGCGTGGGGCATGCCCTGGGCCACCACGCGACCGCCGTCGATGATGGCGATGCGGTCACAGTTCTCCGCTTCCTCCAGGTAGTGGGTGGTGACGAAGAGGGTGCTGCCGTGCCGGTCGCGCAGGGCTCGGAGGTGATCCCAGACCTGGACGCGGGCGTGGGGGTCGAGGCCGGTGGTCGGCTCGTCGAGGAACAGCACGCGGGGGGAGTGCAGCAGGGCGCGGGCGATCTCCAGGCGGCGCCGCATACCGCCCGACAGGGTGCGTACGGGGGCGCTCCTCCGGTCGGTCAGCCCGGCCGTCTCCAGTAGCTCCGCGGCGCGCAGGCGGGCGTGTCGGCGGGGCAGCCCGTAGAGGCGGGCGTGGATGCGGAGGTTCTGTTCGGCTGTCAGCTCCGCGTCCACAGCGCTGTTCTGGAAGAGCATGCCGACGTGTCGGCGTACCTCGTGGGGTTGGGTGAGCACGTCCGCGCCGGCGACCGTGGCGTGACCGGCGGTGGGGCGGGCCAGGGCGCACAGCATGGCGATGGTGGTCGACTTCCCGGCTCCGTTCGGGCCGAGGAAGGCGAACGTCTCGCCCTGCGACACGTCCAGGTCCAGGCCCCGTACCGCGTGGGTCGTGGTGCCCTGCGGACCCGGGTAGCTCTTGGCCAGGCCACGCATGCTGATGGCGTACCCCGGCTCGGGTCCGCGCCGCGCGGCGGGCGGGCTGGGGACGGCGGTGGTCATGGGGGCTGCCGGGGCAAGGTCGTCGCCGGCGGGTAGCTGCATGGTTCTGGTCCTCGTCTGGGGGTACGCCCTCCGCGGCGGGCGGCCCTGCCTCGTACAGGACGGTGAGATCCGGCCGGCGGCTTCCCGGGTTCAGCCGCCGACCGGATGGTGGTGCCTGAGTTACGCGCAGCTGATGCCGATGCAGATCGTGTTGAGGAGGGTCAGCAGACCCACGCAGTCACACGTCGCGGCGTACGGCGCTCCGTCCACGCCGACGGGGTCGGTCTCCGGAAGGGCGTGGAGACGGGCGAGCAGTTCGAGGTCCTTGTTCTCCATGGACGTGCTCCTTCTTGCGTTGAGCGGGCGGCAGACTTCCTGCCGCTCAGACCGGCGGCTGGACCATCCAGTGCCGGGGGTCGGTGTGGTGGGTCCGCAGGAGGAAGGCAAGGATTCCGGCGGATCCGTCGCTCCAGCTGGTCGAGACGTCCCCGTACTCGGTGGGGAAGACCACGTGGGCGTCGCGCTGGGCCCGCTCGCAGACGATGAGACGGGCCAGGTCGTCGGCCATGGCGCGGTGGACGGGATCACCCGTGGCGGCGGCCATGTCGAGGAGGAAGTCGCCGTTGCCCGCGAGCCCGTGGCACTGGGCGAGTGCGGCGCGGGAGGCGCGTTCGGTGACGGCGTGCGTGGCGCGGCGGCTGAGATCGCCGAACCTGTCGTCCCCGGTCGCCTGCCACAGGCGGACGAGGAAGGTCCCGATGCCCGCCGCGCCGTGGCACCAGTACGGGGCCGTGGGGACGTCAGAGGCCTGTGACGGCCACTGGGCCGTCTCGCCGACGCGTACGGCGGCGGACAGCAGGTGTTCGCCCACCTCCACGGCGAGCTCCCTGTGCTCCGCGCGCCGCGAGACGTCCGCGGCGGCGAGGAGGAAGCAGCCGATGCCGGCTGACCCATGGGCGAAGCCGAGGTAGCGCTTGCCGCTCTCCGGGGAAGCGGCTTCGCCGGGCACCGGCCAGCCCACCCCGTGCTGATCGCGCTGTGCGGCGGCGGCCAGCCGGTCGGCCGCGTCGACGGCCAGTTCTGCGAAGCGCGGATCACCGGTGCGGTGCCACAGGTGGAGGGCGGCCAGTCCGCTGCCCGCGCTGCCGTGGGTGATGTCGTGGTGGGGCGTCGCCTGCTGCGGGGCGAGGGCCAGGGCCAGCGCGCGGTCCATGAGTCCCTGGTCGTCGATGGCGCGTCCGGCGTCGTACAGGGCCCAGGCGGTGCCACGGCCGCCGAAGTGCAGACCCGGACGTGTGGAGCGGAGGTCGGTGCGGTCCGCGATCCAGTGGCCCGCGGTGGAGAGGAGGCCGGGCAGCCGGGCGTCACCGGTGAGCTCCCAGTACCGCGTCAGTACGGCGAGGACACCGGCCGCGCCCTGCTGCACGGTGCACGGGTCGGCCTCCCCGGCCATGGTGGACACGGGCCACAGCCGCCGCTCGTCCGCCGGATTCATCGAGTCGATGAGGTGCTCGACGATTCCGGAGACCGCTTCGTCCCGGCCGTCGCTCCGGTCATCGGCCGGCTCATCGGCCCGGTGGTCGCCGCGGCCGTCGCTCCGGCCGTTGTCCCGCGCCGCGCGGGGTGCGGCGTGGTTCTCCGCCCGCCCCGGGGCCGCCCTCCGAAGGGCCTCGCGGGCCCTGGCCGGGTCCCACCGCTCGGCGGGATCGTCCTTCATCAGCCCGAGAACCATCTCCGCCAGGCCGTCCGGCAGCCGAAGCGGCCCGGTACAGGCGGCAAGCCACGCGGCGAGCCGTTGCTCCGTGGCCCTGGTGTCGGGCTCCTCGGGCAACAGGTTGGGCACCTTGCCCGCCAGGACGAAGCACAGGGTGGCCCCGAGGCTGTAGTAGTCGCCCGTCGGACTGACAGGAGCGTCGGCCAGGCGCTCGGGGGGGCTGAATCCGGGGGTTCCCACCCGGGTCGGGAGGGCCGTCTCGTCTTCCAGGACGGCGAGTTCGAGGTCGATGAGGCGCAGCTCGCCGTCCGGGCGGACCATCACGTTGGCCGGGGTAAAGTCCCGCAGGACGCAGCCGCGGGCGTGCGCCGCCTCGACCAGGTCCACCAGGCGGCCGGCCTGCGCCAGCGCGTCGGCGCGGTAGCTCTCCCCTCCGACATCGCGGAAGTGCTCGGCGACCCAGGTCCGCAAGGTGACACCCGGCACTTCGTCCTGGGCCAGGAACAGGTGCCCGGCATGATCGAACAGCCCCAGCGGTTCCGGAGCCAGCCCCGTGCCCCTGAGCTTCTCCAGCGTCCGGGCCTCGGCGCGCAGCCAGTCGCGGACGTCGCAGCCGGAGGCGTCGGCCTCCACATGCGGCCGGGCTTCCTTGATCACCACGGGGGCGCTCGTACGAACGTCGCTGCCCCGGTAGACGCCGCCCTTGTTCGTGTGCCGGATCGCCTCCCGTACCGAGAACCGGCCACCGAGCAGCACGGGGCCGCTCGCCTTCTCCGCCGCGCGCGGCGCCTCGGGCACCGAGGCGGGGAAGGGGCAGACCGCCCAGGAGGGGGGACAGTACTGGCCGGTGCGCTTGTCCTCCACGGGATTGCCGTCGGGGTCCTCGATGAACCACACCAGCAGTCCGTCTTCCGACAGCCGGCGCCGGCCGACGAAGGCGCCGTAACGGTAGTGGACCAGAGAGTGCGGGGCGTAGGCCTGGTCGGAGAGGATCCGGGGGCCGGCGAGCCCTGCCGTGGCCCGGTGCAGATCCTGGGCGATCCGGGCCGCCTCGTCGTCGGAACGCGGGTAGACGGTGATGAACTTGCCCGAGCTTCCCCGGGGCGTGGCGCGGGAGTTGAGCGCGCTCACCTGGTCGAGCGACCGGGCGAACTTGAACGCCGACTCCTCCCGCAGCAGCACGTCCAGGGCCTTCTCGAGGACCGTCGGCGCGGAAGCCGCCGTCGCCGAGAGGTGCAGCTTCCACCCCTGCTCACGCCGCACGGCGGAGCGGGGCGTGACACGGCACCACATCTCGTCGGTGTCGGCCGTCCAGCGCGCATCCGTCCCCGTGGCGAGCAGCGCCTGACGGAGAAGGCCTTCCAGTTCGACTTCGGTAGCCTGGCTCGTCATCCATGTCCCTCTCAACGGTGTGACCGCTGATCGAGACGTTGCCCGGTGACATAACCGGACCAACACATACGCATCCGGATTCACTGGATTCGCCGAGCGCACAGCGCCCCTTGGCCCCTTCGCAGGTGCGCCCGGCGCGGACATGGGCGCACAAGACCCTGGGTGGGAGCGGGAGGACGTACCGCCGCATCCGGCTCCGCCGGGGCACCACGCTCAGGGTGCCTCGCCCGCGCTCGCGGCCGCCGCCGCGCCCAGGAGGCCGGCGTCCGTGCCGGTGACGGCCGGGACGACGCGCAGGTTCCGGACGAAGGAGAGCGTGGCGTACGAGGCGAGGCTCCGGCGCAGCGGGGCGAAGAGGACGTCACCGGCGCCCGCGACCCCGCCGCCGACCACGGCGATGTCGATCTCCACGAGGGCCGCCGTCGCGGCGATGCCCGCCGCGAGCGCCTGGGCCGCCCGCTCGTACGAGGCGACGGCGATCGGGTCCCCCGCGTGGGCGGCCGCGGCCACGGCGGCGGCGGAGACGTCCCCGTCGGGGCCCGGACGCCAGCCGTTCTCCAGGGCTCGGCGGGCGATGTGCGGCCCGCTGGCGACGCGTTCCACGCAGCCGCGTCCCCCGCAGGCGCACGGCTCGCCGTCCATGTCCACCACGATGTGGCCGATGTGTCCGGCGTTGCCGGTGGGGCCAGGGTGGAGCCGGCCGTCGAGGACGAGGCCGCCGCCGACGCCCGTGGAGACCACGAGACAGAGGGCGTTGTCGTGGCCCCGGGCGGCTCCGAGCCAGTGTTCGGCGGCCGTCATGGCGACGCCGTCGCCGACCAGGGTGACCGGTCGTCCGCCCGTCGCCCGGTGGACCCGGTCGACGAGCGGGTAGTCGCGCCAGCCGGGCACGTTGACCGGGCTGACGGTCCCCCGGTGCGCGTCGACGGGGCCGGCGCTGCCGATGCCGACGGCCCCGGCGGCCTGCCAGAGGGGCGAGGAGGCGAGTCCGGCGAGGACCTCCTCGACGGCGCGCATCACCGTCTCGCCGTCCTCACGCGCGGGCGTGGGCCGCTGGGAGCGGACACGGATGCGGCCCTCGCCGTCGACCAGGGCGCCGGCGATCTTGGTGCCGCCGATGTCGAGGGCGACGACGAGACCGTCGGCGGGGCCCGGGGCGGGATCGGTCTGCATGAGCGCGGGGTCTCCAGTCGACGGTGGAGGGGACGAGGAGGAGGGTGAGGGGCGAGGGGCGGGGAAGCTGTGTTCCGTACAGTCTCCCGCCCCGTGACAACGTTGTCCAGGCCCTATGCTTCCCTCCAGAGGCACGACACCGATCTTGACGGAGGAACCGCACCCCGTGGCCGACATCGCCCGCCGCCCCGAGCACCGCTACGGCAACCGGCCCACGATGAAGGACGTCGCCGCACGCGCCGGCGTCGGGCTCAAGACGGTCTCCCGGGTCGTGAACGGCGAGCCGGGGGTCACTCCGGACACCGAGCGCCGGGTCCAGGAGGCCATCGAGGCCCTCGGGTTCCGCCGCAACGACAGCGCGCGCGTGCTGCGCAAGGGCAGGACCGCGACCGTCGGCCTCGTCCTCGAGGATCTCGCCGACCCGTTCTACGGACCGCTCAGCCGGGCGGTCGAGGAGGTCGCGCGGGCGCACGGCGCCCTGCTCATCAACGGCTCGAGCGCCGAGGACCCGGACCGCGAGCAGGAGCTGGCGCTCGCCCTGTGCGCGCGCCGCGTCGACGGTCTGATCGTGATCCCCGCAGGTGACGACCACCGGTATCTGGAGCCGGAGATGAGGGCGGGTGTCGCCACCGTCTTCGTCGACCGTCCCGCGGGGCTCATCGACGCCGACGCCGTCCTCTCCGACAGCTTCGGCGGGGCCCGCGACGGCGTGGCCCATCTGATCGCCCACGGGCACCGCCGCATCGGGTTCATCGGCGACCGGCCGCGTATCCACACGTCGGCCGAGCGCCTGCGGGGCTACCGCGCGGCCATGGAAGACGCGGGCCTTCCGGCCAGGGACGCCTGGGTCTCGCTGGGCTCCACGGACCCCGAGCGGGTAAGCACGGCGGTACGGGAGATGCTGACCGCGCCGGAGCCGGTGACGGCACTGTTCGCGGGGAACAACCGGGTCACGGTCACCGTGGTCCGGGCCCTCGCCGGCCTGCCGCGTCCGGTCGCACTGGTCGGCTTCGACGACATCGAGCTGGCCGATCTGCTCGGGGTCTCGGTCATCGCCCAGGACGCCGCCGCGCTCGGCAGGACGGCGGCGGAGCGCCTGTTCCGGCGCCTCGACGGGGCCGACGAGGCGCCGCGGCGGGTGGTGCTCGGCACGAGGCTCCTCGCCCGCGGGTCGGGAGAGATCGCGCCGCCGGGCGACTGAGCCCGGCCGGCGGCCTGAGGACCGGGGGACGGCGGCCGGCCACCGTCCCCCGGCCTTCCGCCTACTCCGCGGAGGCCGTCAGGTCGCCCCGGCGGGGGGCGGCGAAGCGGTCGAGTGCCGCGCGGTCCATGCCGGTGAGCGCGTCGACCTCGGCGGTGTCCAGGGCGCCGCAGTCGATGCCGCGCAGCAGGTAGGAGCTGAGGGCCTTGGCGGTGGCGGGCTCGTCCATGACGTCGCCGCCCGCGTGGTTGGCGTAGGCGGAGAGGCGCTTGGCGGCGGCCTCGAAGCCCTCGCGGTAGAACGCGAAGACGGCGGCGTAACGGGTGGGGATGTGGCCCGGGTGCATGTCCCAGCCCTGGTAGTAGGCGCGGGCCAGGGCCCGGCGGGTGAGGCCGTAGTGGAGCTTCCAGGCCTCGTGGACGTGCTGGGTGGAGCCGACGGGAAGGACGTTGGTGGAGCCGTCGGAGACCCGTACGCCCGTGCCGGCGGCGGCGACCTGCATGATCGCCTTGGCGTGGTCGGCGGCCGGGTGGTCGCTGGCCTGGTAGGCGGCGGAGACACCGAGGCAGGCGCTGTAGTCGAAGGTGCCGTAGTGCAGTCCGGTGGCGCGGCCCTCGGCGGCGCCGATCATGCGGGCGACGGCGGCGGTGCCGTCGGTGGCGAGGATGGACTGGCTGGTCTCGATCTGGATCTCGAAGCCGAGGCGTCCGGCGTCGAGTCCGTGGGCCTTCTCGAAGGCCTCCAGGAGGCGGACGAAGGCGGTGACCTGCTCGGGGTAGGTCACCTTGGGAAGGGTGAGGACGAGTCCGTCCGGGAGCCCGCCGTTCTCCAGGAGGCCGGTGAGGAAGACGTCGGTGGTGCGGATGCCCCGGTCGCGTACGGCGGCCTCCATGCACTTCATCCGGATGCCCATGTACGGGGCGGCGGTGCCCTTCGCGTACGCCTCCGAGATCAGCCGGGCGGCGCGGGCGGCGTCCTGGTCCTCGTCCTTGCCCGCGTACCCGTCCTCGAAGTCGACCCGGAGGTCCTCGATCGGCTCGCGCTCCAGCTTGGCCCGTACGCGGCCGTGGACGTCCTCGGCGAGGCCGTCGGAGAGGCCCAGGACAGCGGCGAAGGAGGCGGCGTCGGGGGCGTGCTCGTCGAGGGCGGCGAGGGCCTGGTCTCCCCAGGAGCGGATGGTTCCGGCGTCGAAGAGGTTGCCGGGGACGTAGACGGTGTGGACGGGCTGGCGGGTGCCGGGGTCTCCCGGGTAGCGGCGGTCCAGTTCGGCGTCCACCGATGCGAGGGAGGCGCTGATGCCCTCGCTGACCGCGCCGGCGAGGCTCGTCGACACCTTCTCCTGCTGACCCATCCCACATCCTCCTGTTTTCCGCTTCACGGAATCAACAATCCGTATGGCGAAGTTAGTAGTCCGTCGGGACCTGAGTCAATGGTTGTCCGAAACGGCTCGGGGCCGCACGGTGAGGGATCACCGTGCGGCCCCGGCCGCGACAGAACCGCAGGTCAGCCCTTGCGGCTCTTGACCTCTTCGGTGAGCTGCGGGACGACGTCGAAGAGGTCGCCCACCACGCCGTAGTCGACGAGGTCGAAGATCGGGGCCTCGGCGTCCTTGTTGATCGCGACGATCGTCTTCGAGGTCTGCATGCCCGCGCGGTGCTGGATCGCGCCGGAGATGCCGGAGGCGATGTACAGCTGCGGGGAGACCGACTTGCCGGTCTGGCCGACCTGGTTGGAGTGCGGGTACCAGCCGGCGTCGACGGCGGCGCGGGAGGCGCCGACGGCCGCGCCGAGGGAGTCGGCGAGCGCCTCGATGAGTCCGAAGTTCTCGGCGCCGTTGACGCCACGGCCGCCGGAGACCACGATCGCGGCCTCGGTCAGCTCCGGGCGGCCGGTGGACTCGCGCGGGGTGCGGGAGACGACCTTGGTGCCGTGCGCCTGCTCCGAGAAGGAGACGGCGAGCGCCTCGACGGCGCCGGCGGCCGGGGCGGCCTCGACGGGCGCCGAGTTCGGCTTGACCGTGATGACCGGGGTGCCCTTGGAGACACGGGACCTGGTGGTGAAGGAGGCGGCGAACGCGGACTGGGTCGCGACCGGGCCCTCGTCACCGGCCTCCAGGTCGATGGCGTCGGTGATGATGCCGGAGCCGATGCGGACCGCGAGACGGGCGGCGATCTCCTTGCCCTCGGCGGAGGACGGGACGAGCACGGCGGCCGGGGAGACGGCCTCGTACGCGGCCTGCAGGGCCTCGACCTTCGGGACGACGAGGTAGTCGGCGAACTCGGCGGCGTCGGCGGTGAGGACCTTCACGGCGCCGTGCTCGGCGAGCGCGGCGGCGGTGTCGGCGGCGCCGTTGCCGAGGGCCACGGCGACCGGGTCGCCGAGGCGGCGGGCGAGGGTCAGCAGCTCCAGGGTGGGCTTGCGGACGGCTCCGTCGACGTGGTCGACGTAGACGAGAATCTCAGCCATGGGACTTCAATCTCCTGCGAACGAAAGGGGCAGCGGTCGGGGAGGCTCGCGCGAGCCCTAGATGAACTTCTGGCTCGCGAGGAACTCGGCCAGCTGCTTGCCGCCCTCGCCCTCGTCCTTGACGATCGTGCCGGCGGTGCGCGCCGGACGCTCGGCGGCGGAGTCGACAGCGGTCCAGGAACCCTCCAGGCCCACTTCCTCGGCGTCGATCCCGAGGTCGTCGAGGTCCAGGGACTGCACCGGCTTCTTCTTGGCGGCCATGATGCCCTTGAAGGACGGGTAACGCGCCTCGCCCGACTGGTCCGTCACGGACACGACGGCGGGAAGCGACGCCTCCAGCTGCTCGGAGGCGGCGTCGCCGTCACGGCGGCCCTTCACGACACCGCCCTCGATCTTCACCTCGGAGAGCAGCGTGACCTGCGGGACGCCCAGACGCTCGGCCAGGATCGCCGGGAGGACACCCATGGTGCCGTCGGTGGAGGCCATACCGGCGATGACGACGTCGTAGCCGGTCTTCTCGATCGCCTTGGCGAGCACCAGCGAGGTACCCATGACGTCGGTGCCGTGCAGATCGTCGTCCTCGACGTGGACGGCCTTGTCGGCGCCCATGGAGAGCGCCTTGCGCAGCGCGTCCTTGGCGTCCTCGGGGCCGACCGTGAGCACGGTGACCTCGGCGTCGTCGGCCTCTTCGGCGATCTGCAGGGCCTGCTCGACGGCGTACTCGTCGAGCTCCGACAGCAGGCCGTCGACGTCGTCGCGGTCGACCGTCAGGTCGTCCGCGAACTTGCGGTCTCCGGTCGCGTCGGGCACGTACTTCACACAGACAACGATCCTCAAGCTCACGCCGGCTCTCCTACTGCATCGTCATAACTGGGCTGCCTTGTTGCTCGCAGCATAGGCGCCTGAAGGGCGGGTTTCCGGTCGGGGCACCGGAGGCCACGACCGAAATATTACTCGCCAGTACATCCATTCCGTTACCAGTAAGCAAGCGCTCAGGAATGTGATCTGCCCAACGCCGGAAGAGCGGCGCGCCCGGGAACTCTCAGTCGCGCAGCGCGGTGAAGCGGCCGTGGTGGTAGACGAGCGGCCGGCCCGCCCCGTCCGGATCTCCCGCGACCGCCTGCGCGATCACGATCCGGTGGTCCCCGGCAGGCACCCGGGCCACCACACGGCAGACCAGCCAGGCCAGCACGCCGTCGAGTACGGGCACGCCCTCGGGTCCGACGCTCCAGCGGGTCCCGGCGCCGAAGCGGTCCGCACCGCTGCGCGCGAAGGTGGCGGCGAGCTCCTGCTGGTGCTCGCCGAGTATGTGCACGCCGATGTGCTCGGCCTCGGCGATGACGGGCCAGCTGGACGAGGTCGTGCCCACGCCGAAGGAGACGAGCGGCGGGTCGGCGGCGACGGAGTTGAGCGAGGTGGCGGTGAAGCCGACGGGGCGCTCGCCGTGCGCGGTGACGACCGCGACGCCGGCGGCGTGCCGACGGAAAACGGAGCGGAGCAGATCGGGAGAGGCCTGCCGGGGGGCGCCGATCGTGGGAACCGTACGGAGCTCGGGCGAAACCGTCATCGAGTCGTCCTTCTGCGGGGGCAGCATGAGAAAGGTCCGGGGGCGGTCAGGCACCCGGACAGCGCGCGCTCGCGTTGCGGGCCAGGTCCACGTGGGCCCGGCCGTGGAGAAGGAGTTCTGGGATCACTCGGCCAGGGTGACGATCGTTGCCGCGTGCAGTCAAGTGCGTACCGGGATGTGGGAGAAGTGTCACGGCGTCAGACCGCGCGCCCCAGGGCGGCGATGACGTCGGCCCTGCGCGGCTGTCCGGCGGCCCGCCGGACGACGCGGCCCGTCCGGTCGAGGACGAGGACGGTGGGGGTCCGCGCGATGCCGAGTTCGCGTACGAGGTCGAGCCGGTCCTCGGCGTCGATCTCCACGTGTGCCACGCCCGGCACCATCGCGGCCACCTCGGCGAGGGTGCGGCGGGTGGCCCGGCAGGGCTGGCAGAAGGCGGTGGAGAACTGGACGAGGGTGGCCCGCTCCCCCAGCCCGGCGCCGAGCGCCTCCGGTCCGAGCACCTCGGTCACGCCTCTCCCCTTCCTCTCGTCATGGCACCCGTTTCCTCGCGGCATGCCGTCTCGTGCAGCGTCGCACGGGAGCGATCGATTCCCGCCACGGCCACCGCGAGTGACGAGAATCTCCCCGTACGAAGCCACATGGGGTGGTCACGGCGGCCCACATGGGGCACGATCGGCCCAAAGCCGAAAACCTACGGCTGCGTAACTTCGCGGGGAGACCCTCCCCAGGCACACGAAGAAGAGGTTCCTCTCCGATGGCAGAACTCGTCTATCGACCGGTCGTCGGCGCCGCGCGCACCCTGTTCAAGGCACTCGACCTGAAGATCGACACCCAGGGTTCCGAGAACATCCCGCGGACGGGCGGGGCGGTCCTGGTGAGCAATCACATCAGCTACCTCGACTTCATCTTCACGGGCCTCGCCGCGCTGCCCCAGAAGCGCCTGGTGCGCTTCATGGCGAAGGACTCCGTCTTCCGGCACAAGGTCGGCGGGCCCCTCATGCGCGGCATGAAGCACATCCCGGTGGACCGCGCGCAGGGCGAGCACGCCTACAAGCACGCGCTCGAGTCGCTGCGGGCCGGCGAGATCATCGGTGTCTTCCCCGAGGCGACCATCTCGCAGTCGTTCACGCTCAAGGGCTTCAAGACGGGTGCGGCGCGCCTCGCGCAGGAGGCGGGCGTCCCCCTGATCCCGATGGCGCTCTGGGGCACCCAGCGACTGTGGACGAAGGGCCGCCCCCGGAACTTCAAGCGGAGCCACATCCCGGTGACGATCCGCGTCGGTGAGCCCGTGGAGGCGCCCGCCGACCAGTACGCGGGCGCCATCACGCGGCGGCTGCGCGAGCGCGTCCAGGAGCTTCTGGAAGCGGCGCAGCGCGCCTACCCCGTGCGTCCCAAGGACGCGAGCGACACCTGGTGGGTGCCGGCGCACCTGGGGGGCACGGCTCCGACGCCGGCCCAGGTCAAGGAAGCCGGCTGACGGCAGGACACGAGCGGGGCCCGTGAGGGCCGGCCGCCCGTGAGGTCCCAGCCACCCCGCGAGGTTCCGGCGGCCCGTGAGGTTCCGACGAAGAATCGTTACTCCGGGTCCCGGACGGTGATCCGGGCCCCGGGGCTGAGCTTCTCCAGCGACTCGGCGAGCTCGGCGCCCGCCGTGCGGAGCTCGTCCCCGGTCATGGGGGCGAGCGACTCCAGGAGGAAGACCGCGTCGACGGTGTCGTCGCCGATGCGGGTACGGGGACCTTGCCGCCAGTTCCAGCGCCGGCAGGTCACGCCCTCCTCGTCGCACCAGACGACCTCGCCCGGCTCGGGGTGCTCGACCGTCTCCACGCCGCCCGCCACGGTGACGAAGGGCTCCTCTCCGGTCGCCCGGACGAGACGCATGACGCCCCGGATCCGGCCCAGGTCCTCGCCGCCGACGGGGACGAGGTGGGCGACGCTGATCGCGTTGTAGGCGTCGACGAGCCGGTTGATCCGGGGCAGCCCTCCGTCGGCGAGCGCGCGCCGGGCCAGCGCCTCGGCGGAGTTACGGGTACGGGAGGGCTTGGCGCCGAACGCGGTGTACGCGGCTCGCCAGGCGGCGATGTGCGGGTCCTGGTCCGGGGTCCGGCCGTCGAGGCGCTCGGCGAGCCGCCGGGCGGCCTCGTCGAGGAGCGCCGAACTGGCTTCGTCGCTGGGCCCGTTGACCAGGCCGTGCGCCTCGACGACGAGTGCGGTGAAGCCGGGTACGAGGGTGCGCACCTCGTCGGAGACGGTGAGCGTGAGGGTCATGGTCCGCCGTTCGCTGGGTACGGGGTCAGAGCTCCGCGGGGAGCGTCCGCCAGAGGGCCGGCCGGTCGGGTGCGGCGCGCAGCGCGTCGAGAACGGCCGGATGCGGTTCAGTGTAGAGCACCGGATAATCCACTTCATTGAACTCGGGCCGTACGGTCCAGGCCAGCCGCTCCTCCGCCAGGGAGAACTGGGCGTCGATGCCGGGCTTGTTGCCCCGTACGTCCTGACGGGCCCAGCCCCGCCCGTCGGGCAGCAGGACGGCGACGAGGCCGTGGACCACGGGGTCCGAGCCGTCGTCGTCGGCGAGCTTCTGGTAGCAGAGCGCGGCCGGGATGCCACGAGCCCGCAGGAGGGCGGCGTAGGCGTGGGACTTGGCGTAGCAGATGCCGGTCCCCTGCTCCAGGACGTCGGAGGCGCGCCAGGTGACGCGGAGGTCGCCCGAGTCGGCGGAGTGCGGGACCGCGTCCCGTACATACCGATAGGCCGATTCGGCGTATGCGTATGCGTCGGGATGCACACGGGAGAGATCGTCGGCGACGGCCCGTACCACCGGATGCTCATGGTCGACCGACTCGCTCGCGGCCAGATAGGCGGCGAGGTCGGGGTTCTGCTGAATGAGTTCCATGCCGGTCGAGCATAGGGAAACGGCCGGGTGGATTCAATAACTTTCCACCCGACCGTATATCCATGCGGCACTGCCCGTCCCGCGGCGATCGCTAGCGGGACAGCTCTTCCTTCAGGGCCTGGAGGAAGGCGTCCACGTCGTCCTCCGTGGTGTCGAAGGCGCACATCCAGCGCACGTCGCCGGCCGCCTCGTCCCAGAAGTAGAAGCGGAAGCGCTCCTGGAGCCTTCTGCTCACCTCGTGCGGCAGTCGGGCGAAGACCGCGTTGGCCTGCACCGGGTAGAGGATCTCCACCCCGTCGAGCTCGCGCACCCCGGCGGCGAGGCGCTGCGCCATCGCGTTGGCGTGGCGGGCGTTGCGCAGCCACAGGTCCTTCGCGAGGAGGGCCTCCAGCTGCACCGACACGAAGCGCATCTTCGACGCGAGCTGCATGGACAGCTTGCGCAGGTGCTTCATGTGGCTGACCGCGTCGGGGTTGAGGACGACCACGGCCTCACCGAAGAGCATGCCGTTCTTCGTACCGCCGTACGAGATGACGTCGACGCCCACCGCGTTGGTGAACGCCCGCATCGGTACGTCGAGCGAGGCGGCGGCGTTGGCTATGCGGGCGCCGTCGAGGTGCACCTTCATGCCCTTGGAGTGGGCGTGCTCGACGATCGCGCGGATCTCCTCCACCGTGTAGACGGTGCCCAGCTCCGTGTTCTGGGTGATCGAGACGACCTGGGGCATCGCCCGGTGCTCGTCGTCCCAGCCCCAGGCCTGCCGGTCGATCAGCTCGGGGGTGAGCTTGCCGTCCGGGGTCGGCACGGTGAGCAGCTTGAGGCCGCCCATCCGCTCCGGCGCACCGCCCTCGTCCACGTTGATGTGCGCGGACTCGGCGCAGATGACGGCGCCCCAGCGGTCGGTGAGCGCCTGGAGCGCGGTCACGTTCGCCCCGGTCCCGTTGAAGACCGGGAAGGCCTCGGCGCCGGGGCCGAAGTGGCTGTGCATGATCCGCTGGAGGTGCTCGGTGTACTGGTCCTCGCCGTAGGCCACCTGGTGGCCGTCGTTGGCGAGGGCGAGGGCCGCGAGGACCTCGGGGTGGGCGCCGGCGTAGTTGTCGCTGGCGAAGCCCCGGACCGACGGGTCGTGATGCCGACGCGCGTCGGTCCTGGGGCCGAGAGCCGCGGTCACGGCTTGGGGGTCAGCCACAGACGCTGTCCATTCACTTCCTGGGCGGGCCTGTCCCACAGACCGGCGATCTCGTCGGCGAGGTCCTTGACGTCGGTGAAGCCCGCGAACTTCGCGTTGGGGCGTTCGGCGCGCATGGCGTCGTGCACCAATGCCTTGATCACCAGGATGGCAGCCGCCGCCTGCGGGCCGTCGTCGCCCCCCAGTCTGCGGAACGAGTCCCCCATGGCGAGGGTCCAGGCCTCCGCGGCGGCCTTGCCCGCGTTGTACGCGGCGTTGTTGGCCTGCGGCTTGTGTGCGCCGACCTGGCTGATCAGGGCGTACCGGCCGCGTCCGCCGGCACGCAGCAGCCCGTCGTGGAAGGCGAGCGAGGTGTGCTGGACGGTGCGGATGAGGAGCTTCTCCAGGAAGTCCCAGTCCTTGAGGTCGGTCTCCATGAAGGAGGCGCTGCCGCGCCAGCCGCCGACCAGGTGCACCAGGCCGTCGATGCGGCCGAACTCCTTCTCGGTCTTCGCGGCCCAGTCGCGCGTGGCGGCCAGGTCGAGGAGATCGACCGTGTCGCCGATGACGGTGGCACCGCCGTGCGCGTAACGGGCGGCGTCGACGGCCTCCGCGAGACGAGTCGGGTCGGCGTCGGAACCCACCACCGTCGCGCCCGCCTCGGCGAGGCGCAGCAGGGCGGCGCGCCCCGCGGGGCCGGCCGCGCCGGCGACGGCGATGACGGCACCTTCGAGCGACCCGCCGTTTACGTCGGTCTTCATGGGCGACGCCTCCTCCGTGTTCTCCGTACGAGCACTCACGCGGCGGCCCGCTCGGTCCGCGAGACGTCGGCGGCGGTGATCCCCTTGGTGTCGGCGATCACGCCCTTCAGCTTCTTGGCGAGGGCCTCGAAGAACATGCTGAGGGGAAACTCGTCCGGAAGCACGTCGTCGACGAGCTTGCGCGGCGGAAGCGACAGGTCGAGGGCGTCGGGGCCCTTGGCCCACTTCGATCCGGGGTGCGGGGCGAGGTAGGTGGAGACGAGCTCGTACGCCTTGAACCAGTGGACGAGCTTCGGGCGGTCGATGCCGTCGCGGTAGAGCGTCTCGATCTCGGCGCAGAGCTGGTTCGTGACCTGGGGGGCCCGCTCCCAGTCGATCTTGAGGGTGTTGTCCGTCCAGCGCACCACGTCGTGCTTGTGGAGGTAGGCGAAGAGGAGCTGACCGCCGAGACCGTCGTAGTTGCGGTTGCGGTCGCCGGTGAGCGGGAAGCGGAACATGCGGTCGAAGAGGACCGCGTACTGCACGTCGCGGCCGTGCCCGTTGCCCTCGGCCTCCAGCTTCACGGCCTCCTTGAAGGCGGTGAGGTCGCAGCGGAGCTCTTCCAGGCCGTACATCCAGAAGGGCTGGCGCTGCTTGATCATGAAGGGGTCGAAGGGCAGGTCGCCGTGGCTGTGGGTGCGGTCGTGGACCATGTCCCAGAGCACGAAGGCCTTCTCGCAGCGCTCCTGGTCGTCGATCATCGCGGCGATGTCGGCGGGCAGCTGGATGCCCAGGGTGTCGACGGCGGCCTCGGTGACCTTGCGGAAGCGGGCGGCCTCGCGGTCGCAGAAGATGCCGCCCCAGCTGAAGCGCTCGGGGGCCTCGCGGACCGCGATGGTCTCCGGGAAGAGGACGGCCGAGTTGGTGTCGTACCCGGCGGTGAAGTCCTCGAAGGTGATGCCGCAGAAGAGCGGGTTGTCGTAGCGGGTGCGCTCGAGCTCGGAGAGCCACTCCGGCCACACCATGCGGAGCACGACGGCCTCGAAGTTGCGGTCCGGGTTGCCGTTCTGCGTGTACATCGGGAACAGCACCAGGTGCTGGAGCCCGTCCACGCGGTCGGCGGCCGGCTGGAAGGCGAGCAGCGAGTCCAGGAAGTCCGGGACGGTGAAGCCGCTCTCGGCCCACTTGCGCAGGTCCGAGACGAGGGCGCGGTGGTAGGCGCCGTCGTGCGGGACGAGCGGGGAGAGCTGCTCGACCGCGGCGATGACGCGGTCGAGGGTCAGCTCGACGAGGGAGCGGGCGGGAGCGCCCTCGGCCTCGAAGTCGATGGAGCCGTCCGCGCTCTGCCAGGCGCGGATCTCCTCCACGGCATCCTTGAGCTCGGGCCAGGCGGGGTGGTCTATCACCCGGGCGTCGAGGGATATCCCCCCACCGGTCACGTCCTGCACAAGAATTTCCGTCATTCCTCTTCCTTCACAGGAGAACCTCGCGTCAAGACACCGTAACCATCGAGGCTTCTCCACCACAAGGGGAGCAAGAGAAATTATCCTGTGCGACCCCCCTGTCGACGGAAGTTTTTCCTGCCGGGAGGGTTTGAGGCCACCCTTCCGGTACCCGGGTCAGATCAGCGGCTTCACCAGGAGCTCGAACTCCAGGTCGTCGCGCTGGGGCACGCCGAAGCGCTCGTCCTCGTACGGGAACGGGAACATCCGGCCGGTCCGCCGGTAGCCGCGCCGCTCGTACCAGGCGATGAGCTCCTCCCGTACGGAGATCACCGTCATGTGCATCTCCCGCGCGTCCCAGAGATCCCGCGCCCGGCGCTCGGCCTCCGCGATGATCTGCTTGCCGAGGCCGGCGCCCTGCAGTTCGGGGCGGACCGCGAACATGCCGAAGTAGGCGGCCTCCTCCCGCTGCTCCAGCTGGCAGCAGGCGACGATCTCGCCGTCGCGCTCGACGACCAGGAGGCGGCTGCCGGGCGTGGTGATCACGGCGGCCACCCCGTCGGGGTCGGTGCGCTGCCCCTGGAGGATGTCCGCCTCCGTGGTCCAGCCGCCCCGGCTGGCGTCGCCCCGGTAGGCCGACTCGACGAGCGGGACGAGCGCCGGGACGTCGTCCAGGACCGCTTCGCGGTAGCTGATCCGGCCGGTCTCCTGCGACGTGGCGGTGTCCATGTGAACGGGGCTCCCCTCGGGCGCTGACGATCGCCGTACGCGATCGTCCCGAGCCTAACGCGCGCTCCGTTCACTCCCCTTCGTACACCTGTGCGCGGCCGTGCGCCCGCGTGCGCACGGCCGACGGCGGGGAATCCTCCCGGGAGGGGACTGCGTGGAGGGCGGCGAGGGGGAGGTGTGGCGTGCACGGTCCGGCCCTGTCCGGGTGGTTGATGGTGGTGCTGTGCGGGGCGACGGGCGTGTACTGCCTGCTGCGGATGCGCGTGTGCGCCGGGGAGGAACGGCGGGCGGCGGGCGGTGAGGCGGTGATGGGCTTCGGGATGGCGTCCATGGCGCTGCCCGCGGCGGTGCTCACGCCGCCGGAGTGGAGCTGGGCGGTGTACGCGGCGGTGTTCGGCGGCGCGACGCTGCACGGCCTGCTCACGGTCCGGCGCGGCGGTCACCATCTGCACCATCTGGTCGGCTCGCTCGCCATGGTCTACATGGCGGCGGCGATGGCGGCGCCCGCGGCGGGGGCGCACGCGGGGCACACGGTGGGCACGGCGGGCGGCATACCCGTCCTCACGGGCGGGCTGCTCCTCTACTACATGGGGTACGTGCTGCACGCGGGCGCGAGACTCGTCCCGGCGGCGGCCGCCACGGCGGGGGGTCCGGTGCGGAGCTGGGCAACCCGGCCGGAGCTGACGCTCGTCTGCCGGCTCTCGATGGCCCTCGCCATGCTGGCCATGCTCGTGGCCTTGTGAGGCCGGGGCCAGGCAGGAGGGCGGGGGCGGGACCGAGACAGGGGCAGGGGCAGAGGCAGGGGGGCAGGGGGGCAGGGGGCAGGGGGCAGGGGGCAGGGGGCAGGGGGCAGGGGGCAGGGGGCAGGGGGCAGGGCAACGAAACCGTGGCGTACGTCACTTGAGCCGCGCTGCCATACCCCGGGCCCGTACCGCCTCATAGGCTGTCGCCCATGTGGGTCTCCCTCGCGCTGCTCCTGCTCGGCGTCCTGACCGCCCTCGCGGCCCCCCGGCTGCTGTCGCGGGCCGACTGGGTGGAGCGAGAACCCGTGGTGGCCCTCTGGGTGTGGCAGTGCGTGGTCGCCGCCATGCTCCTGAGCTTCGCGCTCTCCATGACGTTCAGCGCGTCGACCGCCTGGCAGGCCGTACGGGGACAGCTCTTCGCGCCCGCCCCGCGCGCGGTGATCGAAGCGTACGAACTCGGGACGACCGGGCCCTGGTCCGCGGTCCTCGCGGTGGCCCTCGCCTCCGGCGGCGTCTGGTCGGGGGCGATGCTGGGCCGGGAGATCAGCCAGGCCCGCGCCCGGCGCAGGAAGCGGCGGTGCGATCTGCTGGTCCGCTCCCCCCTGCTGCCAGGGGAAGCGCCCGGCAGTGAGCCGCTCGTCGTCCTGGAGGGCGAGCGGGCGAGCGCCTGGTGGCTTGCGGGGCCCACGCCCCAGCTGGTGATCACCACCGCGGCTCTGCGGCGGCTGAAGGGGCGCCAGTTGGACGCGGTCCTCGCCCACGAGGAGGGGCACGCGCGCGCCCGGCACGACTGGCTGCTGCACAGTTCGGCGGCGCTGGCCGCCGGATTCCCCGGGATCCCGGTCTTCACGGCCTTCCGCGAGGAGATGCACCGCCTGGTGGAACTGGCCGCCGACGACGTGGCCTCGCGCCGGTTCGGGCGCCTGACGATCGCGCTCGCCCTCGTCGAACTGAACGAGGACCGGGGCGTGTTCGGACCCGGCTCCGCGCCGTACGCGGACCTTCCGCGGCGGGTGAACAGGCTGCTGACCGCGGCGCCGCGGCTCACCGCGGGGCGACGGCTCCGACTCACCACCGCCGCGGCCCTCGTGCCCCTGGTGCCGGTGCTCGTCGCCTTCGTCCCCGCTCTCAGCGCGCTGGGGTAGCGGCGGGTGACGGCCCACGCGCCGGCCGGAACGCCCTCGGCAGGGCACGCGGGGCACACGGGGGCTCATACGGAGCTGATCGTCGGGCAGGATCGACGCATGCGCTCCTCCCTCCTGATCTCCGGCGCCCTCGCCGTGCCGCTGCTCGTCCTCGTGGCCGTGGGGTGGGGGCCCCTGGCCTCCCTCGACCGCTCGGTCGCCGAGGCGCTCCATCGCGAGGCCGTCGCCCACCCCGGCCTGACCCATCTCCACCGCGTCCTCAGCGACTGGGTCTGGGACCCGGTGACGATGCGCGCCCTGGCCGCCGCGACCGTCGTCCTTCTGTGGTGGTGGCGGGAGCGGCGGACGGCCCTGTGGGTGGCCGGCACGACGCTGCTGGCCCTGGGGCTCCAGCAGGCGGTGAAGGCGCTGGTGGGACGGGAGCGGCCGCGGTGGGTCGATCCGGTGGACTCGGCGATGTACGCCGCCTTCCCGTCCGGGCACGCGATGGCCGCCACGGTCACCTGCGGGCTGCTGCTCTGGGTGCTGGCGCTGCACTGGAGGCCCGAGTGGCGCGGCTGGGGCACGCTCGCGGGCGTCGCGCTCGTCTCGGTGCTGGGCGTCGGCTGGACGCGGGTCTATCTGGGCGTGCACTGGCCGTCGGACGTCGTCGGAGGCTGGCTGCTCGGCTGGTGCTGTGTGGCCGCGGCGGTCCTGACGTACCGGTGGAGCGAGCGGCGCCGGGTTCCGGCCGGGCACCGGGCGGCCGAGCTCGACGGGAGCAGAATGGGAGGGACACGATGAAGCCGCCTGTTCTGGACGATCCCCCGTGTCGCCCAGAACAGACGGCATCCCCGGCGGTATGCCACACGGGCATGCCGACGGGATGCGCCGAGTATATTGGCCGGCAGCCAGTCAACGCAGGAGTCCAGCATGTCCCCGCGTAGCCCATCGGTCAATGAAGAACTGCGGCGACGGTCGCGGGAGCGCATTCTGCAGGCCACGGTGGAGCTGGTCGACGCACACGGATACGAGGCGACGACGCTCGGCGACATCGCGGAGCGGGCCGGTACGGCGCGCGGGCTGATCTCGTACTACTTCCCGGGAAAGCGGCAGCTCCTGCAGGCGGCGGTGCACCGTCTGATGCACCTCACCCTGGAGGAGGCGCTGGAGCGGGAGCCGCGCACGGAGGACGGCCGCGAGCGGCTGGCCCGGGCGATCGACGCGGTCCTGGGGCTCGCCGCCGAGCGGCCCACGCTGATGCGGACGCACATGGCGGGCATCCTGCAGGCCGAGGGGTTCGTGCAGTGCGAGGAGCAGCAGCGCCTGGCGTTCCTGCTGCGGGACACGGTCACCCGGTACGGCTCCGAGGACGTGGAGACGGACTATCCGCTGCTGCGGGCCCTGCTGATGGGCGCGGTGGTGGCGGTGCTGCTTCCGGGCGCCAGGATGCCGCTCGCACGGCTGCGGGCGGAGCTGTTCCACCGGTACGGCCTCGACTGGGAGGCCGGTGTGCCGCCGGGCGGGGGTCCGCCCGACGGCACACCGGCGCTCAGGCCGTCAGCCGGCCGTCACGGTCCCGGTCAGTCGTCGAAGTCGAAGTAGTCCGGCTGGGTCTGGACGTTGAGCTCGTCCATCCGGATCCGCTTCGCGGGGTCGGTACGGCGGTCCGAGAGCTTCAGTACGTCGAAGCCCTTGGCCATGTCGTTCGAGTAGATGTGGCCGTTGTAGTAGTACGCGGACCACGAGCCGCCGCTGGAGATGGTGGTGGCGGACAGCGGGCCGCGCTCGAAGAAGGCGATCTCCTTCGGCTTGGCCGAGTCGGTGAAGTCCCAGACGGAGACACCGCCCTGGTACCAGGCCTGGACCATGAGGTCCTTGCCCTTGACCGGGATCAGCGAGCCGTTGTGGGCGACGCAGTTCTCGGTGTCGGCCTGGTGGCGCGGGATCTTGTAGTAGCTGCGGAAGACGAGATCGCGGTGCTTGCCCTTGCCGACGATGTCGTAGATGCCGTTGGCACCGCGGTTCGGGCCGACGACGGCGTTGCAGGTGGCCGAGCCGCCGCCGCCGAGCTCGTCGGTGAAGACGACCTTGTTCGCCTTCTGGTTGAAGGTCGCGGAGTGCCAGAACGCGAAGTTGACGTTGTCCTGGACCTGGTCGATCACCCGGGGGTGCTCGGGGTCCTCGATGTCGAAGAGGATGCCGTCACCCATGCAGGCGCCGGCCGCGAGGTCCTTCTCCGGCAGCACGGTGATGTCGTGGCAGCCGGTGGTCTTGGAGACGCCCGGGTTGACGGGACCGCCCGGGTTGCCGCCGCCGTCCGCACCGTCGCCCGGGAAGAGGACGGGGAAGCTGACGACCGCGGCCTGCTCGGGCGCCTTGCGGGGCACCTTGATGACCGAGATGCCGTCGTGGGGGCGCTGGCAGTCCGGGAACGCGTCGTTGGGCGAGTACGAGGAGACGTAGACGTAGACGTTCTTGCCCTTGGGCACCAGCGTGTGGGTGTGCGAACCACAGGCGGTCTCGACGGCGGCGACGTACTTCGGGTTGGCGATGTCGCTGATGTCGAAGATCTTCATGCCCTCCCAGGATTCCTTGACCGAGGCGGGCTGCGAGGTGCTGGCGCAGGAGTTGTCGCTCCGGGAGGAGTCCGTCGAGAGGAACACGAGGTTCCCGGAGACGGAGATGTCGTTCTGGGAGCCCGGGCAGAGGACCTGGGCGACGGTCTTCGGGGCCTTCGGGTCGCTGATGTCGAAGATCCGGAAGCCGTCGTAGTTGCCGGCGAAGGCGTACTTGCCCTGGAACGCCAGGTCCGAGTTGGTGCCCTTGAGGGCGTCCTTCGGGATGTTGGCGAGGTGCTCGATGTTCGAGCTGTGGACGATCTCGTCCACGCCGGGTATCTCACCGCTCTGGATGGCGGCGCGCGCGTCGGCCGCCTGCTCCGAGGAGACCTTGCCCTGTACGGGGGCGTCTCCGGGGTCGGGCGTGGCGGCCGCGGGGCCCGCCGCGAGCAGTGTGGCGAGCAGTCCGGCCGCGGCGGATGCCACGCCCAGGCGTCTGCGCCGTGCACGCGGGTCACGCGTGATGGACGAGGTATGCGGGGTACGCAACGAAGTCACTCCGTCCTCCCTGGTATCCGTTCAGCGTTGAACGGGTGTTGGACCCCGGCAGTATCTTCCTTGCCGTGCACATCTCAACAGATGGCAACGCAGACGTAATGAAGGTTTTTGATCGGCAGCCCCGAGAAAAGTGCTAGGAACGGACACTGTCCACGCAAAAATGACCTGGAGGTCGCGTTGTTGATCCGCCGTCAGCGTGCCGTCATCGCCGCGGCCCTGTCCGCCGTCGCCGTCCTCGCCCTGTCCGCCTGCGAGTCGGGACCGGAGAAGGGCGCCCCGAAGGCCGGGGCCTCGACCGGGACCACGGTGGTGGCGCCGGGGAAGCCCGGCGAGCCGGCCCGGCGGATATCCCCGGAGGAGGCCGCGCGGCTGCTCCCGGACGAGAGCCCGAACAGCGCCGACTTCCGCTACGCGCAGATGATGATCGTGCACCACCGGCAGGCCCTCACCATGACGGCACTGGCCCCGCAGCGGGCGAGTTCCTCACAGGTCAAGAAGGTGGCCGAGCGGATCGCGGCGGCCCAGCAGCCGGAGATCAGCGCGATGGAAGGTTGGCTGAAAAACAACGGTGGTCCGCGCGAACAGACCGGCCACGATCACCACTCGATGCCGGGCATGGCGACCGGGACGCAGCTGGAGGAGCTGAGGAACGCGAAGGGCGAGGCCTTCGACGAGCTGTTCCTGAAGCTGATGATCACGCACCACGAGGGGGCGGTGACGATGGCCGCGGAGGTGTTGAGCGAGGGCAACAACGTCCTCGTGGAGGAGATGGCGAACGACGTGATCGCACAGCAGACCTCGGAGATCAACCGGATGCGGTCGATGTAGGCGGGCACGATCGGACGCGCGTGCCCCCCGGCCACCTGCTCCCAGGCTGCCCCGCCTAGGCCGCCCCGTCCTCGCGGGCGGCCTGGGCGGCCGCCGCCGACAGGACGGTGTCGAGCAGACCCGGGAAGAGGGCGTCGAGGTCGTCCCCGCGCAGGGCGTTGAGCTTCGCCGTACCTCGGTAGACCTGCTGGATGACCCCGCTCTCGCGCAGCACCCGGAAGTGGTGGGTCGTCGTGGACTTGGTCACCGGGAGGACGAAGTACGAGCAGCTCAGCTCCGTGCCCTCGCGCGCCATGTCCCGCACGATGCTCAGGCGCACCGGGTCGGAGAGCGCGTGCAGCACCGCCTCCAGGCGGATCTCTTCGCGTGTGGGGTGTTCGAGGGCGCGGGGGGTGGCGAGGGTCGTCACGGCGGCGGCTCCACTTCGTCCGGGGTACCGCCCATTGTACGAGAACCCTCGTAGTTTGACAGATGCCGTACTACGAGGGTTATCGTACTAGTGTCCTTCGAGGCACCCCGAAACGGAGTCCGTCATGAGCGTCGCCCTGTTCGAGCCCTACACGCTGCGGTCCCTGACCGTGCCCAACCGGGTCTGGATGGCACCCATGTGCCAGTACTCGGCGGAGATGACCGGCCCGAACGCGGGTGTCGCCACGGACTGGCACTTCGCCCACTACGCCTCCCGGGCCACCGGCGGCACCGGACTGATCCTGGTCGAGGCGACGGCCGTCGCCCCCGAGGGACGGATCAGCCCGGCGGACCTCGGCCTCTGGAACGACACCCAGACCGAGAGCCTGCGCCGGATCGCCGGCTTCCTCAAGGAGCACGGCACGGTGCCCGGCATCCAGATCGGGCACGCCGGCCGCAAGGCCTCGACCAAGCGCCCGTGGGAGGGCCGCGGACCCGTCCCCGACGGCGGCCCCGGCTGGCAGCCCGTCGCGCCGAGCCCCGTCGAGTTCGCCGAGGGCTACCCGGTGCCGACCGAGCTGACCGTGGAACGGATCCGGGAGATCACCGGGCAGTTCGCCGACGCGGCCCGCCGCGCGCTCGACGCCGGCTTCCAGGTCGTCGAGGTGCACGGCGCCCACGGCTACCTCATCGGCGAGTTCCTCTCCCCGCACAGCAACCACCGCACCGACGCGTACGGCGGCTCCTTCGAGAACCGGACCCGCCTCGCCCTCGAGGTCGTCGACGCCGTCCGGTCCGTATGGCCTGAGGAACTCCCCGTCTTCTTCCGCATCTCGGCCACCGACTGGCTGGAGGAGCAGGGCTGGACGGCCGACGACACCGTACGGTTCGCCGCTCTCCTGCGCGAGCACGGCGTCGACCTCCTCGACGTCTCCAGCGGAGGCAACGGCGGACCGGCCGAGATCCCGGTGGGCCCCGGCTACCAGGTGCCCTTCGCGGCCCGCGTCAAGGCGGAGACCGGGCTGCCGGTGGCCGCCGTCGGCCTGATCACCGAGAGCGCGCAGGCCGAGAAGATCATCGCCAACGGCGAGGCCGACGCGGTCCTCCTCGGCCGCGAGCTGCTGCGCGACGCCTCCTGGGCCCGGCGCGCCGCCCGCGACCTCGGGGCGCGGACGCACGCGGCCCCGGACCCGTACGCCTGGGCGATCTGACCGGCGCGTCACGGCGGCGCCGGAAGCGGGCCCCGCACGCCGGGTCTTCCGCTCCTTCCCGGCCCGGGGCGCGGGTCCTTCACGGCGCGGGGCGTGGGGCGCGGG
Source organism: Streptomyces sp. NPDC058326 (assembly GCF_042879855.1). Classification (NCBI taxonomy): domain Bacteria; kingdom Bacillati; phylum Actinomycetota; class Actinomycetes; order Kitasatosporales; family Streptomycetaceae; genus Streptomyces; species Streptomyces sp. NPDC058326. The sequence goes on along the minus strand of NZ_JBHVZO010000026.1, from coordinate 13,703 downwards.
AGTGTCCAGGGGCCGTTGTCAGTGGCCGGGTGCAGACTGGCCCGTATCCGCGACAACGGCGTCCTGGAGGTCGCAGCCATGCCCGACGTACTCCTCACCGTAGGCACCCGCAAGGGACTCTTCATCGGCCGCAGGCACGACGGCCGGTGGGAGTTCGACGATCCGGCCTTCCCGGCGCAGGCGGTCTACTCCGTCGCCATCGACAAGCGGGGCACGACACCCCGCCTGCTCGTGGGCGGGGACAGCGCCCATTGGGGGCCGTCGGTCTTCCACTCCGACGACCTCGGCAGGACCTGGACCGAACCGGCCCGGCCCGCGGTGAAGTTCCCCGAGGACACCGGGGCCTCGCTCGAGCGCGTCTGGCAGCTGCACCCGGCGCCGGACCACTCCCCCGGCGTCGTGTACGCCGGGACGGAGCCCGCGGCGCTCTTCAGGTCGGCGGACGGCGGTGAGTCCTTCGAGCTCGTCCGCCCGCTGTGGGAGCACCCGACCCGGTCCCAGTGGGTGCCCGGCGGGGGCGGCGAGGCCGTGCACACCGTGGTGACCGACCGGCGCGACCCGGATGCCCTGACGGTCGCGGTGTCCACCGCCGGGGTGTTCCGCTCACGCGACGGCGGGGCCGCGTGGGAGCCCTCCAACCAAGGGGTGTCGGCGGTGTTTCTGCCGGACCCGAACCCGGAGTTCGGGCAGTGCGTCCACAAGATCGCCCAGGACGCGGGCGACCTGGACCGGCTCTACCTCCAGAACCACTGGGGCGTGTTCCGCAGCGACGACGCGGGCACCAGCTGGAACGACATCGGCGCCGGCCTGCCCTCCGACTTCGGCTTCGCGGTCGCCGCGCATCCGCACCGCCCGGACACCGCCTACGTCTTCCCCATCACCGCCGACTCCGACCGGGTCCCGGCCGGACGCCGGTGCCGGGTCTACCGCACGACCGACGCCGGAGCCACCTGGGAGCCGCTGGACCGGGGGCTGCCCGAGGGCGACCACTACGGCACGGTGCTCCGGGACGCTCTGTGCACGGACGACGCGGACCCGGCGGGGGTGTACTTCGGCAACCGCAACGGCGAGGTGTACGCGAGCGAGGACGACGGCGACAGCTGGCGGCTCCTCGCCGGACACCTGCCGGACGTCCTGTGCGTGCGGGCCGCGGTGATCTGAGCCGGGCCGCCCGGCGGGCACGGGGGGCACGGGCCTTGGGGCCCGTCCGGGACTTCCGGACAGGCCCTAGGGCAGGCTCCAGTCCACGGGCTGGGCGCCCTGCTCCAGGAGCAGTTCGTTGGCGCGGCTGAAGGGCCGGGAGCCGAAGAAGCCGCGGTCCGCCGACATCGGGGACGGGTGCGCGGACTCGATCGCCGGCAGGCCGCCGAGAAGCGGACGGGCGTTGCGGGCGTCGCGGCCCCACAGGATCGACACCAGCGGCTTGCCCCGGGCGGCCAGGGCGCGGATGGCCTGCTCCGTCACCTCTTCCCAGCCCTTCCCGCGGTGGGCGGCCGGCTTGCGGGGGGCGGTGGTCAGCGCCCTGTTGAGCAGCAGGACGCCCTGCCGGGTCCAGGGGGTCAGATCGCCGTTCGAGGGCCTCGGCATCCCGAGGTCGGTGTGCAGCTCCCGGAAGATGTTCTCCAGGCTTCCGGGCAGCGAACGGACCTCCGGCGCCACCGCGAAGCTCAGCCCGATCGCCATCCCCGGCGTCGGGTAGGGGTCCTGACCCACGATCAGGACCCGCACCTCGTCGAAGGGTTGCGAGAAGGCCCGCAGCACGTGCTGTCCGGCCGGGAGATACGTCCTCCCCGCGGCGATCTCGGCGCGCAGGAAGTCGCCCATCTCCGCCACACGGCCCGCCACGGGGCTCAGGGCCTCGGCCCAGCCGGGCTCCACCAGTTCCTTCAACGGTCGCGCTGTCACAGTCCGTCACTCTACCGGCCTACAGTGACACCCGGCCCCGGCTCTCCCCGCCGCACTCCGGACACGGCCTAGACTCCGCCCACTCCCCCGCCCCACCCCTGCGAGGACGGTGCACCGTGGTTTCCGTGAACAAGCCCTCCGGCCCCTCCGGCGTCTCCGACGGGCTGGTCGTCGGTGTCGACTCCGGTGGTTCGGGGCTTCGGACCGTCCTGGCCGACGCGGCGAGCGGCGCCGTCCTCGGTACCCACGTCTCCCGTACGCCGGTGCGGACGGGGCCCGGCGGGATCTCCGCCCGGCACTTCCTCGACCAGGTCCTGCCCGCCGTCCGCGGCCTGACGGAACCCCACGGCGCGCGGCCGGTCGTCGCCGTGGCCGTGGGCGCCGCCGGGATGGCGACCCTCGGGGACGAGCTGCGGGCCGAACTGCCGGGCGCTTTCGCCGAGGCGTGGGGGGTGCGGCGGCTCGCGCTCGCGGCCGACGCGGTCACCGCGTACACCGGGGCGCTCGGACAGCGCCCGGGCGCGGTCGTCGCGGGCGGCACGGGCATGGTCGCGCTCGGCACGGACCTGACGTCCTGGCGGCGGGCCGACGGCTGGGGGCACCTCCTCGGTGACTGCGGCAGCGGCGCCTGGATCGGCCGGGCCGGCCTGGAGGCGGCGATGCGCGCGTACGACGGGCGGCGCGGCGGCTCTCCCGCGCTCCTGGTCCGTGCCGAGAAGCTCTTCGGGCCGGCGGCCGGGCTCCCCGGCACGCTCTACCCGCGGACGGACCGGCCCGCCGTGCTGGCCTCCTTCGCCCCCGAGGTGGGGCGGTGCGCCGGGGAGGACCCGGTGGCGGCGGACATCCTGGTACGGGCGGCCGAGCACATCGCGGAGGCCGCCGGCGCGGTGTGCCCGGCCGGTCCCGGGGCGCTGGTGGCGCTGACCGGCGGCCTGTTCAAGATGGGCGACCCCCTGCTCGTACCGCTGCGTGCCGCGCTGGAGGAGACGATTCCGCACGCCCGGGCCGTGGACCCCGCCGGGGATCCGTCCGCCGGAGCGGTCGCGCTCGCCGCGGCGCTCGCCACCGGCACCCTGCGGCTGCCGGAGGATCCCGCGCTGCTCCGTCTGTTCGGCGGGGTGGCACCATAGCCGGTGGCATCCGCCCAGGTCGGAGGTGGTGCGGGGCGCGGGAGGCGCGTGGGGCGGGCGCCAGGGGGGAACTCAGGGGGGACATAGGGGGGCAGAAGGCGCGTGACCGCACCTCAGCCGACGCCGAGCCGGGTGAAACCAGTAGCATGCGGCGCCATGAGCTCCCCCACTGGGCCTGCTTCCGGCCTGCCTGTACGAATGCCTCGACCCCGTCAGTCCGGGCGGCACCGTCGCCCCGAACCCGCGGCGGCGCCCGAGGGCGCTCCCGCACTGGTTCTCGCTGTGCCCGGCGTGCCGTCCGCCGCCATACGCTCGCTCGCCGAAGAGGTCGTGAGCATCGCCCGTTCCGAGCTGCCCGGCCTTGAGGCCCTCATCGGCTTCGTCGAGGGTGACGACACCGAGTACCCCTCGCTCGCGACGGTGATCGCGGCCGCCGCCTCGCTGCGCACCGAGCGGTACGAGTTCGCCGTGGCCGCCGGCCGCGAGGTCAGCGCCCCCACGGGCCCCGCCGCGGTCGTCGTGCCGCTGCTGGCCGGTCCGGACAGCGCCCAGACGCGCCAGGTGCGCCAGGCCGTCATGGACGCGGGGAACACCGCCGAGCTGACCGACGTCCTCGGCCCGCACCCGCTGCTCGCCGAGGCGCTGCACGTGCGTCTCTCCGAGGCGGGCCTGGCCCGTGCCGACCGTGCCCGGCTGTTCACCGTCGCGACCGCCGCCGACGGCATCATCCTGGCCACGGTCGGTGGCGAGGAGGCCGTGCAGGCCGCGGGGATCACCGGCATGCTGCTCGCCGCGCGCCTCGCCGTCCCGGTGATGGCCGCCGCGCTCGACCAGGAGGGTTCGATCACCTCCATCGCCGAGCAGCTGCGTGCCTCCGGCTCGGAGCAGCTGGCTCTCGCCCCGTACCTGATCGGCCCGGAGCTCGCCGAGGGTCTGCTCGACGAGGCCTCGAAGGAGGCCGGGTGCGCCGCGGCCGAGCCGCTGGGTGCCTACCCGGCGATCGGCAAGCTGGTGCTCTCGCAGTACACGGCGACGCTCGGCATTCCGTCGCAGGGCGCGCCCTCGCTCTGAGGCCGCTCGACCCCGCCCGTACGCGGAAGGGCCCGCACCGGTTGTCCGGTGCGGGCCCTTCGGCGTACCCCGTGCGGGTCGACACAGGTCTCGGGGGGGGGCCGGTCTCAGCCGAAGACGACGCAGGAGGCCGCGGGGGCCTCGATCGTCCCCGCGCGCGCGGGGATCCCGGTCTCCGGGTCGAGGGTGAACCAGGTGACGTCACCGGAGCGCTCGTTGGCCGCGTACAGATGCCGTCCGGACGGGCCGAGGGTCAGGTCGCGGGGCCAGGTGCCGCCGCAGGGCACGGTGGCGACGAGGGCGGCCCCGGTGCCTTCGGGGTCGAGAGCGAGCACGGCGAGGGTGTCGTCGCCGCGTACGGCGGCCCAGAGGAACCGTCCGTCGGGGGCGACCACGACCTCGGAGGGGTAGCTGGGGCCGGTGGTGCCCTCGGGAACGACGGGGGTCTCGCCGAGCGGTTCGAGCACGCCCGCCGCCGCGTCCCAGCGGCAGACGGTCAGGGTGGGTTCCAGCTCGTTCAGGACGTACGCGTGCGTGCCGGCCGGGTGGAAGGCGAGGTGGCGGGGGCCGGTGCCCGGACGCAGCGCGGTCTCGCGGTGGAGGGTGAGCGTCCCGGTCTCGGGGTCGAGGGCGCAGATCCGTACGGAGTCGGTGCCGAGGTCCACGCTGAGGACCCAGCGGCCGCTGGGGTCGGGGAGCACCTGATGGGCGTGCGGGCCGGCCTGGCGGGCGGTGACGGGCCCGCCGCCCTCGTGCCGCAGGACGGACGTGGCGGGGCGGGCGGTGCCGTCCCGGCCCAGGGGCAGGGCGGTGACGCTGCCGGAGGTGTAGTTGGCGGTGAGGAGGTGGCCGGCGGCGAGGGCGAGGTGGGTGGGGCCCGCGCCGTCGACGGGGACGGGCGCGCCGAGGGGCCGGGGCGCGGGCCCGGTGACGTCGAAGGCGGCCACGGCTCCCGGCTCGGTCTCGGAAACGGCGTGGAGCACGGGCCCCGCGAGAACGAGGAACGAGGGGTCGGGGAGGGCGTCGCTGCCGCCGGTGACGGTCAGGGCGCCTGTCGCCTCGTCCACGTCCGCGGCCAGGACACCGCGCCCGCCGGCCGAGGTGAACGAGCCGATGTAGGCCCGCACCGCGTGCCGCCCCTGAACCGTCCCTGTGCCGCCCACGACGCCTCCCCTGTCCGCGGGGCCGGTCGCGGTCGACCGGCCTGCCGTCGGGCCGACGGTAGCAGCCGGTCTAGACCAAATCCGGTGGGGCGGCGGCGCGCGGCCGACGAGGGTCTGTTCGAGGCCGTACGGATGGCCGGCCCCGGACGGTCCCTTCTCAGGAACGGACCACCCAGGCGCCGGGCGGAGTCCTCAGCGGAGCGTCCAGCTCCGTGAGGACGCGAGCGAGTCCCCTCGCGTGGATGAGCGCGGGCGCGCCGACGTGCGCGTCGCCCTCGGGCTTGAGGAGGGCTGGCGTGCCGGGGTGCGCATCGCCCTCGGACTTGAGGGGGGCGGGCGTGCCGGGGTGCGCATCGCCCTCGGACTTGAGGGGGGCAGGCGTGCCCGGGTGCGCATCGCCCTCGGGCCTGAGGTGAGCAGGCGTGCCCGGGTGCGCATCGCCCTCGGGACTGAGGTGGGCGTCCAGGTCCGCCGCCGCGGGCCCTTCGCGCGAGGTGAGGGCCTCCACCGCGGCCTCGACTCGCCAGCAGGCCGCGGCGAGGCGCGCATCGTGGCTGGCGTCCGCGTCCGCGGCGACAGCGACGAGTCCCCGTACCTCCCCGGCCGCCTGATCAAGCAGCACCAGGACCCTGCGTGCCCGCTCCTTCCTGGCCCTCAGGGGGTTCAGGGGGTGCACGAGGGGAGCCAGCGAGAGCCGCACTCGCCCGAGTAGCGCCTCGAGCTCGGCAGCGTGCGGCGCCGGGTCGGCTTCCTCGCCGGCGAGACGCCGGACGGCAGCCGAGGTCGCCGACCGGACGCAGAGCAGCGCCCGCTGGATCCACGCGTCGTTCGTCGTGTGTGTCCGGACGGGGAGGACGAGCGTCACGGCGAGAACGGCGCAGACGGCCCCGACGCCGGTCTCGGCGACGCGCAGGAGGAGCAGCGCACCGTCCAGCACCCCGAGGAGGCCGTAGAGCAGGCTGGCCATCACGGTGACCGCCAGGATCATCCAGCTGTAGGACACGGCCGCGGTGTAGAAGATCCCGAACACGCACACGGCGACCAGCAGCGCGGTGAGGACGGGCGCACCACCCAGCGGGATGGCGACGAGGAATCCGGCGGCGATGCCGGTGGCCGTGCCGAGGACGCGGCGGAAGCCCCGTACGAGCGTCTCGCCGCGCGACGCGGTGTTGACGAAGATCCACCACACCGTGCCGACAGCCCAGTACCAGCGCTCCCCCGAGAGGAGCTGTCCCACGACGAGCGCCACCCCCGAGGCGACGGCGACCTGGACGGCCTGGCGGGTGGTGGCCCGGGCGAACCCCGTCCCGGGCAGGGCGGCGGGCACCGCCGGGGGCGGGACCCGTCGCTCGATCGGCCACAGCACGAAGCGCACGGCCGCCGCCGCGGCCAGCGCGATGCCGGTGGCCGCGTACAGCTCGGGGAGCTGGGCGGGCAGGGCGTGGAGGAACTGGGTGACGAAGAACTGCATGAAGGCGAAGATGCCGAGGGCGTGGCCGCGCGGCCCCCAGCGGCGGGCGTACACGCCTGCGAAGGCGATGAGCAGCCAGGTCGCGTCGCGCAGGAGCGGCGCGTCGTGCAGGAGGGTCGCCAGGGCGAGTACGGGGAAGCCGACCGTCGGCAGCAGGGCGGTGGTGACGGCCTGGCGGCGCACCGTGGGGTCGCCGACCGTGAAGAGGGCGAGCAGCGCGGCGAGACCGGCGGTGATGGAGGCGACGAGGGACAGGCCCAGCAGCTCGGCGACGGCGACGGCGAGCGCGATGCCGAGGACGGCACGCAGCGAGATCCTGAGCCGGACCAGCCCCGGGTCCGGAGCCATGAAGTACTTCCGCACGGCGGCCAATCCGCCCCCCTTGATCTGTTCCTCACCGCGTACGAGGCTCCCCTGGGGTGGTGGGGGCTCGGACACGACGAAGGCACCGCGGGCCGGTCCGGCCTCGTCGCCGGACGGCGCTGCGCGGCGCCGAAGGTGTGTGATGGCTACAAGGATAGACCGAAGGGGGTACAGCGGCTCAACCGCCGAGCGGAACGCTGGGCCATTGGCCCGGCGTTCCGGCGGGGCTGGTGACCGGACGGAGCCATTGGCCCACGCCACCCGCCGACGTCGTCGTAGGTGCTTTCAGGGGCCGTCAGACGGGTGGCATCAGATCGCTCTCGCTGAGGGTGTACGTCAGCAGGGGGTAGACGAAGTCCGTCTCCTGGTTCTCACGGCGCCGTAGCCGGTAGAACTCGTGCTGCTGCTCGTCGTCGGCCGGCGTGAGGCGCGCGCCCTGCGGAAGGTGCGCATGCCCGTCGCGGAACCGTACGAGCGTCCTGGACGTTCGAAAGGTCACACCCACCCATGCGTTGTCCATCGTCCGGTCGGGCGCTTCCAGGACGATTTTGTGTCTGAGTCGCCGATTCGAATCGACAGAGAAAGCGACGACACTGTGGTGGGTGAGGGGGATCTCGAACTTCTCGTCAGGGGTCCCCTTTGATGCGAAGATCAGCTTCCTCGGCGGGCTCGCTTCGGCATTCTGGTAGCAGGAGAAGACGGCGATGAACGACTCGTCGGCAAGATCGAGCGCCTGGTCGGAATGGCTGCCCATGGTGGTGCAGGCGTTCGTGTAGCTCTCGATGAGAGCGTTGTTGAAGCCGACCGGAAGCGCCGCCCGTTCCCGAATCTGTTGCGCCAGCCGTTCGTGCACCGCCCGGAAACGCTGCGCCGGGATGCCGTACCGAGTGGTCGTACGTACGAGAGGCACATCACCCGACTCGTCGACCCTGGTGAGCACGGCGCCTCGCCTGCCTTTTCCCACGTCTTCCCAACGAACCGACGCGGACAGTTCCGCGAAGAGATTCTCCTCGGCCGGCAGAGCGTACGAGAGGATTTCATCCGAGATCCTGGAATCGCGGGGCAAGGTAGTCTCCCGTGTTCATACTGAAGAGGAATTCGTCGCCGTAATCGATGAAGGACGAGGTCCTGTTCTCCTCGGCGTACAGTCTGCGCAGTTCGTCCATGCCGGCCGGTGTGGGTGGCGCCAGCTTCACCGGACCTCCGGCCGTTTTGAGGAACGTGTTGCCGTTCTTGTGAACGGCTTCGGTGCTCGAACAGCGCACCACGTATCCCAGGCGGGTCGGAAGGAACTCGGCGTCCAGCGCCGAGGGCCGGATCTCGTGCGTGTAGAGGCGGTTGGTGGACAGCGGCATGAAGAACACGGAGCCGGGATGGAGGGTCACGGTGAACTGCGGGGGGAGCGCGGCCCCGGCGCGTTCTTCGGTGGGCTCCTTGAGGCGGAAGTGAAGTCTGGTCAGCCCACTGACACCCTTCACGCCATGGTCGAAGGCGTCGCCGGCGAGGGGCTGGAGCTTGTCGAGCCCGTCATAGAAGGTGCAGAAGGCCATGATGCCGTTGACGGGCATGTCCTTGGTCTTGTCGGCATGGGACGAGATCCTGGCCTTGGACTGCTTGCGCTCGGGCGTGGCAAGGGTGTTGTGGTAGACCTGAGCGAGGACGTGATTCAGCGGTGCCTGGTGCCGGAAGACGGCGGCGGCCTCTCGGTTCAGGGCCTCGACGATGCGCGTGTCGGTCGGGCGAAAGCTCTCGGTCGGCCCCGAGAAATTCGTGGAGCACCGGAGCAGGCGGAAATGCAGTTCGTCACCGTTCCGTGTGACGGGCGTCAGATAGATTCCGCTGCGGTGCGCCGTTCCGGGCTTGGTGGACTCCGTCAGGGACTGGAACACGTGCTCCGCACGGATCCGTCCGAAATGATTCGCGCCGAGTTCGAAAAAGCGGCGGTAGTACACGCCGACGCCGTGCACGCGGAGGGGAACTCGGCCGAGGCCGACGAGAGGCCACGGTGTGCCGGGGTCCTCGCGGTAACCGTGCGACAGCTCCCGGACAACGCATACCCGGGCAGCCGCACGCAGAGGGCGGCCGTTGATGCCCGATATGTCTCCACACAGATAGACGGTCTTCTGTGCGAGGTCGAGCGAACCGGAGGAAAGGTCCTCCGGAGCCATGACGGACCCGAAGAAGTCCCTGACCGTGTCATTGTCCCGCAGCGTCGAGGGCGCAACCAGAACGTTGTTCTCATCCTCGATGCGGGCTTCTGTCAGCCCTGTTGTGTCCATCGAACACTACCCGCCCATTCACAGACTTCGGTGGATTGTTCACAACCGTTTGATCTTGATGCTCTCACGGGGGCTCCAGAGCGAGCAACGGGGTTCCACGCAGGGTTCGGCACCCCGTCGCGGCTGCCGCAGCCGGTGCCGGACCGTCCGCTCACGCGCAACGCCCGGCCGGGAATTTCCCGGCCGGGCACTTCGGTGCGACGGATCAGTCAGCGAGGAACGGCTACTTCGGGTACATGGTGATCGGCACGCCGTAGATGGACACGACCACCTCGACGAGACTCGTCGGGTCGTTTCCGTCGGCGCTCTTCCTGCCGATGGTCCCGAGACCGGGATCGAACACACAGACACGGTTGTTCGCCACGGACTGCGACGTCTGCCACCTTCCGGCGCACTTCGCCGCCGCCATCATGAAGACCTGCACCAGATCGGCGTCGCTGAACTCGTCCCTCCAGATGCCCTTGCCCGGCTGGACAGCGCTACCGCCGTCGAAGTGGGTGTCCCTGATCTTCTTGGTGAACCACGGGTCGATCTCGACCTTCTTGCAGAGGCCCGGCATCGAGGCCCAGTCGCCGAGGTCCACGACCTCCCCCTCCGAGTCGTCCCAGCCCTCGGGCCAGAAGTCCTTGGGGTCGACCGTGTTCTCGTTCCAGTCGTCGGGCCACCAGTCGTCGCTGCTGGACGAGACGGCGCTGAACGACGCCGCTCCGGACGACGGGGCGGTGTACAGAGCGGTGCTGTACGAACCGCTGCCGTACGACGCCGTGCTCGACGTCCCGGACTTCGGCTTCACCAGGCAGACCGGAGACTTCCGGACCATGTTCAGCAGGCCCTGGTACTTGTCCATCAGCTGCTTGGCGAACTTCGACGCGTCGAAGAACGTGTCGAGCGCCATGCCGATCCGGTACAGGGCCTTCGCCACCGCGGGGATCTTCAGGACCGGGACGAGATACCCCGCCACGTCGACGAGGGCCCAGACGCAGGCCTCGAAGTCCCAGGTGGACAGACACTCCTTGATGTTGGCCACACCGAACAGCTCAAGCAGGATCGCGCCGCCGTTGGCCTTGACCCACTCGACGATGTCCCCGGACGCCAGCTCCCTGGCCGACTTGTACTCGTCGACGCACGTCTGACCGCACATCCGCAGAAGCATGGACTCGAGTTCCGGCGTGAGCCCCTGCCCGATGACCAGGGAGCCGTCGTCGACGTGGCCGGCCCGCTCCTCCAGGAGGCGCTTGCGCTCCTCCTCCTCCGCCCGGGTGGCGGCCGCGTCGGCCTCCTCCGCGAGCGCGTTCGCGTTCGCCGCGGCGGTCTCGGCCGCGTCCGCGTCGCTCTCGGCCTGGGTGGCCGTGGAACGGGCGGCCGCGGCGTCGTTCTCCGCCGAGGTCGCGGCGGCACGGGCGCTGGAGGCGTCCTTCTCCGCCTCCGTGGCCGCACTGTCGGCCGCGGCCGCGTCCGCCTCGGCGTCACCGGCGGCGAACGACGCGTGCATGGCGTCGTTGCCCGCCTGCATGGCATAGCCGTCGGCCCGCTTGGCGGCGGCACTGGCGGCCGTGGCCGCCTTCTCCGCCTCCGCCGCGGCTGCCTGCGCGCGCTGCGACGCGAGCGCCGCACGCTCCGCGTCCTTGGCCGCCGCCGCTGCCGCCTCCGCGGCCAGCTTGTCATCGGCAGCCGCCTGCGCGGCGAGGCGCTGCGCCTCGGCCGAGTACGCGGCCGCCTGGGCTGCCTTGGCCTCGGCCGCCGCGGCCTGCTGCTGCGAGAGCGTCAGCGCGTTCTGGCCGGTGAGCACCGCGAACGCGGCGGACGCGTCGGTCTCCTGGTAGGGAGAGCCGATGGCGATGGCTTCCTTGGCCGGCTTGACGGTCTGGGTCGCGGTGTCCCGCGCCGCGCTCGCCGCCTGGGCGGTGGCGTACGCGTACCCGGCCGTCTTCGCCGCCCACTGGGCGGTCAGGACGGCCTCGGCGTGAGCTGCCGCGGCCTCCCTCTTGGCGAGAGCCGCCGCGGCGGACGCCTTCTTGGAGTCCTCCTCGGCCTGCTTCGCGTTGAGCGCCGCCGCCTCGGAGGCGTCGATCGCCTCGGCGGCCGCGGCGTGAGCGGCCGCCGCCGAACCGGCGGCGGTCATGTAGGCGGCCCAGGCGTTGTCCGCCGCCGCCCTGGAACGTTCGGCGGCACCCTGCGCGCGCGTCGCCGCCGCACGGGAGTTGACGGCGGCCGTGGTCGCCTCGTTCGCGGCGGCGCGGGCGTTGGTGGCCGCGGTGGTCGCCGTGTTGGCGGCCGCACGCGCCTCCGTGGCCAACTGCCGTGTCTCGGCGGCGGCCTCGGTACCCTCGGCGGCCGCTGCCGCGGCTTCGAGAGCCGCGGCACGGGAGTCCGCCGCCCTCTTGGTGCGCTCCGCCTCGACTGCACGGTCACGGGCCAGTCCGGCCTGCGCCTCCGCCTCCTCCGCGTCGCGTCGCTTGATCGCGGCCCCGTCACCGGCGGTCGTCGCGTCGGCGCGGGCGGAGGCGGCCTTGCCCTTCTCCTCCTGCGCGCGTGCCTCGGCCGCACTGGCCTTGTCCCGCTCCGACTCGGCGGTCGCCCGCTCGGCGGCGGCGACGGCGCGCTCCATCTCGGCCTCGGCACGCTCCGCCTGGGCGGTGGCCGCGGCCTGCTTGGCCTCCTGTTCCTCCCTCTCCGCGGTGGCCCGGGCCTCCTGGGCGATCTTCAGATTCGCCTCGGCCTCGGCCGCCTGCCTGTCCGCGCTGTCCGCCGCGGCCTTCGCCTGAGCGGCGGCCTCCTGCGCGGCGATACGGCGGAACTCCGTGTTCACCGCGTGCGCCTGGGTCTTCGCCAGGGCAAGCAGCGTCTGCGACGTCGAGACCGTCGCGGTGGTCGCGTTGTACGCGGTCTCCGTCGCCTTCGCGGCGGCCGTGGCGGCCGCGCCGGAGGCGCGGGCGACCTGCACCGACTGCTGGGCGTACATCAGGCCACGGCCGCGCGGCACCTCGGAGGCGTCCGCGATCGTCCAGGCCTGCTGCTGGGCGGTCACCGCGCGCTGCGAGGCGGCGGTGGCCAGTGCGGCCTGCTCCTTGGCCTTGGTGGACAGCGCCTGGACCTTGCCCCGGGCGTTCGCGAGGTCCGTCTTCGCCTTGTCGAAGAGCGCCTGCTTCGGCTTGAGGATGTGGTCCGGGTCGTTCCTGAGCTGGTCGTGCCAGTACTTCTGCCAGAGCAGGATCTGCTCGGCGCGCCACGCCTGGCCGATGGCCTCGACCATGTTGTCGGCGGCGGCGCGGGTCGCGGCTGCGGCGTCGGCCTCGGCCTGCATGATGACGGCGCGCGGGGCGGCCTGACCGGCGTACTCCGCCTCCCACTCGGCCGAGGCCTGGGAGACGGCCTCGCTCAGGGCGTTGCGCGGGTCGACCGGGTCCTTGTGGTTGCACGTGGCCCAGGCCTGCTTGAGGTTCTCGACCTCGACGCGGAAAGCGGCGGAACCCTCGGTGACCTTCTTGTCGAGGAAGCCGCCGTGCCGCAGATAGGTGGCGATGTCGGCGGAGGTGGTACCGCCCGAGAACCGGGTCTCGCCGACGTACCGCAGCATGAAGTCCGCCGCGAAGTCGTCCCAGCTGTCCTTGCCGCGGTTCTGCTCGGTGACGGCCTTCGCCTGGGCGACCGCCTCCGCGCTGGCGTTGGTGTGGGCGTCCCAGCCGATGCGCTGGGAGAGCCTGGCCTGCGTGGCGAGGGTGAATCCGAGGATGTCCGCACTGAACTCGGGCGCGTGCAGCGTGATCTCGTCGCTGAACGAGCTCATCGCGTACGGCCGGTTGGCGTCCTCCAAGATGGCTTCACGTGCGGCGGCCGCGTCCATGTAGGCGTAGCCCGCCTCGCGGTCCTGGTCGCTCGCCTGCCCGAGGGGCATGAACCCGATCCAGCCACGGTCGCCGATGACGGCTTCCAGCTGGGCGTTTCCGCCGGTCAGGCCCTGGATGGCGATGGCCTTCGTCTTGGCGCCGCCCGCGTGCAGGGCGACTCCGGCGAGACACCGGTTGAGGCGCGGGGTGGAGCGGACGTCACGGAGGACGGCCGTCAGCTCGTTGAGCCGGCGCAGCGCGTTGTCCGCGTCGGTGAAGATCGTCCGCATGCCGTCGGCGACCTTCTCGATCGCCGTGGCGAGCGCGGGCATACGGCCCACGATCACGGCGGACGAGGGGATGTCGACCAGCTCCCAGAGGCAGTCCTCGACGTCGTAGCCGGCCAGGCACTCCTTGACCTTGGCGGGGTCGAGCTGCTCGAAGAGGATCTGCCCGCCGTTGGCGCCGGCCCACTCGACGACGTTCACCGATAC
>NZ_JBHVZO010000025.1:0-98673 GCF_042879855.1 Streptomyces sp. NPDC058326 | reverse complement strand
AGCGAACGGGGACGCCCCCGAAGTCGACGGCCGCATCTCCGAAACGAACGGGGACACCCCCCGAAGCCGATGGCCATGCCCTCGAAACACCACACGGGATGAGGAAATGAAGACATACGGCAGGGGTGAATCGAAAGAATGAAATGCCAACATTCGCGAGAATTGGAGGGACCCGAGATTCGACAGTTTCCCGATTCGGGAATCGGGATCCGGAATTCATCGGGTTCCGCAAATAGGAGAGGGATGTATGCTGGCAGCTGATCGCCAGTTCCGGGAAGCCGGACAGATCGCTCGGTCCATAAAAGAGTCGGGCCCCACGCCTCTGTTGCACGAGATCGTGGGGCCCCCGGTTCCGGACCTGGGATGGGCTCGGCCGTGGCATCGGCCGGGCCCATCGTTTCTGCTAGTTCAGCTGCCAGAGCTTGTACACCCAGTACGCGGCCTGGCTGGCGCGCGCGATCAGGATGCATATCTGGACGGCTGACTGCCGCTTGGTCCGGTCCGGCTTGGTTCCCTCGTCGGGGTTCCTGCCGGACACCGAATCACCTCCTCCCGGTAGACCAGCTGAAATCCACCGGAATTCTTGGAGGGGTGTCTCGACAGTAGCAGAATCACGCCTACTGAAAAGCGGCTCCCTGAATGCGGCACCCATGCGACGCGGCTAATAGTGAGAGCTGTCCGGCGGCGCCGAGGCGTGGGTAATAGCTGGCTCGCGCTCCGGGCAAGTCTCGGCGTGGTTCCGGTTACGGTCTCGGCGCCGAGCCAGTGATCTTGGTTAGATTCCGAGCGAGGAGGGCCGGGCGGGCCGGGCGCTCCAATCGGCCACGGCGTTGGTCATGGGTTGCTGTCGATCCAGACCGTACGGCGCTCGGTGTTGAATACGTGCCAGATGCAGTCGCCGGTGGTCATCTCGATCTGCTGGCGGACGAGCCGCTTGCCCCGGTGGACGCTGCAAGCTAGATCGCCCTTGAGCCGGTTGTGGCGCTCGGGGTGCGCGTGGCCGGGGCCAGTACGGTCCGCATCACGAGCCGGGAAGATCCGCTCGCGCGTATCTGTGCGGGACCGGCGGCATGGGCTATCGCGACTCTGCCCTGTTCGCCGCCCAGAACGTCGCAGTGATCCCGTTCAGGGCGCAGACCACTAGCATTTGGCCCTCCGGTCGCCAGGTCAGTGACGTGTGGGCCCTGGTCTCATTCGGCCGCAGCCCATTTTCAGGCCCTGTCGGTCGGCGCCGTGCCGACGCCGCGGACACCGATCAGCGCGCAACTTGAAGACACTGCCGGCCTCCGTGGGCGGCCGGGAGTGGAGCCGTGGTGGCCGGGGGCGGACCGGGAGTCCGGTTTCACGTATCGGTGGCCTGGGATGTACCGCCGATCGTCCCCAGTTGTGTACGACTCCGTTGCGCACCACCGCGTACGACTTCCTCGCGCAAGGCTCTCCGGCTGCACAGCTGCTCTGGCTACACAGCGCTACGTGGCCAAGGTGTGCCAACTAGCACTCTCCATGTGCCAACAAAAATTCTCGGTCACAACCGGGGTGCGGGCCCCCTCCGTACGTCGTTGCATAAAACTGCGGAGCGACGTATAGTCATGCCATCCATGAGGAGGGTTTCGATGACGGTACGAGTAGCAGTGGCGGGTGCGAGCGGATACGCGGGCGGAGAGCTCCTGCGTCTTCTCCTCACTCACCCCCACGTGGAGATCGGTGCCCTGACCGGCCACTCCAACGCCGGCCAGCGGCTCGGGGCGCTCCAGCCCCATCTGCTGCCGCTCGCCGACCGCGTCCTCGTGCCCACCACCGCCGACGAGCTCGCCGGGCACGATGTGGTCTTCCTCGCCCTGCCGCACGGACAGTCCGCCGCCGTCGCCGAGCAGCTCGGCCCCGACGCCCTCGTCGTCGACATGGGGGCCGACTTCCGGCTGAAGGAGCCCGCGGACTGGGAGACGTACTACGGCTCCCCGCACGCCGGGACCTGGCCCTACGGGCTCCCCGAACTCCCGGGCGCCCGCGCCGCGCTGGCGGGTTCCAAGCGCGTCGCGGTGCCCGGCTGCTACCCCACCGCCGTCTCGCTCGCCCTCTTCCCGGCGTACGAGAACGGTCTCGCCGAGCCCGAGGCCGTGATCGTCGCCGCCTCCGGCACCTCCGGCGCCGGGAAGGCGGCCAAGCCGCACCTCCTCGGCAGCGAGGTCATGGGCAGCATGTCTCCGTACGGCGTCGGCGGCGGCCACCGGCACACCCCCGAGATGATCCAGAACCTCAGCGGACCGGCGGGGGAGCGGGTCACCGTCTCCTTCACGCCGACCCTGGCGCCGATGCCCCGTGGCATCCTCGCCACCTGCACGGCCGCCGCGAAGCCCGGCGTCACCGCCGAGACCGTACGGGCCGCCTACGAGAAGGCCTTCGCGGACGAGCCGTTCGTCCACCTGCTTCCCGAGGGGCAGTGGCCGGCGACGGCGTCCGTCTACGGTTCCAACGCCGTTCAGGTACAGGTCACCTACGACGCGGCGGCGAACCGGATCATCGCGATCAGCGCCATCGACAATCTCACCAAGGGCACCGCCGGCGGCGCGGTGCAGAGCATGAACATCGCCCTCGGTCTCCCCGAGGACACGGGTCTTTCCACGATTGGAGTTGCGCCGTGAGCGTGACCGCAGCGAAGGGATTCACGGCAGCGGGCATCGCCGCCGGGATCAAGCAGAACGGCAACCCGGACCTGGCCCTCGTGGTCAACACCGGGCCCCGCCGCGCCGCCGCGGGAGTCTTCACCTCCAACCGCGTCAAGGCCGCCCCCGTCGTCTGGTCCCAGCAGGTCCTCGCCGACGGCGAACTGACCGCCGTGGTCCTCAACTCCGGCGGAGCCAACGCCTGCACCGGCCCGAAGGGCTTCCAGGACACCCACGCCACCGCCGAGAAGGTCGCCGAGGTCCTGAGCGCGCAGGGCACGGACGTCGGCGCCGGCGAGGTCGCCGTCGCCTCCACCGGCCTCATCGGCGTCCTGCTCCCCATGGACAAGCTCCTCCCCGGCGTCGAGAAGGCCGCGGCCGAACTCTCCGAGCACGGTGGCGAGAAGGCCGCCATCGCCATCAAGACCACCGACACCGTCCACAAGACGGCGGTCGTCTCCCAGGACGGCTGGACGGTCGGCGGCATGGCGAAGGGCGCCGGCATGCTCGCCCCCGGGCTCGCCACCATGCTCGTCGTCCTCACCACCGACGCGGACGTCGACGCCAAGGGTCTCGACGACGCCCTCCGGGGTGCCACCCGCGTCACCTTCGACCGGGTCGACTCCGACGGCTGCATGTCCACCAACGACACCGTGCTCCTCCTCGCCTCCGGCGCCTCCGGCGTCACCCCGGCGCGGGACGCGTTCACCGAGGCCGTACGGGCCGTCTGCGACGACCTCGCCCGGCAGCTGATCGGCGACGCCGAGGGCGCCAGCAAGGACATCCGCATCGAGGTGGTCAACGCGGCCACCGAGGACGACGCGGTCGAGGTGGGCCGGTCCATCGCCCGTAACAACCTCCTCAAGTGCGCCATCCACGGCGAGGACCCCAACTGGGGCCGGGTGCTCTCCGCCATCGGCACGACGGCGGCGGCCTTCGAGCCCGACGAGCTCAACGTCGCCATCAACGGCGTCTGGGTCTGCAGGAACGGCTCCGTCGGAGAGGACCGGGACCTCGTCGACATGCGCTACCGGGAGGTCACCATCACCGCCGACCTCGCCGCCGGCACCGAGTCCGCCGTCATCTGGGCGAACGACCTCACCGCCGACTACGTCCACGAGAACAGCGCGTACTCGTCATGAGCGACCCCCAGAACCCCGAGAGCACGACCCGGAAGCACACCGCGCTCCCCAAGGCCCAGATCCTCATCGAGGCCCTGCCCTGGCTGACCCGCCACAACGGCAAGACCGTCGTCATCAAGTTCGGCGGCAACGCCATGATCGACGAGGACCTGAAGGCCGCCTTCGCCCAGGACGTCGTCTTCCTGCGCCAGGCCGGCCTCAAGCCGGTCGTCGTGCACGGCGGCGGCCCCCAGATCAGCGCCGCCCTCGACCGGCACGGCATCGTCAGCGAGTTCAAGGCGGGCCTGCGGGTCACCACCGAGGACGCCATGGACGTCGTACGGATGGTCCTCGCCGGCCAGGTCCAGCGCGAGCTCGTCGGGCTCCTCAACCAGCACGGCCCGCTCGCCGTCGGCCTCACCGGCGAGGACGCCCACACCATCACCGCCACCAAGCACCGGCCGGTCATCGGCGGCGAACAGATCGACATCGGCCGGGTCGGTGAGATCACCTCCATCGACACCGGCGCCATCCAGGCGCTCCTGGACGACGGCCGGATCCCGGTCATCTCCTCGATCGCCCGCTCCCAGGACGACGGACATGTCTACAACGTCAATGCTGATACGGCGGCTGCGGCACTCGCTGCGGCGCTGGGCGCCGAGACGCTGATGGTCCTGACCGACGTCGAAGGCCTCTATGAGGACTGGCCGAACAGCGACGAGGTCATCAGCCGGCTCACCGCGAGCCAGCTGGAGAAGCTGCTGCCCGAGCTCTCCAGCGGCATGGTCCCCAAGATGGAGGGCTGCCTGCACGCCGTACGGAACGGGGTCACCACGGCCCGCGTGATCGACGGCCGGGTCCAGCACTCCATCCTGCTGGAGATCTTCACCGACGAGGGCATCGGCACGATGGTCGTGCCGGACGGACAGGGGGACTGATGAGCGGCACCACGGAGCCCGGCAACGAGCAGCTGACCCAGCGGTGGCAGGGCTCGCTCATGAACAACTACGGCACCCCCCGGCTGCCCCTCGTCCGCGGTGAGGGTGCCAAGGTCTGGGACGCCGACGGCAACACGTACCTGGACTTCGTCGGCGGCATCGCCGTCAACGCCCTCGGCCACGCCCACCCGGCGGTCGTCGAGGCCGTCACCCGGCAGATCCAGAGCCTCGGCCACGTGTCCAACCTCTTCGTCGCCGAGCCGCCCGTCGCCCTCGCCGAGAAGCTCCTCGCCCTCTTCGGCCGGCCCGGCAAGGTCTTCTTCTGCAATTCGGGCGCCGAGGCCAACGAGGCCGCGTTCAAGCTCGGCCGGCTCACCGGCCGGTCCCACATGGTCGCCACCGACGGCGGCTTCCACGGCCGGACCATGGGCTCCCTCGCGCTCACCGGCCAGCCCGGCAAGCAGACCCCCTTCCTGCCGCTGCCCGGCGACGTCACCCACGTCCCGTACGGCGACGCGGAAGCCCTGCGCGCCGCGGTCACCGAGGACACCGCGCTTGTGATCATCGAGCCGATCCAGGGCGAGAACGGCGTCGTCGTCCCGCCCCCCGGCTACCTGAAGGCCGCCCGCGAGATCACCCGTGCCACCGGCACCCTCCTCGTCCTCGACGAGGTGCAGACCGGTATCGGCCGCTGCGGCCACTGGTTCGAGCACCAGGCCCACGAGGGCGTCGAGCCTGACGTCGTCACCCTGGCCAAGGGCCTCGGCGGCGGACTCCCGCTCGGCGCGACCGTCGCCTTCGGTCCCGCGGCCGACCTCTTCGCGCCCGGTCACCACGGCACCACCTTCGGCGGCAACCCGGTCGCCTGCGCCGCGGGCATCGCCGTTCTCGACACCCTCGGCGCCGACGCGGCCCTCGACCACGTGAAGGCGGTCGGGGAGCGGCTGCGGCAGGGAATCGAAGGTCTCGGGCACCCGCTGGTCTCCCACGTCCGTGGTGCGGGCCTCTTGCTGGGTATCGTGCTCACGGAGTCCCTCGCACCCCAGGTGCAGCAGGCGGCTCAGGACGCCGGCCTCCTGGTGAACGCGCCCGCCCCCGATGTCGTACGGATCATGCCTCCGCTGGTCCTCACCGACGCCGAGGCGGACGCCTTCCTCCAGGCCCTGCCCGGGGTCCTCGACGTGGCGAACGGGCAAGGACGAACCGGAGAATGAGACGACGATGACCGACGCGCAGGAAAATGAGCACGGCGGGCCGTCCGTTCCGCAGACCCGTACCGCACGCCACCGCAGGATCGTCGACATCCTCAACCGGCAGCCGGTGCGCTCGCAGAGCCAGCTCGCCAAGCTCCTCAGCGACGACGGGCTGAGCGTCACGCAGGCGACGCTCTCCCGCGACCTCGACGAGCTGGGCGCGGTGAAGATCCGCAACACCGGCGGCGAGCTGATCTACGCGGTGCCCAGCGAGGGCGGTTTCCGCACGCCGCAGGCCCCGCTCGGCGAGTCCGCCAAGGAGGAGCGCATGCGGCGCCTCTCCGGCGAACTGCTGATCTCCGCCGAGGCGTCCGCGAACCTGGTGGTCCTGCGGACCCCGCCGGGCGCCGCCCAGTTCCTCGCGTCGGCCATCGACCAGGCCGAACTCCACGCCATCCTCGGCACGATCGCGGGTGACGACACCCTGCTGCTCATCAGCCGCGATCCGGTGGGCGGTCAGGCGCTCGCCGACCACCTGCTGAAGCTGGCGCAGCAGTAGGGCGCGACCTCAGAAGCGCGTGATCGCCGTCGGACCGCCCCGCGTTCCGACGGCGATGTGCTCGCGCGCGGCAGGGGGCTCTTCCGCGGGGAGGGGCGCGCGGTACGGGGCTGAAGAAGACGGGCTGCTGCTCGATGAAGTCCCGTATCCGGCCTTCGACGCGTTCGTCTGCCTGTCCCGTGCGGTGGATCATCGGCCCACCCGTTGCGCGCGGGACAGGAAGCGGTAATGGTCGTTCGTGCCCAGGAGTTCGTCGTGCGTACCGGTGGCGACGACCCGTCCGCCCTCCAGGACGACGATGACGTCTGCCGCCCGGATGGTGGAGTACCGGTGCGCGATGACCAGCAGGGCGCACTCACGTGACACACGCCGGATCGAACGGCGCAACGCCTCCTCGCTCACCGCGTCCAGATGGGCTGTCGGCTCGTCGAGCAGCAGCAGTCGGGGCCGCGTGAGCAGCGCGCGTGCCAGCGCGATCCGCTGGCGCTCCCCGCCCGACAGCGCCGCGCCGTGCTCGCCGGCCTCCGTGTCCAGACCGTGGGGCAGCCTGGCCACCAGGGCGGTCAGGTGCGCCAGCTCGATCACCCGCGCCAGCTCGTCCGGGTCCGCGTCGGGCGCCGCGTACAGCAGGTTCTCGCGCAGCGTTCCGTACAGGACCGGGGAGTGCTGCTCCACGAGACCGATGCGCCCCCGGTGCTCCGCCCGGTTCACGGCCCGTATGTCCTGGCCGTCGAGGAGCACCCGCCCACGATCCGGGTCGTAGAAGCGTTCGATGAGCGCGAAGACCGTGGACTTGCCGGCGCCCGAGCTGCCGATCAGCGCGATGTGGCCGTGCGGCGGCACCCGGAACGAAAGATCGCGAAGCACCGGCCGACGCGCGTCGTACCCGAACCACACGTCGTCGAACTCGAGGACGGGCGTTCCGTCGCCGACGGGTCCGGGCGGCCTGCGCACCGGGCGGGTGGTGTCCTCCTCGCCGGGCAGGCCGAGGACCTCGTTGATCCTGCGCAGCGCACCCATGCCCTGCTCCATGGTGCTCATGGCCTGGAAGAGGGCGCCGACGGGCCCGACCAGATACAGCATGTAGAGCAGGAACGCCGCCAGATCGGCGACGGAGCCCTCCCGCCCGGCGACCCGTACGCCACCGATGAGCAGGACCACCAGGAACGAGCCGTTGAGCGCGAGGCCGATGGCCGGCGCCACCACCGCGTCGAGCCGACCCATCCGCACGCCCGCCGTGTACGCCTGCGTGGCCCGCGCCGCGATGCGGTCGGCCTCCCGCCGTTCGGCCCGGCTTGCCCGGACGGTACGAATGGCGCCGAGCGCCCGTTCCAGCTCCGCCGTCATGGCGCCGGTCGCCTCCTGAGCGCGGAACGACGCCGTTTCGATGCCCCGCAGTACCGAGGCGACGGCCAGTGCGCCGAAGGTGATCACGGCGGCCACGATGAGGAAGAGCGTCCAGTCGAGCCAGATCATCAGGGCGATGACGCCGGCCAGCCCGATGGCGCCGGTCACCGCGTCCGTGAAACCCTGGGCGATCAGCAGCCGCAGCGCGGTGCTGTCGTTGCTGGTGCGAGAGATCAGATCTCCGATGCGGTGGCGGTCGTACACGGCCATGGGCAGCCGCAGCACATGCTCGACGAGACCGAGCCGGACGCCCAGGACGATGCCTTCGCCCGTACGGGTCAGGACGTACTGGGCGAAGCCCTGGACCAGTGCCTGGGCCAGGAACAAGGTCACGAGCAGCACGACGAGGAACCCGATCGGGCTTCCGGACGAGGTCGCCTCGATCACTTCTTTCACCAGCAGGGGCTGGGCCAGGCCGAGCGCGGACGCGCCCAGCGTCAGCAGCACGGCGAGGCTCACCCATCGCCGGTGCCCGTCGAGCAGGCGAAGGACGTCCCGGGGCCCGGCCCGGCGGGGCTCAGGTGTCGCGTGCGGCTTCACGGCTCACTGCTCGCGGCTCAGGGGTTACGGGCTGACGGCACGGTCAGCAGGGTGCGGAAGTAGTCAGGCGGGTACTCCTCGCCCACCGGTACCCCCTCCGCCTCCACCCACGCGTGCGCCCCGAAGGGCGGCAGCCGCCGCGCGCCCACGCACCAAGTGGGCCACTGGCCGTGCACCCGGCACAGCAGGGCCGTCGCGAGGGACCGGGGGAGGCACCCCTCCCGTCCGCCGCACGCCAGGCTCACCGAGACCACCGTGTCCCGGGCCGCCCGAGCCTCGTCGACGGTGGCCGGACGGGCTCCCCGGCGGAGCCGGCACAACACGGTCCGGATGCGCCGGGGGCGCTGCGTGGCCAGGAGCCGCGCGGCGCCCACGACGAGCCGGACGAGGATCCGGCGCCGCAGCGGCACCGAGCGCGGGTCGTGGGCAATGGCTTCCGACGTGCTCACGGGGCGTTCCTCTCCGGCGGCCGCCGGCGCAGGCGTTGCCGCATCGGGGGCCGTTCGCCGTTCTGTTCGGCCAGACCGGACGCGCACAGCTCACCCACCAGTTCCCGGACGTCCTGGTCCGCGCTGTCGGCGTCCACGTCGAATTCTTCGGTGAGCGTGCGAACGGCATCGGACGGGGTGCCGCCGTCCAACAGCGTCCGCAGGACGACGGCGGCGGTGGGATTGAGGGTCCAGTACCGGTCGTGGTCCTCGTCGAGGAGCGCGATCCCGTAGTCGGTCTCGGCCGTGTGGACGCCGTCACGCAACTTGAACGTCATGAGCCATCTCCCTCAGCCAGGAACGGTGGCGGTTTCCCGCGCGCGGAGCCACATCTCGCACGCGGCTGTCTGGTACAACCCGTCAAAGGGCAGGGTCGGGGGCAGTGGCCGGCTGCACACCTCGCGGAACGCGTGCGCGTCGATCAGGCCCAACCGGCCCAGCCGGGAGTCCTCGCACAGCGCCAGCAACTCGGCACGGTGCTCCCGCAGCCCCACCTCGACCTCATGGGACCCCTCGTCCTTGGTGTGGCGGGTCAGGCTCTCCTCAGGAACGATGCCGCGCATCGCTTCGACGATGAGCGGCTTGAACCGCCAAGGGGTGATCCTGTCCTGTGGCCGTACCGCGAGGCCCGCTTCGATCACCCGGTCGTCGTAGTACGGCGCGGAGATCGCGAGCCCGAATCGGCCGGCCACCTCGCCCAGCTGTCTGACCGTGCGGGAAATGGCCGCCATGCCCGCCAGCTCGACGTGCTGTCCACGACTTCGAGCCAGGGGCTCGGTGGCACGGGCCGCGGTGCGGATCAGACCTCGCACCGCCTCGACGGCATCCTCAGTCGCCCACGGTGGCAGCCGCGGTGGTGCTCCCCAGTCGAGTGAGGGGCTCTCCATCGGGGGCGGCGCGTCGGTGAGCTGGTCGCCGGCCCCGGCGAGCCAGGCCCGGTAGGGGCGGTTGTCCCACAGCTGCCGCAGCGTTGCGCGGTACGGCCACGGGCGCTGGGCGGCGAAACCACGCACGCGCTGCAACGCGAGCTTGGGGTGTGTACGCATCAGGTCATGCAGGTGCGCCGGCGATCCGGCGAGCAACTCGTCCCCGCCGAAGCCGGTCAGGTGCAGCGCCGAGCCGCGCTCGGCGGCCAGCCGTGGGATGGCCAGCCACCGGCTGAGAAAGGCGGCGGCGGGGCACGGCTCGTCGAAGAGGGTGTCCACGTCCGCCAGGCCTTCGTACACCATCGGATATCGGTCACCGGCGATGACGTGGTGTTCGACGCCCTCCAGGCCGTCGACCGTGCGGCGGGCCCAGATCACGTCGTCGCCCATGGGGTCCCGGCCGTCGGCCGTGTAGGCGATGACCTCGGCGCTGCCGCGGGCCGCGAGAGAGCACACCGAGGTCGAGTCGAGACCACCGAGGTCGCAGCTCACGACGGACCGGCCGCGCACCCGGGCGTCGACCGCGGCGGACAACGCCTCGCGCAGCGCCGGTGCCCCCTCGGCCATGGGCACCACCGGCTCGGGAGGGGTCCACCACGGGACGGTCCGACTCCGGCCTTCGCCTTCGAGCAGGAGGTAGTGGCCGGTCGGCACAGCGCTCACTTCCCGCCACACCGGGTCGCCCGCGAGCGGGTACAGCGAGAACGAATTCAACAGCCGGACCGCCAACCGCTGCTCGTCGACCTCCGCGTCGAGCAGATCGGCCAGCACGTCCGCTCGGTCGGCGGCCAGCACGGCACCGCCGATCCTGGCGTGGAACACGCGCCGGAGGCCGGTGACGCTGCCCTGGACGCGAACGCACCCGGCGACCGAAGCGACCAGGTGCGAACTTCCGACCAGGGACTCGGCAAGCCCGTCGAGGTCGGCGACCGTCTTCAGGCGGCCCGCTGCTCCGGCCAGCCTGTCGACGGTGACCGCGTGTTCACCGACCACCGCGATCTTTGCCCGGCCCGTCTCACCGACGGCCATGGTGCCGGGAGACCAGCGGCCGAGCAGCCAGGGGCGCCCCGACGGGTGACTGACCTCCTGAAGCGCCCTCACCGCCGTCCGGTCGCGCAGGGCGGCGCTCATCCGGTCCGCGGCGGGGGAGTCGGGGAGGGCGACGAGCCAGCCCGGAACCTCGCCGGGGGCAGGAATACCGGCCATGAGTAGCCCTTCCTGGAGACCGGACGGGAGGCGGCGGGATCACGCCGGACCCTCACCGCCACCCGGGAATGTTCCTCAGAAGCTAAACCTGAGGACAAGGAGCTTTTCGGGTCCCCTGTCGGTACCCAGGCCGGTCTTGCGGAAAGAGCCGACCATAGTCAGCGTCGGACGCTCATAGGCACGCATGTCGTCTCACCTCTTCTCCGCACGCGGGTGGTGCGTCGGCAGTAAATGCGGAGCCCACTCTTGCCTCTTCAACTGTCCTGGCCTTCAACTGCCTTGGAGAGGGGAGTGCGAGTTCCTTGTGATTCCAGCCTAGACTTCTCCAGCCATTTGCGCACGATTCTTTTGCAATGGAATGGGTCGGGCTCCGGAGTCGGTCCGCGCGGTGTGATATCCCGCTGTTTAAAGCGGGACTGTGGAGAATTCGCGGGTGATGATGCGGCCTTAGACAATTGATTTTCTGACAATTCGGTGTTCAACGTCAGCCGGATTGCCGGGGCGGCGCCGGGCACAGCGCCCCTGTGCGCCGGCACCGCCTGTGTCCCGCGTCACGCTGCGACCGCGCGAACAGATTGACGAAACATACGGAGCACTGCATACTTATGCCCATCGCCCCGTGGTCGAGCGTGTCGTACCGCGTACTCCGACGGACCGGGCACCACCGTCGCCATCGGCTGGATCGCCGAGGAGGCGGGTGCCGAGGTCGCCGACGCCGTGGACGACGGCCAGGGCGATCGCCGCCGAGCGTGACCTCGCGCACGCGGTAGTCGTTCCACGGCCGCCATTCGGTACATCTACCTCCTGAGGAGCACAGCAGTGAGCAGCAACAACGGTGATGTCCGGCTCTGGGGCGGACGGTTCGCGGACGGTCCCGCCGAGGCCCTGGCGAAGCTGTCCGCGTCGGTCCACTTCGACTGGCGGCTCGCGCCCTACGACATCGCCGGCTCCCGGGCCCACGCGCGCGTGCTGCACAAGGCCGGGCTGCTCACCGAGGACGAGCTGACCCGCATGCTCGCCGGCCTCGACCTCCTGGAGGCCGACGTCGCCGACGGCTCCTTCGTCGGCACCATCGCCGACGAGGACGTCCACACCGCCCTGGAGCGCGGCCTCCTGGAGCGCCTCGGCCCGGACCTCGGCGGCAAGCTGCGCGCCGGCCGGTCCCGCAACGACCAGGTCGCCACCCTCTTCCGGATGTACCTGCGCGACCACGCCCGGATCATCGGCGGCCTCGTCGCCGACCTCCAGGACGCCCTGGTCGGCCTCGCCGAGGCGCACCCGGACGTCGCCATGCCCGGCCGTACGCACCTCCAGCACGCCCAGCCCGTGCTCTTCGCCCACCACGTCCTGGCCCACGCCCAGTCCCTCTCCCGGGACGCCGAGCGGCTGCGGCAGTGGGACACCCGGACGGCGGTCTCCCCGTACGGCTCCGGCGCCCTCGCCGGGTCCTCGCTCGGGCTCGACCCGGAGGAGGTCGCCAGGGACCTGGGCTTCGAGCGCGGCTCGGTCGGCAACTCCATCGACGGCACGGCCTCCCGTGACTTCGTCGCCGAGTTCGCCTTCATCACCGCGATGATCGGGATCAACCTCTCCCGGATCGCGGAGGAGATCATCATCTGGAACACGAAGGAGTTCTCCTTCGTGACCCTCCACGACGCCTTCTCCACCGGCTCGTCGATCATGCCGCAGAAGAAGAACCCGGACATCGCCGAGCTGGCCCGTGGCAAGTCCGGCCGCCTCATCGGCAACCTCTCCGGCCTCCTCGCCACCCTGAAGGCGCTTCCCCTCGCCTACAACCGGGACCTCCAGGAGGACAAGGAGCCCGTCTTCGACTCCTGTGACCAGCTGGAGGTCCTGCTGCCGGCCTTCACCGGCATGATGGCCACGCTCACCGTCAACCGGGAGCGCATGGAGGAGCTGGCCCCGGCCGGCTTCTCGCTCGCGACCGACATCGCGGAGTGGCTGGTCAAGCAGGGCGTGCCGTTCCGGGTGGCGCACGAGGTGGCCGGCGAGTGCGTGAAGGTCGCCGAGTCGGAGGGCAAGGAGCTGGACGAACTGACGGACGAGCAGTTCGCCAAGATCTCCGAGCACCTCACCCCCGAGGTCCGCACGGTCCTCAACGTCCCGGGCGCCCTCGCCTCCCGCGACGGCCGCGGCGGCACCGCCCCCTCGGCGGTCGCCACCCAGCTCATCGAGGTCAAGGCCGACCTGGTCATCCAGCACGCCTGGGCCGAGGCCAAGAAGTAGGCCGTACGACCCTCGCGGCGCCGCCGCCCTCCGTTCAGGGAGGGCGGCGGCGCCCTTTTCGGCTCCCGAGTGAGACATTGATGTCTCATTCGGTGTAGGGTTGTCTCATGTCAGTCGATCGCACCCAGGTGCTCCGCGCCGCCGCCGCCCTGCTCTCCCGCAAGGCGACCGCCACCATGGACGAGGTCGCACGGGCCGCCGGCATCGGCCGCGCCACCCTGCACCGGCACTTCGCCGGGCGGGACGCCCTGGTGCGGGCGCTCGAAGAGCTCGGGCTCCAGGAGATGGAGGCGGCCATCGACAGCGCCGGGCTCGACGAGGGCCCCGAGGACGAGGCCGTTCGCCGGCTCGTCGCCGAGGTGGAGCACGTCGCACCCCTGCTGTCGTTCCTCGTCACCGAGAACCAGCTCTTCGAGGGCGACCAGCTCAACGAGGGCTGGGCCCGCCTCGACGCCCGGGTCTCCGCGCTCTTCCGGCGCGGACAGGAGAACGGCGTCTTCCGGATCGATCTGACCCCCGCCTGGCTCACCGAGGCCTTCTACGGGCTCGTCGGTTCCGGCGCCTGGGCCGTGCAGGACGGCCGGGTCGCCGCCAAGGACTTCCAGTACATGATCGCCGAGCTGCTGCTCGGCGGAGCGCGCAGGAGCGTGGAGAAGTGACCACCAGTACCGTCAGGAACCCCGGCCATACCGAGGGCGTGCGCCGCCCCGGCCGGTGGCTCGCCCTCTCCGTCCTCGTCCTGGCCGTCCTCCTCGTGGCGGTCGACGCCACGGTGCTCGGCCTCGCCACCCCCTTCCTCTCCGAGGACCTGAAGCCCTCCGGCAGCCAGCTCCTCTGGATCGGTGACGTCTACTCCTTCGTCATCGCCGGACTCCTGGTCTCCATGGGCAGCCTGGGCGACCGCATCGGCCGGAAGAAGCTGCTGCTGATCGGCGCCACCGCCTTCGGCGCCGTCTCCGTCCTGAACGCCTACGCGACCAGCCCCGAGATGATGATCGTGGCCCGCGCGCTGCTCGGAATCGCCGGCGCGACCCTGATGCCGTCCACCCTGGCGCTCATCCGCAACCTCTTCCACGACCCGCGCGAGCGCAGCCTCGCCATCGGCATCTGGGGCGCCATGGCCTCGGCCGGCGCCGCCGTCGGGCCGGTCGTCGGCGGGTTCCTCCTGGAGCACTTCTGGTGGGGCTCGGTCTTCCTCATCAACCTGCCCGTCATGGCCGTCCTGGTCCTCGTGGGCATCAAGCTGATCCCCGAGTCGAAGAACCCGAACCCCGGCCCCTGGGACCTGCCCAGCGTCGCGCTCTCCCTCGTCGGCATGATCGGCGTCGTCTACGCGATCAAGGAACTGGCCTCCCACGGCCCCTCCCTCGACGCCGGCCTCGCCGCGCTCGCCGGCGCCGCCGCCCTGACCTGGTTCGTCCGCAGGCAGCTGACCCTGCCCACGCCCGTTCTGGACATGCGTCTGTTCCGCCACCGCGGCTTCTCGGGCGCCGTCCTCGCCGACCTGCTGACCATCCTCGGCCTCTCCGGCCTGGTGTTCTTCCTGTCCCAGTTCTTCCAGCTGGTCCAGGGCCGTCAGCCGCTCGAAGCCGGACTCGCCGAGCTGCCCGCAGCCGTCGGCGCGGTCACGGCCGGTCTGATCGCGGGCGTCGTGGCCCGCCGCTTCTCCGTACGGTCCGTGGTGGCCGGCGGTCTCGCGGCGGTCGGCCTCTCCCTCGCCGTCCTGACGACGCTCGACCAGAACACCGGATACCCGCTGCTGGGCGCCGCCCTGCTCGTCGTCGGTGTGGGCGCCGGCTTCGCCTTCACCGTCACCGCCGACGTGATCCTCTCCAGCGTCCCCAAGGAGCAGGCCGGATCGGCCTCGGCGGTCTCCGAGACCGCGTACGAGCTGGGCGCCGCGCTCGGCATCGCCGTACTCGGCTCGATCGTGACGGGTGTCTACCGGGGCTTCGCCACTCCGGCGGGTGTCCCCTCCGACATCGCGTCCGCGTCCCACGAGTCGCTCGGCGGCGCGGTCGAGGCCTCCGGCGGCCTCGCCCCGGACACGGCGACGGCCCTGGTGTCGGCCGCGCAGGAGGCCTTCGTCGACGGTCTGCGGATCGCGGCGGGCGTCGGCGCGGCGGTCCTCCTCGCGACGGCGGTCGCGGCCTGGTTCCTGCTCAGGGGCCAGAAGCTGGAGGGCGGCGCCGAGCACTGACGCGCCGCGCACACGACCGGGCCCCGTACAGCACGGCTGTACGGGGCCCGGTCATGACCTGGGGGACTAGGCCGTGTATCGAAAGTGGATCTTGGGCTGTGGATGATCACGATTCATGAGTCGGGGAGATCTCACGGACGAGCAGTGGGTGGCACTGGAGCCGCTGTTCCCGAAGGGGGCCAGGGCAGGGCAAGTACCCGTCTGGCCTCGGCGCCGGTTGCTGGACGTCCTGCCCCATCCGTCCTGTATGCCAACGGCTGGCCGGCGGGCATGTGCGGCGAGCCTCGCATGTGCCCGAAGGCCCTGAACGATGGGGGACCATCTGAGTAGCCTCGATATCGTGACCGGCAATCAAAAGGGCAGGGGATTCACCCTGTGCAAGAACTGCGAGACGTGGGTGCCGGGCATGGTCAGAAAGGTGGACACCGGATGAGTGACGAGCACAGCAGGGCGAGGGAGGAGTCCTTCGGCAGGGTGTTCGCCGGTGCCTCGCGCGTCGCGTGCAGCCCTGTGGACGTCGAGGCGGCCCGTCTGGCCTATGAGGAGGCGGGTTTCGATGTCACCGACGAGCTCGTGGAGTTCCTCGGGACGTACGGCGAGACGACGGTCTTCTGGCCGTCGCATGTCACCGGGGACGAGACGTCGCTGACGGTCTCGGTCGAGGAGGCCGCTGAGGCGTTTGCGCCGAACGTGCGGTACTTCGAGAAGCGTCTCGGCATGTCCGCCCTGCCGGTGGGCATCGCCTTCGAGACCGAGGAAATGGTTCTCCTCGCAGAGAACGGTGACATCGTCCTCGGTGGTGACGCAGGAGTTCAGCGGGTCGCGCACGGGTTCGAGGAAGCCGTGCGGGCCCTGATCTTGGGCGACTGGGACATGACGTTTTTCTAGGACTTGTGAAAGTCCTGGTCGCGTGGGGTCTGGCGTCGATGGGGGGCGTCGTTGTCAGTGGTGCTGTGCATGATCGGCGCGTCAGCTTTTCGCGGAGGTAGGGAAGCATCATGCCGATCACAAACCAGCAGGTAGCGGGACACGCGTTCCTGCGGCAGATGTACGACGACTCGTACTTCCCTGATCGTGTGGTCGATCAGGGGAAGGCGATTCTGCTGCGGCTGTGCGAACGCGTAGAGGCCGAGCAGCCGTTGGATCTGGAGAGTCTGTACGCACTCACCCAGGCTGCGACGGAGGAGTTCAACCTGCTGGACAGGGAGTTCGTGGCGGCCG
Organism: Streptomyces sp. NPDC058326; assembly: GCF_042879855.1. NCBI lineage: Bacteria > Bacillati > Actinomycetota > Actinomycetes > Kitasatosporales > Streptomycetaceae > Streptomyces > Streptomyces sp. NPDC058326. Next base: position 81,964 of record NZ_JBHVZO010000025.1, on the reverse strand, counting down.
GAAGCGGGATCGAGACGGTGGCGCGGGAGCGGATCTGTGACGAGTTTTGCTTTGTCGCGTCGGCGTACGGGTTCACGGACGCGGATGCGGAGGAGCTGACCTCCGGCCGGGACTGGTGAACGACGACGGGAAGGTCTCCTCCGATCAGAGCCATTCGTTGAGAGCCGCGATCAGCACGGTCGCCTCGTAGCGGACGGCGAGCTTGTCGTACTGGGTGGCGACGGCGCGGTGTCTCTTGAGGCGGTTGATCCCGCACTCGACCGCGTGGCGCTGGCGGTAGTCGGCCGGGTCGAAGTGCGGGGGTCGGCCGCCGTGAGAGCCGAGCTTTCGGCGGTTGCGCGCCTGGTCGGCCTTGTCCGGGATGGTGCAGCGGATCCCGCGGCGGCGCAGGTAGGCACGGTTTCTTCGGGAGGCGTACGCCTTGACAGCCCGCACCCGGTTGGGGCGGACACGTGGCCGGCCCGGCCCGATGCGGGGCACGCGGACCTTTGCCAGCACGGGTTCGAACTGCAGTGAGTCCCCGCGCCGTCCTGCCGTGATCAAGATCGCCATGGGCTTTTGGCCCTGCTCGACGGCCAGGTGCAGCTTGGTGGTGAACCCGCCGCGCGAACGTCCCAGTCCGTGATCACGGGGCTCGGTGGAGACGCCACCCGGTGGTTCCTTCTGCAGGTCGCCCCGCTTGCGGGCTCCGGCCGCGTGCTGGTGGGCGCGGCAGACCGTGGAGTCGACGTTCAGGTCCCATGTGATCGCGCCCTTCGCGTCGGCCAGGGACTGCAGCGGGGTGAGGATCCGGTGCCAGGTGCCGTTGCGCTGCCACCGGCGGAACAGGTTGTAGACCCGGCTCCACGGCCCGTACTCGACGGGCACGTCCCGCCAGGGAACTCCGGTCCGGATCCGGAACCGTATGCCGTCGATCAGCCGCCGCCGGGGCCAGACAGGCGGTCGCCCCGCCTTCGTGCCCTTCGGCAGCAGCGGCTCCAGCACCGCCCACTGCTCGTCCGTGAGATCTCCTCGACCCATGAACCGTGATCATTCACAGCCCAAGATCCACTTTCGATACACGGCCTAGGTGTGCTGTCCGGGAACGTTGGTGACACGCGTGCTGGGTTCTTGAACGGGTGAGGGCCTCCGGGTTCGGTGTGGATTGCGACATCTGCACCGATCCGAGGAGGCCCTCGTGCCCCACCGTAATGCCCCGCTGACCGAGACCGGGCGTCTTTGCCTGGCCCGCTGCGTCGTCGACGCCGGCTGGCCGCTGCGCCGGGCAGCGGAGCGTTTCCAGGTCAGCCACACCACCGCGGCCCGCTGGGCCGGCCGCTACCCACTTCCGTCTCGGTCTCGGCCGGTGTCCTGCGGGGCTGGTGGTGGGGCCGGCTGGAGCGGTCACTCATTCGACCCCACACCGGCATCGGCGGCCAAACACCCACCAGCCGCGGCACCAACCTCCCCAGACAGCACACCTAGGGCCTGTCCGGCGGATCAGGGTCGGACAGGCCCTACGCCGCCTTCGCCTTGGTGGCGTACATGTCCACGTACTCCTGGCCCGAGAGCCGCATGACCTCGGCCATCACCGAGTCCGTCACCGCCCGCAGCACATAGCGGTCGCGGTCCATCCCGTCGTACCGCGAGAACTCCATGGCCTCGCCGAAGCGGACCGTCACCTTGCCCGGACGCGGGAAGCCCGCCCCGCCCGGCTGGATCTTGTCGGTGCCGATCATCGCGAACGGCACCACCGGCGCCCCGGTCATCAGGGTGAGCCGCGCGATGCCCGTACGGCCCCGGTACAGCCGGCCGTCGGGGGAGCGGGTGCCCTCCGGGTAGATCGAGAAGACCTTGCCCTCCTCCAGGACCCGGCGGCCGGTCATGAGCGCCGCCACACCGCCGCGGCCGCCGTCCCGGTCCACCGGGATCATGCCGACGCTCGTGAAGAACCAGGCCATCGCCCGGCCCTTGAGGCCCTTCCCCGTCACGTACTCGTCCTTGCCGATGAAGAAGACCGGACGGTCCAGACAGATCGGCATGATCATCGAGTCGATGAAGGTCAGGTGGTTCCCCGCGAGGATGACGGGGCCGGTCCCCGGAATGTTCTCGACGCCCTCCACGCGGGGGCGGAACATCAGGCGCATGACCGGCCCGAGCACTGCCTTGATGATCGCGAGACGGGACAACGGTTCCTCCGGTGGGACGCGGGTCAGTCGAGCTGACGGTGCAGCTGGCGACGATACTCGCGGGTCACCTCCGTACGCACATCGGGTTCACCGAGTGGATACGCAGTGTTGACGTGTGTTTCCGCCATGTTCGGCCGAGGTCTGCCGTGCGGAGGGGGTTGGTGCCTAGCGTCGGGGGCACCCGTCGACAGGTGCGGGACATGACACAGGAGGACACCTCATGACCCAGGGCGAACGCCGGACCCCGGCACGGCGCACGGTTCTCGGAGCGGCGGGCGCCACCGTCCTCGGCGCGTCCACGGCCCTCGCGGCCGGGACCGGCGCCGCACAGGCCGCCGACGAGCGGGCCACGGGTGCGGGCCGTACGCACGGCGGAGGCCGCGGCTACCGCTCCCTCCCCGTCCCCACCGTCATCGCCCACCGCGGTGCCAGCGGCTACCGCCCCGAGCACACCCTCGGCTCCTACCGGCACGCCCTCGACCTCGGCGCCCACGTCATCGAACAGGACCTCGTCCCCACGAAGGACGGGCACCTCGTCTGCCGCCACGAGAACGACATCACCGGCACCACCGACGTCGCCGACCACCCCGAGTTCGCCTCCCGGAAGACGACCAAGACCGTCGACGGCACCGCGTACACCGGCTGGTTCACCGAGGACTTCACGCTCGCCGAGCTGAAGACCCTGCGGGCCAAGGAGCGCATCCCCGGCACCCGCCAGGAGAACACCCTCTACGACGGCCGCTGGACGGTGCCCACCTTCGAGGAGGTGCTGCGCTGGGCCGAGGACGAGGGCCGCCGCAGGGGCCGCGAGATCTGGCTGCACGTCGAGACCAAGCACCCCACCTACTTCCGTTCCCTCGGCCTCGGCCTGGAGGAGCGGCTCGCCAGGCTCCTGCGCCGGTACGGGCGCCACCGCGCGAACTCCCCGGTCTTCCTCCAGTCCTTCGAGCCCAGCAGCATCCAGCGGCTGGCGAAGCTCGTGGACTCGCCCGGCGTCGTCCTGCTCTCCGGCGCGACCAGCCGCCCTTGGGACTTCGTCCAGGCGGGGGACCCGCGCACGGTCGCCGACCTGGTCACGCCCGAGGGCCTGCGCTGGATCGCCTCGTACGCGAAGGGCATCGGCCCCACCCTCGACCTGGTGATCCCCAAGGACGCGAGCGGCCGGCTCGGGGACCCGACCACCCTGGTCCGCGACGCGCACGCCCAGGGCCTGATCCTCCACCCGTACACCCACCGCAACGAGAACGCCTTCCTGCCCGTGGACTTCCGCCGGGGCACGGACCCGGCGGCGTACGGGGACTCCTTCGGCGCCCTCAAGCGGTACCTGGGGACGGGGATCGACGGCATCTTCTCCGACAACCCGGACACCGCGCTCCTGGGCGCGGCGGACCACACCGCCCGCGACTGATCCCGTATACGTGCGGGCCCGACGACCGGGCCCGCACGAGGCCCACGACGAAAGCGCGCGACGAGCACGAGGCCCCACGACCGAGGGCCACGACCGGGCGCCCACGACCTCCTCCCGGGTGGTTTACGTCCCGCGCCGCAACCGCGCCCGCGTGCCCCGGCATCGTGCCGGTCATGACCACCCCCGAGACGCTGCCCCCGCCCTTCCGCGCGACCGCTCCCGAGACGGACCCGGACCCCGCCCCCGGTCTCCTCGCCGCCCTCGCCCCGCTGCTCGCCGCCGAGTCGGACGCCGAGGCACCGGCCGCCGGCGTCGAACCCGGCGACCTCGAACAGGCCGTCTGGCTCCGTCTCCTCGAACAGCTCCAGGAGACGGGCGCCGCCCCCGAGCGGCCCGCCGAATGGCTGCGCCGGGCCGTCCGCGCCGAGGCCCGCCGCGCCCGCAGGACCAGCGACCGGGAACGCCCCTACCGCGACGAGCCCGCCCACGACCCCGGCGGCTCCGGGCCCGGCGGCTCACCGGAACACTCGCTCCTCGAGGCCGAGGGCCGGCGCACGCTGCGCGCGGCCGTCACCCGGACGCCCGGCCGCTGCCCCCGCGTACTGACCGCGATGCTCGACCCCGAGGACCCCACCTACCGGGAAATCGCAGGAGAGTTGGGTATCTCACAGGGCAGTCTGGGGCCGATGCGTTCCCGTTGCCTGGGATGCCTGCGCAGAATGCTGGCTGCAGAGGTTCCCGCCCCCGGCCGACGGGGAAGGGTGCGGTAAACCGATGATCGACCAGATGAGCGGGAGGCGTGCACACATGGGCCTGAGCGTGACCATCTCGGCGGCGGACGCGCGGGACGCGGAGCACATCCTGAAGCTGCAGTACCTCTGCTACCAGAGCGAGGCGGAGCTGTACGGGGACTGGTCCATCGAACCGCTCACCCAGTCGCTCGCCGACCTGCGCGCCGAACTCGACGAGGGCCACGGCCTGGTGGCCCGGCTCGGCGAAGAGGTCGTCGCCTCCGTGCGGGCCCGCCTCGACGAGGACGGCACGGTACGGATCGCCAAGCTCATCGTGCACCCCCGCATGAGGCGGCACGGACTCGGCGGCCGGCTCCTCGACGGCATCGAGCGCCACTTCGCGGAGACCGCCGAAGAGGTGGCGACGCCGCCCGCCAAGCGCTTCCAGCTCTTCACCGGCCACCGCAGTGAGGGAAATCTGCGCCTCTACCGCAGCAAGGGGTACGCACAGGTCTCCACCCGCGAGCTCGGCCCCAGGCTCACCCTGGTGACCCTGGAGAAGGCCGCCTGAGTCAGCCGGCCGTCCGCGACGTGCGCAGCCACCAGATCCCGGTCAGCGGCAGCAGCACCGGGATGAAGAGGTAGCCGTAGCCGTAGTCCGACCAGACCGTCGCGTCAGGGAAGGCGGACGGCTCGACCAGCGTCCAGGTCCCGACGATCAGCACGCCCGCGAGCTCGGCGGCGCAGCACACCAGCGCCGCCCTGCGGGCCGTCTCCCCACCGCGTACCAGCGTGTAGGTGATGAAGGCGTAGACGACGGCCGCCACCGCGGACAGCGCGTAGGCGAGCGGCGCCCGGTCGAACTCCGTGGCGATCTGGTAGATCGAGCGGGAGACCGCGCCGACCGACATCACGCCGTACAGCCAGACGAGCAGAATGCCCGGGCCCGTGACGAGGCGGGTCCTCGTCCCCGGTGCCGCCTTCTCCCGCGTCGTCGTCATGGTCAGCCCACCGTCCAGATGTCATGGAGTCGCACTTCGAGTACGGCCAGGACGACCGCGCCGGCCGCCACCGTCGCCGTACCCCACCGGCTGCGCTCGGCGAGCGACATGAAACCGGCGATGGGCACCGCGCACAGCGCCCCCAGCAGATACGCGACGAAGATCGTCGCGCCCTCCTCCGCCTTCTCGCCGCGCACCAGCTGCACGATGCCGACGATCAGCTGGACGAGGACGAGGAAGGTCACCACGGCCATGCCGATGAAGTGCCAGTCCTTCGTCGGCTGGTCGCGGAAGGCGGCGAAGCCGCACCAGGCGGCGAGGGCGAGCGCGGCCACGGAGACCGCGACCGTCAGGGCGTCAAGCATGCGCCCGAGGGTATTACGGTCGACAAGGCCTGATGCGCGGGCCCCCTCCGGCGGCCGGTTCACGGACCGTGGCCTTGGCCACACCCCGCGCCCGCGTCTGACCCGTCCGCCCTTCCCGGCCGCCGGTCGGCCGGGCCCTTCCGCGCGGGCCCTCCACGGAGAACCGGGGCGGAACGGTGGCCTCCGGAGTGTCCGTATGGCATCTCAACGGCGTCCGCTATTCGGACGGCCTCCTTTTGTTCGCGACTGCGCATGCTTTACTTGCAGACATGACCACGACGAGCAGCCGCATCCTTGCGACCGAGGCGATCACGACGCCCGGTGCTCGTTGTATGTGTCGAATGTGCGCCTTCTGAGGGCCCCCGCCTGAGTTTCGCGCCCCGAAGCGAGACCCGACGGCCGCGCCGTGCCTCCCGCCGACAGGCGGTGGACCGTGCCCGCCCCGCGCACCACCGGCGCCCGGCCACCCGCCGGACCGGCCTCCGTGCGCCTGACTGTCCGAAGACGAATGCCCCGTGCGTGACGGACCCCGCGTCGCGCACTCGACAGTGACGGAAACCCCTGTGATCACCACTTCGGGCCTGACCAAGGTCTACGAGTCGCGCGGCCGGCAGGTCACCGCTCTGGACGGTGTCGACCTCCACGTCCGCGAGGGCGAGGTGTTCGGCGTGATCGGCCAGAGCGGCGCCGGAAAGTCCTCGCTCATCCGCTGCGTCAACCTCCTGGAACGCCCCACCTCCGGCACCGTGACCGTCGACGGCGTCGACCTCACCGCCCTCGCCGGGAAGGGCCGCCGCGCGGGCAAGGACCTGCGCCGGGCGCGCAGCAGCATCGGCATGGTCTTCCAGCACTTCAACCTGCTGTCCTCCCGCACGGTGCAGGACAACATCGAGCTTCCCCTGGAGATCCTCGGCGTCCCCGGCGCCGAGCGCTCCCGCCGCGCCCTGGAACTCCTCGACCTCGTCGGCCTCGCCGACAAGGCCAGGTCCTACCCCGGCCAGCTCTCCGGCGGCCAGAAGCAGCGCGTCGGCATCGCCCGCGCCCTCGCAGGCGAGCCCAAGGTCCTCCTCTCCGACGAGGCCACCAGCGCCCTCGACCCGGAGACCACCCGATCCATCCTCCAGCTGCTGCGCGACCTCAACCGGCAGCTCGGCCTGACCGTCCTGCTCATCACGCACGAGATGGACGTCGTGAAGACGATCTGCGACTCCGCCGCCCTGATGCAGCACGGCCGCGTCGTCGAGTCCGGCACCGTCGCCGAGCTGCTCGCCACCCCCGGCTCCCAGCTGGCCGCCGAGCTCTTCCCGGTCAGCGGCGCCGCCACCGGCCCCGACCGCACGGTCGTCGACGTCACCTTCCACGGCGAGTCCGCCACCCAGCCGGTCATCTCGCAGCTCTCCCGCACGTACAACATCGACATATCGATCCTCGGGGCGGCGATGGACACCGTCGGCGGCCGGCAGATCGGCCGGATGCGGATCGAGCTGCCCGGGCGGTACGAGGACAACGTCGTCCCGGTCGGCTTCCTGCGCGAACAGGGGCTCCAGGTCGAGCTCGTCGAAGAGGACACCGCGCCGGCCGAGACCGCGCCCGTACTGGCCAAGGAAGGTGCCAAGTGACCTGGTCCGAGATGCAGCCCCTGCTGGAGCAGGGCACCGTCGACACCCTCTACATGGTCCTCTGGGCCACCGTCGTCACCGTGCTCGGCGGCCTGCCCCTCGGCATCCTCCTCGTCCTCACGGACAAGGGCGGACTGCTGCAGAACCGGCCGGTGAACAAGATCGTCGGTGCGATCGTGAACGTGGGGCGTTCACTGCCCTTCATCATCCTGCTGATCGCCCTCATCCCCTTCACCACCTTCGTCGTCGGCACCTTCATCGGCCCGACCGCGATGATCGTGCCGCTCGCCATCGGCGCCATCCCCTTCTTCGCACGCCTCGTCGAGACCTCGATCCGCGAGGTCGACCACGGGCTCGTCGAGGCCGTCCAGGCCATGGGCGGCGGCATCCCCACCATCGTCCGCAAGGTGCTGCTCCCGCAGGCCCTGCCCTCGCTGGTCTCGGGCGTCACCACCACGGTCATCGTGCTCATCGGCTACTCGGCGATGGCCGGCGCGGTCGGCGGCGAGGGCCTCGGCTCCAAGGCCGTCACCTACGGATACCAGCGCTTCGACACCACCTTCATGCTGGTCACCGTCGTCGTCCTGGTCCTGATCGTGACCGTCGTCCAGCTCATCGGCGACGGAGTCGTACGACTCCTCGCCCGCCGGGGCCGCACCGCGTAACGGCTTCCCGGCCACCCAGACTTCGTCCTTCGACGAAACAGCCCGGACTTGTTGTCCAGGCGTCCACCGCACCACCGGAAAGAGGCACTCTTCGTGCGTAAGAACATCAGGCTCACCGCCGGTATCGCCGCCACCGCCGCCCTCGCCCTCGGGCTCAGCGCCTGCGGCACCTCCTCGGACCCGTCGTCCTCCAAGGACACGGCCGGCTCCGCCGACAAGCCCCTCGTCGTCGCCGCGTCCCCGACGCCGCACGCCGACATCCTCAACTACGTCAAGGACAACCTGGCCGAGAAGGCCGGCCTGAAGCTGGAGGTGAAGGAGTTCACGGACTACGTCCTGCCGAACACCGCCACCCAGTCCGGCCAGGTCGACGCCAACTTCTTCCAGCACAAGCCGTACCTCGACGACTTCAACAAGAAGAACAAGACCACCATCGTCCCCGTGGTCGACGTCCACCTGGAGCCGCTGGGCCTCTACTCCAAGAGCCTGAAGTCGGTGAAGGACATCAAGGCCGGCCAGACCGTCGCCGTCCCCAACGACACCACCAACGGCGGCCGCGCCCTCCAGCTGCTCGCCGAGAACGGCCTGATCACCATCAAGCCGGGTGTCGGCACCAACGCCAAGCTCTCCGACATCACCGACAAGAAGGGGCTGGAGTTCAAGGAGCTGGAGGCCGCCACCGTGCCCCGCGCCCTGAACGACGTGGACGCCGCCGTCATCAACGGCAACTACGCCATCGAGGCCAAGCTGCAGCCCGCGAAGGACGCCCTCGTCCTGGAGAAGGCCGACGGCAACCCGTACGCCAACTTCCTCGCCGTCAAGGAGGGCAACGAGAAGGACGCCCGCGTGCAGAAGCTCGCCGAGCTCCTCAACTCTCCCGAGGTGAAGAAGTACATCGAGGACACCTACAAGGGCTCGGTCATCCCGGCCTTCGGCGCCGCCCAGTAAGGCCGCGGCGCCCGGCAGGCCTGTCAGGCCGGCCGTCCGAGGGGCCGTCAGACCGGTTCCCCCGTACAGTCCTTGCGCAGAAGGCCCCCCGCACCCCGTCCGGTGCGAGGGGCCTTCGCCACACCCACCCGGCCATGCGAACCGGCGGCCGCATGCTGCATGCTGTGCCTTCACGGTCGATTCGGACGGTCCACGGCATGGAGCTGCGCATGACTACCACCTTTCCGGACATCTCCATCAACACGGACCGGTTGGTGCTGCGCGCGCTCGAGGAGGCGGACGCCCCCGCCCTCACCGCGATGATGAACGACGAACTCGTCGGCGCCTGGACGACCGTGCCTCAGCCCTTCACCGAAGCGGCCGCCCGCACCTGGATCACCGAGTACGCGCCCGCCGAACGCGCCGCGGGCCGGGGCATCGACCTCGCCGTCACCGAGTTCCTCACCCAGCGCCTGGTCGGCGTCATCCAGCTCGGCAGAACCGACTGGCGGGTCCGCTCCACCGAGCTCTCCTACATCGTCGCCCCCTGGGCCCGCGGCGAGGGGTACGCCTCCGAGGCCGCGCTCGCCACCGCCCAGTGGCTCTTCGGGGACCAGAAGTTCGAGCGCCTCGAACTGCGCACCGCCGCCGACAACACTGCCTCCCAGCAGGTCGCCCAGAAGATCGGCTGCATCAGCGAAGGCGTCCTGCGCAACGCGTGCATAGCCCGTACCCGCACCGAGGACGGCGACTGGACCGAACTGCGCACCGACTTCATCCTCTGGGGCCTCCTCCCCGAGGACCTCGACGGCGTCGCCGACCAGATGGCCGAGGCCGGCTACTCCTCGTACACCGACTGGAGCTGAGCCCCGGCACCGGACCCGGGGTACGCTCGACACGCCCCCGACCTGCGACGACACCAGGAGACAGACGACGATGGCCGACCGCGTCACGGTGATCGGCTGGGACGGTTCACCTCTCACCGCGGCGGCCCGGTCCGCGCTCTCCGCCGCCACCCTGGTGGCCGGGGCGGCCCACCATCTGTCGCTGCCGGAAGTGCCGGCCGCGGCCGAACGCGTCCGCCTCGGCAGTGTCGACCTCGCCGCCCGCCGCATCGCCGGCCACCGCGGCACCGCCGTTGTCCTCGCCGACGGCGACCCCGGCTTCTTCGGCGTCGTCCGCACCCTGCGCGCCCCCGAGCACGGCCTGGAGGTCGAGGTCGTCCCCGCCGTCTCCTCCGTCGCCGCCGCGTTCGCACGGGCCGGGATGCCCTGGGAGGACGCCCGGATCGTCGTCGCACAGCAGCGCACCCTGCGCCGGGCCGTCAACGTCTGCCGCGCCCACCCCAAGGTCGCCGTCCTCACCTCGCCCGGCGCGGGCCCCGCCGAACTCGCGCTCCTCCTCGACGGCGTCCACCGCACGTTCGTGGTCTGCGAGGAACTCGGCACCAGCCGCGAACAGGTCTCCGTCCTCACCTCCGACAAGGCCGCCGACCACTCCTGGCGCGACCCGAACGTCGTCCTCGTCATCGGCGGCACCGCGGGCGGCCCCCCGGCGGCACCCTGGCTGATGGGCCAGGACCCGACCGCCCGTCCCGTACGCGGCTGGGGCCTGCCCACGGAGGAGTACGACGTCCAGGCGTACGGCTCCGCCGCCGGCCCCGGCACCCTCGGCCGGATCCGGACCGGCGCGGGGGAGGACCCGTCCCTGCGCGCCGCCCAGCTCGCCCGCCTCGGGCCCCGCACCGGCGACCTCGTCTGGGACATCGGCTGCGCGCGCGGCGCCTTCTCCGTCGAGGCCGCCCGCTTCGGCGCCGCCGTCATCGCCGTGGACATCGACCCCGCGGCCTGCGCCCGTACCGAGCAGACCGCCCGCCGCCACGGCGTACCGCTCCAGACCGTCCCGGGCCGCGCCCCGCACGTCCTGGAGAGCCTGCCCGAGCCCGATGTCGTACGGATCGCGGCCGGCGGGGTGCCCGTCGTCACCGCCTGCACCGACCGGCGTCCCGAACGCATCGTCGCCCACGCCTCCACCCGTGACGAGGCCGAGGCGATCGGCGCCGCCCTCTCCGACGGCGGCTACACCGTCGAGAGCCTCCTCCTCCAGACCGTCGGACTCGACCCGGACGACTGGTCGGAACGCGAGCGGTCGGTCGTCTTCCTGCTGTCCGGCCGCAGGACCGACGTCCCCCACCCGTGACGGTGCCGCCCGCAGGGCCAGGTAGGCTGGCCGATTGTTGTACCGCATCCGGATGTTCGGCGCTTCGTTCGTCAATGTCCTGAATTGGTGGCCACTTTGTGCCGCTGACGTGGTACTCGACAAAGGGGGGACCGCGCGACGTGGCGCAGTCCACAGCCCGCCGTGGCGAATCTCCCTGCCACGATGGCGGGGGGCCGCGACAATGTGTGGGTGTCCGCGTGTCCTTCGTGCCGCGCGGCGCGCGCGCTCGTTCTTGTCGACGGGCGCAGGTCTGAAGGAAGCACAAGCGATGGGCGAGGGGTACGCATGACGGACACCGGCCAGGTCCCGGGCGAGGGACTGCCGGAGAACGCAGGCATGGTAGAGCAGCCGGGCATCCCCGCTCCGGGCGCGTACACCTTCCTGGACCCCTCCGGCCAGACCACCGAGGACGACGACGTGCTGCTGATGCCGGGCGCCCAGGGCGCCTGGAGCGAGCATCCGCCGGGTGTCGCGCCCGCGCCCCCGGTCGCCGTACCGCCCCCGCCGGCGGCACCCGCCGCGCCGGGCGAGGCGGCGCCGCAGCAGGGCGTGCCGCAGCCGCCGGCCCCGGAAGCGCAGGCGCCGGCGGGTGACCCGCTCACCGACCCGCTGCCGGGCCCGCTGGACTCCGTCGCCCTGGGCGATGTGCTGACGGCCCCGCAGAGCCAGACCCCGCCGCAGGGGGTCCCGCTCACCCCGCCCGCCGGCACCCCGCCGCACGGCGTCCCGCTCGACCAGCACGCGGGAACTCCCGCGCACGGCATGCCGGTGGACCAGTTCACCGGCACCCCGGCGCACGGTGTCCCCGCCGACGAGTTCACCGGCACTCCGGCGCACGGCGTCCCCGCAGCCCCGCACGAGCCGGTCCACACCGGCCACGGCTACGAACCGGGCATCCTCGACACCGGCGCCCACGAGGCCGCCGGCCGCGACTCCGGCTCCGTCGACCTCGGCGGCGTCCGCATGCCCCCGCCGGCCGCGGCCCCGGCCCCGCCGACCGCGCGCCGCCCGCTGCACATGGGGCCGCCCGTCCCCGAGGCCGGCGGCATCGTGCTCTCGCTGGCCGACCGCGGCCCCGCCGCCGCGGTCCCGCAGCCCGCGCCGGCCCCCGCCCCCGAGTCGCTCGTGGCCACCGGCCCCGCGCCGACGCCGGTGCGGAACCCGGGTCCGCCGACCACCGGCCCCGAATACTTCGAGATCGCGCAGGACCAGCAGCTCGCTCCGCAGGGCGCCGAGCCGTGGGCCGCGCAGCCGCAGGAGCCCGTGGCGCCGACGGCCGAGGCCCTCCCCGCAGAAACGGTCGTCCCGGGGACCGGTCAGTTCGTCCAGGTCGAGGGCACCGTCCCGACGACCCCCCATCTGGCGCCGACCCCCGTGGCCGAGCCGGTCCTCGTCACCGAGTCGGTTCCCGTGACCGAGCCGGCCCCGGCCGCCGAGCCGGAGCAGCCCGAGGCCGTGCCGGCCGCCGAGGCCCCGGCCGGCCCCGGGGAGACCGCCCCCGAGGCCCCGGCCGAGACGACGGAGCCTCAGGCGACCGTCCCCGGCCCGCGCGAGGGCGAGCCCGGCGCCGAGCCGGTGACCCCGGCGGCCGAGGAGCCCGAGGCCGACCACGCTTCGGAGGCCGAGGCGCGGCCCGAGCCCGCCGAGGAGCCCGCAGCCGCAACCGAGGCCCCGGCCGAACCGGCCGTGGCCGCGGACCTTCCGCTGGAGGAGCGGACCGCGGAGGCGGCCCCGGAGGAAGCTCCGGACGCGACCCCGGACGCGACCCCTGACGCGGTTCCCGAAGAGGCCCCGGTGGAAGCGTTCGCCCACGACGTCCCGTTCGTTCCGGAGGAGGCCCCCGCGGCCCTGCCCGAGCCGGCCCCGGAAGCCGAAGCCGCGCTCCCCGCGGAGCAGCCGGCTCCCGCCGATGAGGCCCCCCCGGCCGACGAGCCGGCGCAGGCCCTCCCCGAGCCCGTCGAAGCCGCGGAGACCGTCGAGACCACCGAGGTCGCGGAGGTCGCGGAGGTTGCCGAGGCCGCCGCTCCCACGGACGCCCCCGAGGCGCTCCCGCAGGAGACCGCCGCCCCCGAGGCCGACCCGGCGGAGGAACAGGCCGTAGCCGACCCGAGCGCGGACGCGGACGACGACGAGCCGGTGGCGGCGTCGGCCCCCGCGCCCGGCTACGCCGACGCCGAACGCGAGGCCGTCCTCCGCGTGATGCGCGAGCGCCGCGACATCCGCAACGGCTTCCGCTCCGACCCGATCCCGCACGAGGTGCTGCTCCGCGTCCTCGAGGCCGCCCACACGGCCCCCAGCGTCGGCCACTCGCAGCCCTGGGACTTCGTCGTCATCCGCTCCGCCGAGACCCGGCAGACGATGCACGAGCTGGCCCAGCGGCAGCGCGAGGCGTACGCCAAGTCGCTGCCGAAGGCCCGCGCGAAGCAGTTCAAGGAACTGAAGATCGAGGCCATCCTCGACACCCCGGTCAACATCGTGGTCACCGCCGACCCCACCCGGGGCGGCCGCCACACCCTCGGCCGCTACACGCAGCCGCAGATGGCCCCGTACTCCTCGGCGCTCGCCGTCGAGAACCTCTGGCTCGCCGCCCGCGCCGAGGGCCTCGGCGTCGGCTGGGTCAGCTTCTTCGACGAGCGCGAGATGGTCCGCACCCTCGGCCTTCCCGAGCACCTCGAAGTCGTCGCGTACCTCTGCGTCGGGTACGTCGACGAGTTCCCCGAGGAGCCCGAGCTGATGCAGGCGGGCTGGTCCAAGCGCCGCCCGCTCGCCTGGGTCGTCCACGAGGAGACGTACGGTCGCCGCGCCCTGCCTGGCGAGGAGCCGCACGACCTGCTCCAGGAGACCGTCGCCAACATCCGCCCGCTGGACGCCAAGGCGCTCGGCGAGGCCTGGGAGCGCCAGAAGCGCATGACCAAGCCCGCGGGGGCCCTGGGCATGCTGGAGATCATCTCCGCACAGCTCTCCGGCCTCTCCCGGATGTGCCCGCCGCCGATCCCGGAGCCCGCGGCCGTCGCGATCTTCGCGGGCGACCACGGCGTGCACGCCCAGGGCGTCACCCCCTGGCCGCAGGAGGTCACCGGTCAGATGGTGGCCAACTTCCTCGGCGGGGGAGCGGTCTGCAACGCGTTCGCCAACCAGGTCGGCGCCGAGGTCTGCGTCATCGACGTGGGCGTCGCCTCCGAACTCCCGGCCACCCCCGGTCTGCTGCCCCGCAAGGTCCGCCCCGGGACCGCCGACTTCACCACGGGTCTCGCGATGACCCGTGACGAGGTCCTGGCCGCGATCGAGGTCGGCATCGAGACGGCCAGGGACCTGGTCGCCGCGGGCAACAAGGCGCTGCTCACCGGTGAGATGGGCATCGCGAACACCACCGCGTCCGCTGCCCTCATCTCCGTCTACACCGGCGTGGACCCGACCGAGGTCACGGGCCGTGGCACGGGCATCAACGACGAGACGCACGCCCGCAAGGTGGACGTGGTCCGACGCGCCCTCGACCTCCACCAGCCGGACCCGGCGGACCCGATCGGCGTCCTCGCGGCGGTCGGCGGCCTGGAGCACGCGGCCCTCGTCGGCCTGATCCTGGGCGCGGCCTCGCTGCGTACCCCGGTCATCCTCGACGGCGTGTCGACCGGCGCCGCGGCGCTCGTCGCCCGGGCCATCGCGCCGGAGGCGCTCGCGGCCTGCATCGCGGGCCACCGCAGCGCCGAGCCGGGCCATGTCGCCGCCCTGAACAAGCTGGGCCTGCGCCCCCTGGTCGACCTGGACCTCCGCCTCGGCGAGGGCACGGGCGCGCTGCTCGCCCTGCCGCTGGTGCAGAGCGCGGCCCGCGCGATGCACGAGGTGGCCACGTTCGACTCGGCGGGCGTCACCGAGAAGTAGGACCGAGACGTGTCCCCCCGCCCGCGGAGGGTGGGGGGACACGCGGGCCCCGGCCGGGACGGAGTGCGTGAGGTGCGGCGCGGCGACAGAGCCGCACGTGCCACGGCCCGGCCTCCACCGTCGGACCGCGCGGTCCCGGAGCGGTCCCGCGCTCGAACCCACGGGGAGATCCGTCACAGCGTGACAGGGCCCCGTCACCGATATCGTGGGGGTGGGCAACCGAAACCCCGCCCCACCAGCCGCTCCACCGCAGCAGCGGCCCCGTACACGTCCTTCCGAGGAGCCGCCCGCCATGGCCGAGCACGCCGACCCCACCGCGCAAGCGGCGACGCACCCCGCCTACCCCGTCGGCCTCCGCCTCGCCGGCCGCCGCGTCGTCGTCCTCGGCGGCGGCCAGGTCGCCCAGCGCAGGCTGCCCGCCCTGATCGCCGCGGGTGCCGACATCACGCTGATCTCCCCGTCCGCCACCCCTTCCGTGGACGCCATGGCCGAGGCCGGCGAGATCACCTGGATCAAGCGGCGGTACGAGGAAGGCGACCTCGCGGACGCCTGGTACGCCCTGGTCGCCACCACCGACCCGGCGTCGAACGCCGCCGCCTCCGCCGAGGCCGAGCGGACGAGGACCTGGTGCGTGCGCGCGGACGACGCCGAGGCGGCCACCGCCTGGACCCCGGCGACCGGCCGGGACGCGGGCGTCACGGTGGCCGTGCTCACCGGCCATGACCCCCGGCGTTCCGCCGCCGTGCGCGACGCGATCGTGGAGGGACTCCGCGACGGTTCGATCGCGGCCCCCGCGCACCGCGCCCGTACCCCGTTCGTCGCCCTGGTCGGCGGCGGCCCCGGCGACCCGGACCTGATCACGGTGCGCGGCCGCCGGCTGCTCGCGGAGGCCGATGTCGTCATCGCGGACCGCCTGGGCCCCCGTGACCTCCTGGACGAGCTGCCTCCGCACGTGGAGGTGATCGACGCGGCGAAGATCCCGTACGGCCGTTTCATGGCCCAGGAGGCCATCAACAACGCGCTGATCGAGCACGCGAAGGCGGGCAGGTCCGTCGTGCGTCTGAAGGGCGGCGACCCGTTCGTCTTCGGCCGGGGCATGGAGGAGGTCCAGGCGCTGGCCGCCGAGGGCATCGCGTGCACCGTGGTCCCGGGCATCTCCAGCTCGATCTCGGTGCCGGGCGCCGCCGGCATCCCGGTCACGCACCGCGGGGTCGCGCACGAGTTCACGGTGGTCAGCGGTCATGTGGCCCCCGACGACCCCCGCTCCCTCGTCGACTGGGCGTCCCTCGCGAAGCTCACCGGCACCCTGGTCGTCCTCATGGGCGTCGACAAGATCGGGAAGATCGCCGAGGCGCTCGTCGCGCACGGCAAGAACCCGGAGACGCCACTGGCCCTGGTGCAGGAGGGCACCACGGCGTCCCAGCGCCGGGTGGACGCCACCCTCGCGACGGTCGCGGAGACCGTGAGGACGCGGGAGGTGCGCCCCCCTGCGGTCATCGTCATCGGCGACGTCGTCACCGAGGGCCCCGGCGAACCGGTGAAGTGACCGGGGAAGCGCCCGGCGGCGCAAGTAACCAGCGGTAACAGGCACCTCGCACACATTGGCACCACACCCCGGACAAGGCAGTATCACCTCGTGGCCGAACTCATCACGATCGACGACCCCGACGACCCGCGCCTGCGCGACTACACCGGTCTGACCGACGTCGAGCTGCGCCGCAGACGCGAGCCTGCCGAGGGCCTGTTCATCGCGGAGGGCGAGAAGGTCATCCGCCGCGCGCGGCAGGCCGGGTACGAGATGCGGTCGATGCTGCTGTCCGCCAAGTGGGTCGATGTCATGCGGGACGTCATCGACGAGGTCCCGGCGCCGGTGTACGCGATCCAGCCGGACCTCGCGGAACGGGTCACCGGCTACCACGTGCACCGGGGCGCCCTCGCCTCCATGCAGCGCAAGCCGCTCCCCGACGCCGCCGAACTGCTGGTCGGCGCCCGCCGGGTGGTCGTGATGGAGTCGGTCAACGACCACACCAACATCGGCGCCATCTTCCGCAGCGCGGCGGCCCTCGGCATGGACGCCGTGCTGCTCTCGCCCGACTGCGCGGACCCGCTGTACCGGCGCTCGGTGAAGGTGTCCATGGGCGCGGTCTTCTCCGTCCCGTACGCGCGCCTCGACACCTGGCCGCGCGGTCTGGAGACCGTACGGGAGGCGGGCTTCAAGCTCCTCGCCCTCACCCCCGCGGAGAAGGCCACCTCGATCGACGAGGCCGCGCCGCACCGACTGGAGCGGGTGGCCCTGATGCTGGGGGCGGAGGGCGACGGTCTGTCCACGCAGGCCCTGCGCGCCGCCGACGAATGGGTCCGGATCCCGATGGCCCACGGCGTCGACTCGCTGAACGTGGGCGCGGCCGCGGCGGTCGCCTTCTACGCGGTGGCGACGGGCCGACCGGAGTCCTGACCGCCCGGACCCTGGGACCTGTCGGACCCTTCCCGCCGGGTCCGGCCCGCGCGATCGCCGCACAGCCGGCACGGTCGAGCAGCTCCGCTACGAGGGCGTCCCGGCCGCACGCCGATCGCACGCACCGAACGACCCGGCCTGATCCGGCGCGAATTGTCAGACAGGCCCTAGCCCTGGAGGGCCTGGGCGGCGGCGATGCCCAGGGCGACCACCAGGGTCACCACCACGAAGACGAAGAGCCGCTGCCGCAGCAGCCGGGGGTTGGCGGGGCGGCGGCCCGTCGACGTGGTGCGCACGCCCGGCCGGGTCGCGGGACGGCCCCCGGTGCGCGGCCCGGCGGAGGGCCGGGAGGACGGTCCGGGACCGCGGCCCTGGGCGCCACGGTCGGTACCCCGCTCGGTCACGCGCTCGGCGCCCCGCTCCGCTCCACGACCGGGCATGTCCCGGTCGGTGTACCGCTCGGTCGGCCGTACGGCGTTCCGCTCCTCTGCCCGCTCCCGCTGCACGGGCGGCCGTGAGACCGGCAGCCCCTGCGCCTCGCGCGCCGCGATCTCCTTGAGCCGCATCGACAGCTGGAGCGTACTGGGGCGATCCTCGGGGTCCTTCGCGAGACAGGCCCGGATCAGCGGCGCCAGCGCGTCAGGCACGCCGTGCAGCTGCGGCTCCTCGTGCACCACGCGGTAGAGCATGACCTCGGAACTGCCGTGCCCGAAGGGGGAGTCGGCCATCGCCGCGTACGCCAGGGTGGCGCCGAGCGAGAACACGTCGGTGGCGGGGGTGACGGCCGCTCCGCGCACCTGCTCGGGCGCGAGGAAGCCGGGCGAGCCGACGGCGGTGCCCACATGGGTCAGGGTGCTGGCACCGGTGGCCCAGGCGATGCCGAAGTCGATGATGCGCGGGCCCTTGGGGGAGAGCAGGATGTTCGAGGGTTTGAGGTCCCGATGCACCACCCCGGCCTCGTGGACGGCGACGAGGCCCTCCGAGAGGGCCGCCCCGATCGAGGCGACGTCGGCGGCGCGCAGAGCGCCCTCCTCGGCGACCCGGTCGTGCAGCGAGGGCCCGGGCACGTACTGGGTGGCGAACCAGGGGCGCTCGGCCTCCAGGTCGGCGGCGACGAGCCGGGCCGTGCAACCGCCGCGGATCCGCCGGGCGGCCGACACCTCGCGGGCGAACCGCGACCGGAACTCCTGGTCCTCGGCCAGGTCCGGCCGGATCACCTTCAGTGCCACCCGCTGGCCGCGCCGGTCGGACCCCAGGTACACGACGCCCATCCCGCCGGCCCCCAGCCTGCGGTGGAGCCGGAACGACCCGACGATCCGCGGATCCTCGCGCCGGAGCCGCATCATCGCCATGTCCGTCCCCTCGTCCGTTCGACGTGGCACAGCTTACGTAGTGGCGCCCGCACGTGCTCATAGGCCGCGCCCTCGCACCGCGATCGATTGTCAGTGCTGAGGGGGAGGGGAGCCTGAGACGCGCGGCACGGTCCTGCTCCAACCCCCTTGTCGCGCAATCCACTTGACGAGGAGTCGAGAGCCCCGCCGGAGGCCCCGCGAGGCGGACTCGGGGGCCTTCGGGGCAGGGCGTTCACGGGCGGCAGACGAAGTGAGCCATGTCACGCCCCCGGCGGCTCTTCCGGGACCCCTGGGGGTAAGACCCGGGGTTCCACGTCCCCGTCTCCACCCAGGGGAGTACGCCGCGCGGGCGGCCCTCATCCTCCGGGAGGCCCGGAAGTCGGTACGAGGGCATGACGTCCCGGCGCTCCCGGCTCCCTACTGTTGAGGTCAAGCGGCGGGTGCAGCACTCGTCCCCCGAGGTTACGCACCCGCCGCGCCAGACACGACAGGAGAGGAACCATGGCCTTCACGGCATCGCGGACGAGCACCCGGCCTTCGAGCCGGCGTCACCCCCTCGTGGCCACCGCCATGGTCCTCCCTCTCGCGGCCCTGCTCGTGGTCGTCTTCGGCGGCTGGGAAGCGGTGGTCACACAGGCGTCGTCCGTGGGCGTGATGCTGGGGCGCTGAACAGCGCCCCGGACCCGGGAGAGCGGCCCGGGTCGGGACATCCGGCCATCAACCCCGTGGGGACGGGGGTGTGGCGGACGGCAGCGTGGGGCCGGTCAGCTGGGGAGCTGACCGGCCCTCGCGCTTCCCCGTCCCGGGTACGCCCCCGCATCCCCTCCCCGTACGCTCCCCCCGTGGACTCCATCGACCGGCCCCCGCTCGACCGACTCGCCGACCTCGCGCGCACCGCCGCCCACCGCTCCGGTGCGCCCTGCCGCTGTGCGAGCGGCCTCGTCGGGGTGCTCGCGGACCGGGACGACGGCACCGTCGTGCGGCACGGACGGCTCGTCGCCAAGGCCCACGCCCCCGGCACCGACCCGGAGGCGCACCGCGCGCGGCTGGCGCTCGCCGCCCACCCGGACGTCGCCGGTGTCTTCCTCTCGCCCCTCCCGACGCCCGGCCCCGTGGACGTCGATGGCCGCCCGGTCACCGTCTGGCCGTACGGCCCGCCCGTCGACCCGGCGGACCCCGACGCCGCCCCCTGGGAGGACGCGGCGCGGCTGCTCGCCCTGCTCCACCGCACTCCGCCCCCGCAGGGGCGGGCGGGCCGGCTTCCGGAGATGCGGGCCCCCGCCAAGGCGGCCCTCGCCGTGGACCGGATGCGCCGGACGGCCCCGGATCACCCGGCCGCCCCGACCGTCCTCGCCGCCTGGCGGTCCGTCCCCGACCGTGCCGCACCGGGCCCCCGGCTCCTCTGCCACGGCGACTTCCACCTCGGCCAACTGGTCCGCGCCACCGGACCGGAGCCGGCCCCGGGCTCCCGGCCCGCGCACGCCGGCCCCTGGCGGCTCATCGACATCGACGACCTGGGCCTCGGGGACCCGGCCTGGGATCTGGCCCGCCCCGCGGCCTGGTTCGCCGCCGGCATCCTGCCCCCGGCGATATGGGCCCGCTTCCTCGGCGCGTACCAGGAGGCGGGCGGCCCGGCCGTGGGCGCCGACCCCTGGCTCCAACTCGACGGGCCCGCCCGCGCCCTGACGGTCCAGACCGCGGCCCTGGCCCTCGCCAAGTCGACGGCCGAGCGCAGACCGCTCGACGAGGTGGAGGACGTGATGATCGACACCTGCGCCCGCATCGCCGGGCACCGAACCGACTCGACCCCTTCGGCGTCCACATAAGGTGAAGCCACCATACGAACGGCGAAGTCAGGGAGTTGACCCGACCCATGCAGTGTCCCAAGTGCCATGCGGCCATGCACACCTACAACCGCAACGGTGTCCAGATCGAGCAGTGCAGCGGCTGCCGCGGGATATTCCTGGACTACGGCGAGCTGGAGGCCCTGACCCGCCTGGAGTCCCAGTGGGCCCAGCCGGCCCCGCCCGCGCCGCCGGCCCCGCAGGCGTACCCGGCGCAGCCCGCCCCCGCCGCTCCCGCGTGGGGCGCCCCGCACCACGGCGGCCACCACGGTGGCGGCCACTACCGTCAGCGCGGTTTCGGCCGGATGCTCTTCTCCTCCTGACGCGGGCACGAGAAAGCCCCCGGCCGCGAGATGCGGCCGGGGGCTTCTTGGTGGTGCGCGATACTGGGATTGAACCAGTGACCTCTTCCGTGTCAGGGAAGCGCTCTCCCGCTGAGCTAATCGCGCGGGGTGTGCACACGTCGTACCCAAGGGCACTGCGTACTGCGTGCGCGATACTGGGATTGAACCAGTGACCTCTTCCGTGTCAGGGAAGCGCTCTCCCGCTGAGCTAATCGCGCGGGACGGTCCATACGGACCGGATCTTCGGTTGTTCTGCGTGCGCGATACTGGGATTGAACCAGTGACCTCTTCCGTGTCAGGGAAGCGCTCTCCCGCTGAGCTAATCGCGCTTGGAGGTGGAGACGGGATTTGAACCCGTGTAGACGGCTTTGCAGGCCGTTGCCTCGCCTCTCGGCCACTCCACCAGGAGTGAATACAGGGGTTCGGGAAGATCCCCCACATCGAGCGGACGACGAGATTCGAACTCGCGACCCTCACCTTGGCAAGGTGATGCTCTACCAACTGAGCCACGTCCGCTTGTCGTTTCCGTTTCGCTTGCGCGTCCCGGCGACGTGTTGAACTCTAGCGGATTCCTGGGCCAGCACAAAAACGCGTTTCCGCAGCGTGCTGACCTGCGCGCCGACCCCGGTGACCGGCAGGGGGTCCCGGAGGCTTCGCGGCACGTTCACTCGCCGTGTTCTCCGGGTGGCACCGAGCCGCCACCGGACAAGTGTCCGGTGTCCCTCCCCCGGCCGACCTAGACTCGATGCGTGCACGACCTTGCTCCTCTGGCCCGCTTCGGCGGCCTCGTCGCGACCGACCTCCGGGACGTCACCCATGACCCCGAAGCCCTGGACTCCTCCGGCTTCTGGGCCGTCTGCGCGGACTTCGAAGGGCGGCTGACCTGCGCCCGCTTCGGGGACGTGCGGCTCGACCCCGTCCACCCGCCCGTCCCGGGCGCCTGGCGCGGCCCCGCCGCGGGTGACTGGACGTCCTCCCTCGACCGCGCCGCGTACATCGCGGGCGTCCGGCGCGTGCGCGAGCACATCGCGCGCGGCGAGGTCTACCAGGCGAACCTCTGCCGGGTGCTGACCGCGCCGCTGCCGGAGCCGGCCGCCGCCGACGTCGACGCCCTCACCGCGCTGCTCGCCAGGGGGAACCCCGCCCCCTATGCCGGAACGATTCGGCTGCCCGCGCACGGCGTGGAGGTCGCCACCGCCTCCCCGGAGCTCTACCTCCGCAAGGCAGGGGCGACGATCACCTCCGGTCCCATCAAGGGAACCGGCCGCACCGCCGCCGACCTCCTCCCCAAGGACCACGCGGAGAACGTGATGATCGTCGACCTGGTCCGCAACGACCTGGGACGCGTCAGCGAGACCGGCTCGGTCGCCGTCCCCGCCCTCTGCGCGACCGAGGAGCACCCCGGGCTCGTGCACCTCGTCTCCACCGTCACCGGACTGATGCGCGAGGACGTCGGCTGGCCCGAGCTGCTCGACGCCACCTTCCCGCCCGGTTCGGTCACGGGCGCCCCCAAGTCCAGCGCCCTGCGGATCATCGAGGCCCTGGAGACCGCCCCCCGCGGCCCGTACTGCGGAGGCATCGGCTGGGTCGACGCCGACGTGGACACCGCCGAGCTGGCCGTCGGCATACGCACCTTCTGGATCGACCGCCCGGAGGGCGTGCTCCGCTTCGGCACCGGCGCAGGGATCACCTGGGGCTCCGACCCGGAGCGCGAGTGGGAGGAGACCGAGCTCAAGGCGGCCCGGCTCGTCGCGATAGCGTCGGGAACCTACGAGTCAGGCGCCCTTGAGGCGAGCGGAAAGGCCACTTCTCGATGAAACTCTGGGTCAACGGCGGGCTGCGCGACGCGGAGACCGCCCTGGTCTCCGTACTGGACCACGGACTGACCGTCGGCGACGGTGTCTTCGAGACGGTCAAGGCCGAGCGGGGCGGAACGTTTGCCCTGACGCTTCACCTGGAGCGGCTCACCCGCTCCGCCCGGGGCCTCGGCCTGCCGGACCCGGACCTCGACGAGGTCCGCCGGGCCTGTGCCGCGGTCCTCGAGGCGAACCCGATGGAACTCGGCAGGCTCCGCATCACGTACACCGGCGGTCTCTCCCCGCTCGGCTCCGAGCGCGGCGACGCCGGGGCCAGCCTCGTCGTCGCGCTCGGCGGGACCGGCCGCCGTCCCGACTCCACCGCCGTGATCACCGTGCCCTGGACCCGAAACGAGCGCGGCGCCCTCACCGGCCTCAAGACCACGTCGTACGCCGAGAACGTCGTCGCCCTCGCCAGGGCGCGCGAGCGGGGGGCATCCGAGGCGCTCTTCGCCAACACCGTCGGGCAGCTCTGCGAGGGCACCGGCTCCAACGTCTTCGTCGTGGTCGACGGCGAGATCCTCACCCCGCCCGTCTCCTCCGGCTGCCTCGCGGGCATCACCCGCGCCCTGGCCGTGGAGTGGACCGGCGCGCGGGAGACCGACCTGCCGCTGGACGTCCTGGAGAGCGCCGAGGAGATCTTCCTGACCTCGACCCTCCGGGATGTGCAGGCCGTGCACCGGGTCGACGGCCGCGAGCTGTCGCCGGCGCCCGGCCCGGTCACCGCGAAGGCCATGCGGATCTTCGACGAGCGGGCCGCGGAGGACCGGGACCCGCGCCTCGGGTAAATCCTGATGACGTACGGCCCCGGGGTGGGTAGAACACCTCTGATGACCACCACCCTGCGGCCGGCCGGGCCGCTTCAGCAGACGCCCGACGGCGGCCGTTCCCGTACCTACGACGTGTGCGTGAACAGCCGCCGCGTCGGTTCCGTCCATCTCTCCACCGACCCCGGCTTCGGCGCCGCCTCCGGCGTCATCAGCCGTCTCGGCGTCGACGAGCCCGACCGGGGGCGTGGCCGGGGCACGGTCGCGGCGCTCGCGTCCGAGGAGGTCCTGCGGAACTGGGGCTGCGCCGAGGTACAGATATCGGTGCCCGCGGACGCCGGTGCGGCGCTGCGGATGGCCCGTTCCCTCGGCTACACCGAGCGCAGCCGGAACATGGTCAAGGAACTGCCCGCCGAGCCGCCCGCGCTGCCGGAGGGCGTCGAGGTCCGGCCGATGACGGAGGCCGAGTACTCGGGGTGGGAGGCACGCGCCAAGGAGGGCTTCGCGCGGAGCTGGATCGACCGGGGGGTCCCCGAGGACCAGGCCCGTACCAAGGCGGAGAACAGTCACCGGACCTACCTGCCGGAGGGCCTGGCCACGCCCGGCGTCGCGATCCACGTGGTCGTCCGCGAGGGCCGGGCCGCCGGTCATCTGTGGACCGGCCGGATCGAGCTGGAACCGGGGCGGTGGGCGGGCTTCGTGTACGACATCGAGGTCGACGAGGAGCAGCGCGGCCGCGGCTACGGGCGGGCGCTGATGCTGCTAGCCGAGCGGGTCGCCCGGGAGGCCGGGGAGACCCTGCTCGGACTGCACGTCTTCGCGGGCAACACCCCGGCGATCCGTCTCTACGAGTCGCTCGGTTACCGCACCACCTATGTCAACAGCGCCAAGGTGCTGCGGTAGGGGAGGGGTGTCAGGCGTTCAGGAGGCGGTCGGCGATCTCCTCGACGCGCTCGCGCAGGCCGTCCTGGCTCTGGCCGCCGTCCAGGCGCTCGCCGCCGATCACATAGGTCGGCGTGCCGGTGACCTTGATGGCCTTGCCCTCGGCCTCGTCCGCGTCGACGGTCAGGAGGTGCCGGCCGTCGATCAGGGCGGTGTCGAACTCCTCGGCGTCCAGTCCCAGTCCGCTCGCGATCTCCATGAGCACCGGCTCGCCCCGCTCGCCGAGCTCGGCGGTCCTGGCGAGCAGCGCCTCCACGTACGGCCAGCCCTTGCCCTGCTCGACGGCCTCCTCGGCGGCCTGGGCCGCCGCGTAGGCGTGCTTGTGCTTCGCCAGCGGGAAGTGGCGCAGCTGTACGTCGAGCCGGTCGCCGTACTTCTCGCGGAGCGCGCGGACGTCGTCGAGGGCTTGGAAGCAGTCGGGGCACTGGAGGTCGAACCACGCCTCGAGGACGACGGGGGAGGCGGGCGCGGTGGTGGAGTCACTCATGGAAGCAGTCTCCCTCACCGGGACCTGGGGAGGAGATCCGGCCGGGACGACCCGGAGATCTCCCTGAGACCGGCCTCGGGACATGGCCCCGGACGGGCCCGCCGGTGCAGGATGGAAGGGACGTATCACCCGGGACCTGGAGGACCGCATGCTGGCCGAGACCATCTGTTCCGCGGTGTCCGCGGCGGGCCTGGGCATCGCCGCGATCACGGCGTACCGGAAGCGCTTCCTGACCGCTGCCCGGATCGCGGCCTACGCCCTGGTGCCGGTCGGCCTGGTGATGACCGGCGCGGTCGAGTGGATCGCGGGCACGGCGTTCAGCCCGGTCGCCTGGGCGGGATTCGGTGTCCTCGGTGCCGCGTGGCTGCTCTTCCTGTCCACGCGGGCCGTCGAGCGCCGCCGGGGCGGCCGCAAGGAGACCACCGGGGGGACCGAGTCGAGAGCGGTGGCCCCGGGGGCGTCGGCGCCCTCGCGGGCCGTGACGGCGAAGCCGGGGGCCGGCCAGGCGGCGGGGGACGACTTCAGCGACATCGAGGCGATTCTGAAGAAGCACGGAATCTGACCGCTTCTGGCGGTTCGGGTTCCCATGATCCACGGGAAGGGGTGAACGGCCTTTCCCGTGGGGCGTGTTGCGTGATTTCCCGGCGCCCGTGTGCGCGATCATCCCCCCGAGATGCTGGATACCTCGCGGGACACCGTCCCCGCCGCCCCCGATGTCCCTGCCGAAGAGCCGCGCGGCTGTCTGTTCGCGCTCTCTCAGCCCCCGCTGATGATCTCCCTCGGGGTGATCGGCTGTCTGCTGCTCATGGCGGCCGTGCACGATCTCTTCGTCCTGTGACGGCCTCCTTCTCAGCCCGCCGCTTCCTTGCGGCGCGCCCGGTACGCGGCCACGTGCAGACGGTTGCCGCAGGTGCGGCTGTCGCAGTAGCGGCGTGAGCGGTTGCGGGAGAGGTCGACGAAGGCCCGGCCGCAGTCCGGTGCCTCGCAGCGCCGCAGCCGCTCCTGCTCGCCCGCCACCACGATGAACGCGAGGGCCATGCCGCAGTCGGCCGCGAGATGGTCCGCCACCGAGGCGCCCGGCGCGAAGTAGTGCACATGCCAGTCGTAGCCGTCGTGGTCGGTGAGCTGCGGCGTGGTGCCCGCGCCGGCCACCAGCTGGTTGATCAGGGGGGCCGCGATCCGCGCCTCGGGCGCGGAGAAGACGGCCGCGAACTTCTCGCGCACCTCGCGGACGGCCCGCAGGTCGGCGGCGTCGAGATCGCCCACGTCGCTGATCTTGTGCGCGTGGACGAAGGTCCGCAGTCCCGGGAGGTCGGCGAGCTCGTCGCCGCGGTCGCCCTGCGGCGCGGTGTTCATCAGATCGACGACGGTGTCGAGGGCGATCCGGGTGTCGTGGGGGATCAGCACGATTCGCTCCCTGGCCGGCCGCGGGCGGGTGCCCGCGGAATGGCGCTGACTTTAGCGCGACCGGGAAAAGGACAACGGCGCCCACCACCGCGCCGGCTGCGCGGTGGGGGACGCCGGTGTCGTGCCTTTGTGGCTGCCCGCGCGGCGCCGTCGCCCCGAGTCGGACGGCGCCGTGCGGCTCTCGGCCTGGCTCAGCTGTCGGCCAGGATGTGGGAGAGCTCCGTATCGAGATCGAAGTGCCGGTGCTCGGTGCCCGGTGGCACGGCGGCGTCGGTCCTCTTCAGGAACGACTCCAGGGCCCTCGCCGGGGCCTCGAGCAGGGCTTCTCCCTCGGGGGAGCTCAACGCGATGCAGACGACTCCCTGACCGTGACTACGCGACGGCCAGACGCGGACGTCGCCCGTGCCGGTGGGCCGGTGCAGCCCCTCGGCGAGAAGGTCGCGGGCGAAGACCCATTCGACCGTCTCCTCGGCTCCGGTGTGGAAGGTGGCGTGCACGGCATAGGGGTCGGCCGTGTCATACCGCAGGCCCGCGGGTACAGGCAGTGAGGACTCGCTCGACACAACGAGGCGCAGGTGCAGCTCGCAGCTGACCGTGGTGTTCATAAGCGCCAGGGCCTTTCGCTCAGTGTGCGCTCGGGGATTCGCACGTCGGCGAAATCGACATGCCACCTGCGGTGCCGTTGTAAACCCCTCTGTCGGTTTTGTGAGCGTTCAGGTAGCTCGTATGGGCGTCTGTGACCTGCGGTAATACGACCGTTCCGGTGGCGGCTCCCCGTCCGGTAAGTTGGGGGACATGAATGCGGAGAGTGACGAGCGCGCCGGGGAGTCCGCAGACGGCCAGGAAGCCGAACTGGGATCCCGCGCACCGGAGTTCATCAAGTCCCGGCGAGGCCTGCATCTGAGCTGGCAGGTCGGCGTCTTCATCGTGGGACTCGCCGTGGTCGGCGCCGGAGTGGTGATGCTGCCGCTGCCCGGCCCCGGCTGGCTGGTCATCTTCGGCGGCATGGCGATCTGGGCGACCGAGTTCGTCTGGGCGCAGCTCGTGCTCCGCTGGACCAAGCGCAAGGTCACCGAGGCCGCCCAGCGCGCCCTCGACCCCAAGGTCCGCCGCCGGAACATCATCCTGACCACCGTGGGCCTGGTGATCATCGCCGTCCTGCTCGGCATCTACCTCTGGAAGTTCGGCTTCGTCATGCCGTGGAAGATCGACCAGTGACCTTCGGATGGTTCGGGAGCCCCGCTGACATGCGGTAATGTTTGCGGTGCACCGGGGCGATTAGCTCAGTGGGAGAGCACTTCGTTCACACCGAAGGGGTCACTGGTTCGAACCCAGTATCGCCCACCACCCGGTCCGAAGGCCCGGAGACGGAACACCGTCTCCGGGCCTTCGGCGTTCACCGCATCCGCGCGACCCGGTCCCGGAGCCTCCGGGCGTCCCGCAGCCGCTGCTCGTACGTGGCGCCCACCGCGAGCAGCAGGAGCCCCGCGAGGGCCGGCGGCAGCCAGCGCGGCAGCGCGCCCACCACCTGCACCACGTAGGGCGCCAGCTCGTGCAGCCCGTCCAGGGCGAGGACCGCGCCACCGAGGACCAGGAGTGCCTGGAGCCGGGACCGCGCGCCGAGCAGCGTCACCGCCAGGGCCGTGACCCCGAGGACCAGCGGGCGGACCCACTCCGGGTCCGTCCAGGCCGCGAGGAGGCTCGGCAGCAGCGTCACCGCGAGCCCCGGGCCGTACGCCGTCCAGGACGAGGCCTCGGCGTCCCGGCGCCGCCGCAGGAACCCGACGACGAGAGCGGGCACGGTCACCGGCAGGGTGTACGCCTCCGGGGTCGTCACCTCCCAGCCGGCCAGGCGCACCCAGGTGGCGAGGAGGAACAGCACCGCCGCCGTCCACGAGGCGAACCGCCGCCGCTCCGGCCGCACCGCCGTCGCCGCCGCGATCACCCCGCCGAGGGCCAGGGCGAGCGCCAGGAACGCCGGCCGGGACGCGGCGAGGCCGAACGCCGGGAGCGCCACCGCCGCACCGGTGATCTCCGTCGCCAGGGCCACCGCACGCGGGCGCGTCCGAGCCCCCACGGCGGCGGTGGCCGCCGAGACCAGCAGGAGCGCCAGGGCCGTCCAGTGGTCCTCGAACCCGCCGGCGGCCGCGGCGGCGCACACGAGTCCGGTCGCCGCGAGGACCGTGCCGCAGGCCGAGACCACCCTGCGGGCGCCGGTCCCGAGAACCGCCACGCCCGTGAGGAGCCCGAGCACCACCGCGAGCACGGCGAACGTGGCTCCCCGTACGTCCAGGGCCAGCGCCAGGGCGCTCACGGCGGACGCGAGTCCACCGGCGTACGCGCACCACCCCAGGACGGTCCCGGGCTCCACGGCGGCAGAACCCTGCCCGGGCGGCTTCGGCGCCCAGGAGGCCCACGGAGTCGCCGGCCCGGCCGGCGGCGCGGACGGGGCGGCGGGCGCCGCGCCCGCGCGCAGACCGCGTGTCAGCGGGGCCGGACGGACGGCGATCCACAGGGCCGGCGCGGCCGTGAGGAGCTGCAGGACGAGCGTCGCCGCGTACGGCAGGCCGAGGGAGACCGGCAGGGCGGTGAGGAGCGCCCAGGCCAGGGCGAGGGCCCCGCACCGGGCCCAGAGCCGGGGGACGGCCGCGAGAGCGGCGACGGCCACCGCCACCACCAGGACCGCCGTCGCCGGGTACGAGCTCAGCGCCCGCGCCGTGTGCTCGCCCGACCACACGTCCGTCGTCCGCGCCATGGGCCCGAGCAGCCCGGCCGCCACCGGCGGCAGCGCCCATACGACCCCGAGCGCCGCCACACCCGCACCGGCGGAGGCAAGCCCGAGCCGCACCCCACGCGGGGGCACCGCGCCCGTGCCCGGCGTCATGCCATCCGCCGGCGCCCCGCTCCGCGCGGTCAGAGGCCACACCGAGGCCAGGACCAGGGCGCACAGCACGTACCCCGGTACCGTCCACTCCGCGGGGACGGCGGCCCGCAGCAGGCCGCCAAGGGCCGTCACCGCCGCCAGACCCGCGACCGCGGAGGCCGCCACCGCGAGCGCCGGCGTACGCCAGGCCACGTACAGCGTCACCGCCGCGCCCGCGAGGAGCAGCGGCGCGCCGCTCCACGGCGCGGTGAACGAGAGCCAGCCGCCCGTCAGGAGCGCCCAGCCGCCGAGCAGCGTCGCACCCGAGACCGCCGTGATCCGGACCGGCGCCGGCCGGGTCCACAGCACCACCGCCCCGTCCGCCGCGGCCGTGACGAGCGCCGCCCACGCGAAGGCCGTCGGCCCGCCTCCCGCCGCGAGCGCCCCCAGCGGCAGCGGCAGCTGCCCGGCGACCACGGCCGCCGGCAGCGGGATCCGCAGCCGGGACAGGGCCGCGCCGTAGGCCGCCCACGCGCCCGCGAGGACCGCGGACGCCACCGCCGTGTACCCGAGGCCGTCCGTCTCCGACAGCGCCACCCGGTGCAGCGCGTACGCGTCGAGCACCATCAGGACCAGTCCGAGAGCCGCCACCGACTCGGCCGTCGAGACCAGGCTCCTGCGGAGGAGCGCCACCGGAGCCGCCAGGGCCGCCGAGGTCACCACGAACAGGACCGCGGCCCGGCCGCCGATGCCCATCGAGCCCCAGCTGACCAGGGTGAAGGCGACCGCCGCGATCGTCAGCAGGGTGCCGCCCAGCGTCAGCAGGACGTTCTGCGCGCTCCGCGGTGTCGAGTCCGCCACCGGCGGCCGGGGCGGCGACGCCGCCACCGACCTGGCCGGCGCGTACAGCACCTGGAGCAGCCAGGCCCGCCGGGCCAGCAACTGGGACCTGCGGGCGTCGAGTCGCGCCAGCTCGCGGTCGACGAGCACCAGCTCGTCGGCGGGCGGCAGTGAGGTGTTCATATCCGGAGTGTGGCCCCGGCCCCACCTGGCGGGAATGCGTCCCCGTACTCATCTTTCCGGCCGGCGCCGCCTGAGTACCTCCACACTGGGGGCATGGACTGGTGCAGGTACCGCTTCCGCAGCGTCTGGCGGCTCGCCGCCCCGCCCGACGCCGTCTTCGCCGTCCTGGAACGCGCCGAGGAGTACCCCCGCTGGTGGCCCCAGGTCCGCGAGGTCGTCCCGCTCGACGACACCACCGGCACCGCGCGCTTCCGCTCGTTCCTCCCGTACGAGCTCGTCGTCACCGCCCGCGCGGTGCGCCGCGATCCGGCCGCCCGGGTCCTGGAGGTCGGCCTCGGCGGTGACCTGGAGGGCTGGGCCCGCTGGACCGTCGCCCCCGAACGGTCCGGGACCCGCGTCGTGTACGAGCAGGAGGTCGAGGTCCGCGCCCGCCTCCTGCGGGTCCTCGCCGTACCCGGACGGCCCGTCTTCCGCGTCAACCACGCCCTGATGATGCGCGGAGGGCGGCGGGGACTCGCCGCCCACCTCCTATCGGTTTGAACGAAGGGCGCGCGGGCCTGTATGGTTCAACCCGTTCCCGGGCGATTAGCTCAGCGGGAGAGCACTTCGTTCACACCGAAGGGGTCACTGGTTCGATCCCAGTATCGCCCACCGGGTAGAGGCCGGTCCGTCGAAAGACGGACCGGCCTCTGTCATGTGTCACGCCGCCGTGCCCAGTTCGGGCCGCAGCGGCCACGCCGGGTCCACGGTCTCCGGCGTCCCCTGACGCGAGAACCACGCCTGGAGACCCCGGGCCTGCGCCGCGTGCCACACCGCCTGCAGCGTGTGCAGCTCCGCCGGCGTCAGCCGCTCGAGCCGGGACGAGAAGCGCCGCGCGACCGCCCGTACGACATCGAGCGCCGCCGTCGCGTCCGCCGCCGCGTCGTGCGCCCCCGTCAGTTCGACCTCGTAGTGCGCGCAGAGGTCCGTGAGCGTCCGGCGGCCCTTCCGGTAGCGGTCCAGGTGCTTGTCCAGGACCCGCGGATCGAGCACGCACAGCGGGGTGCCCGGCAGGTAGTCGCCGAGCGTGGACGCCCGGTGTCTGCGCAGCTCCCGGTCGAGGATCGTCAGGTCGAACGGCGCGTTCATCACCACCAGCGGCCGGCCCGACGCGACCTGCTCGGCCAGCGCGCGCGCCAGCTCCTCCATCACCGGAGCCGGCCAGCGGCCGTACCGCTGGAGGTGATCGTCCGTCAGGCCGTGCACGGCGGTGGCCCCCTCGGGCACCGGTATGCCCGGATTGACCAGCCAGCGCGTCACCCGCGGCCGTGCCCCCGCGGTGTCCTGCACCACCAGAGCGGCCGAGACGATCCGGTCGCCCTCGACGTCAACTCCGGTGGTCTCCGTGTCGAAAGCGGCCAGGGGCCCTTCGTACCAGTGCATCGTCATCCCTGAACTCCCTGCACACGTGCGGCAGATGGCCAACCCCCTGCCCCGAAACGGTGATACCCGGACTGTTTGCGCCGTACGCGGACCGGTCACAACACAAGGGACGGGGAAGGAAATCGACATGGCGCTCGCCCAGCCCGAGTCGGGAGGGCTGCCGCCCCAGCGGCTGGCACCGACGCGCGGCTCACTCGCCACCACCGCCTGCATGGAGACCCTTCAGGTGGGATACCTGCACGCCGTCGCCGCCGCGGCCGGCTGCTCGCTGTCCCAGCCCTTTCCGGACAACGGCATCGACTGGCACGTCAGTCACGGCTCACCCGGCCACACCGTCGACGACGAGGTGACCATCAAGGTGCAGCTCAAGTGCACCTACCAGATACCGCCACGAACGCCCGGGAGCACGTCCGGGACGTTCTCGTTCACCCTCGACAACGACCACCTGGTGAAACTCGCCAGGACCCCGGTGTCCGTGCACAAGATCCTCGTCGTGATGCTCGTCCCGAGGTCACAGGAGGACTGGCTGAGAGCGAGCCACGACCGGCTCGACCTGCGGCACAGCTGCTACTGGATCAACCTGGCCGGACACCCGGTCACGGGACGGCGCCGCACCACCGTGCGCGTCCCGACGGCGCGGATCTTCGACGACCGGGCACTCTGCGAGATCATGACCCGGGTCGGCGTGGGAGGGAGACCTTGATGCACCGACCGATCGACGAACCGAGGTTCGGGGACGAGGGGGCCGGGGACGGCCCCGTCTCCGTTCCCCCGCCCTACCGGCCCCACCCGGCCCCGGGCGACCTCCCCGGACCCTGGACGGGCGTCCCCGCGCCGCCCGCCGGACCCTGGGCCGACAGCCAGGGCACACCCGACCCGGGCAGGGTCGACCCGCGGGTCCTCGGCGCCCTCCTCGCCCGCCACGGATGGCGGCGGCGCGGCGGGGCGGCCGGCCGCTACAGCCGCTGGACCCCGCCCGGCAGCGGCACCGGCACCAGCCTCCTCGTCCCGGAGAGCCGCGCCTTCCCGGACTGCGAGGACCTGCTCGGCGAGGCGCTCACCGCCCTGGCCCGCAGCGCCACGCCCTCCGCCCGGGAGGTCCTGACCGGCCTGGCCGTGCCGAGCGACGAGATCCGCTGGTGGCGCGACGTGCCGCCGGGCCCCGCCGGCACCGTCCCCTGGCCCGTGCAGGAACAGCTCAGGTCCGCCGCCCGCCAGCTGCTCCTGGCAGGCGCCCTCGCCGTGCGCGGCCGGGCCGGCTACTACGGGGCCCGGCACCGGCGCCCGGCGCAGGCCTCCCTGGAGACCGTCGTCGTCGGCGCGGCACCAGGCGGGCGCGGCCTGACCGCCTTCCTGCCCGTCGACCCGGGCCGCCCCATCGCCGTGCGGCTCTACCACGCGCTCCACGCGGCCCGCGAGGCCACCGACTACCAGCGGGCCACCGGCGGCATGGAGGCCTTCGACGCGGCCGTCGCGGCGGGCGTCAGCCGCGAGCTCACCGAGGCCCTCGTCGCCCTCGTCCGAGGCACCGAGGGGGCCCGCGTCGCCCTGGAGTGGGCGCCGTCCGCCGGGGCGCCCGAGGGCTGCGCCCCCCGGCCCGAACCGGTCGAGTTCTCGCCCGGCGACCTGCCGGCCCTGCGGGAGGCGAGCGCCCGCTACCTCACCGGCGAGCCGTCCGTGCCGGTCCGGCTCACGGGCGCCGTCGTCCGCATGCGCCGCTCGGGCCCGCGCGGCGACGGCACCGTACGCCTCCGGGTCCTCGCCGGGGCGGAGGTCCCGCACGTCCGCGTGACCCTCGACGAGGAGGCGTACCGCACCGCGGGCCAGGCCCACCTCGTGGGGCTCCCGATCCGGGTGGTGGGCCGCCTGGAGAGCCGGGGCGGCTTCCGCCGCCTCACCGACGCGTCCGGGGTCGTCCCCGTACAGGTCGACGAGACGGAACGGGACCGGCTGATGAAGGCCCTCCAGGAGAACCTCGACTTCTTCGAGGAGGTCTGCGGCCCGGACGAGGGATGAGGCGCGAGGGAAACCGTTTCGCGGGTGGGACGGTCACCTCGGTAACATCGGCGATGCGCGGCACCTCGTCTCTGTTGCGCACCGCCGGCGCCGGCACCTCGTGTCTGCCCGCGCCCCAAAGGAAGAAGAACATTCGTGTCTGATGTCCGTGTGACCGTCCAGTCCGCCTCGGAAGCAGAGGAGAGGGCGGTGAGCGCGGGCACCACCGCCGGCGCCCTGTTCGCCGACGACCGCACCGTCATCGCCGCCCGCGTCGGCGGCGAGCTGAAGGACCTGTCGTACGAGCTCTCCGACGGCGATGTCGTCGAGGGCGTCGAGATCTCCTCCCCGGACGGTCTCGACATCCTGCGCCACTCGACCGCGCACGTCATGGCCCAGGCCGTGCAGGAGATCTTCCCCGAGGCCAAGCTGGGCATCGGCCCGCCGGTCCGGGACGGCTTCTACTACGACTTCGACGTCGAGAAGCCCTTCACCCCCGAGGACCTCAAGGTCATCGAGAAGAAGATGCAGGAGATCCAGAAGCGCGGCCAGCGTTTCGCCCGCCGCGTGGTGACCGACGAGGACGCCCGCGCCGAGCTGGCGGACGAGCCGTACAAGCTGGAGCTCATCGGCATCAAGGGCTCCGCCTCGACCGACGACGGCGCGAACGTCGAGGTGGGCGGCGGCGAGCTGACCATCTACGACAACCTCGACGCCAAGACCGGCGACCTGTGCTGGAAGGACCTCTGCCGCGGTCCCCACCTGCCGACCACCCGGAACATCCCGGCGTTCAAGCTGATGCGCAACGCCGCCGCCTACTGGCGCGGCAGCGAGAAGAACCCGATGCTCCAGCGCATCTACGGCACCGCCTGGCCGTCGAAGGAGGAGCTGAAGGCCCACCTCGACTTCCTCGCCGAGGCCGAGAAGCGCGACCACCGCAAGCTCGGCAACGAGCTGGACCTCTTCTCCGTCCCCGACGAGATCGGCTCCGGCCTCGCGGTCTTCCACCCCAAGGGCGGCATCATCCGCCGGGTCATGGAGGACTACTCGCGCAAGCGGCACGAGGAGGAGGGCTACGAGTTCGTCTACTCGCCGCACGCCACCAAGGGCAAGCTGTTCGAGAAGTCGGGCCACCTCGACTGGTACGCCGAGGGCATGTACCCCCCCATGCAGCTCGACGAGGGCGTGGACTACTACCTCAAGCCCATGAACTGCCCGATGCACAACCTGATCTTCGACGCGCGCGGGCGTTCGTACCGTGAACTGCCGCTGCGTCTCTTCGAGTTCGGCACCGTGTACCGGTACGAGAAGTCCGGCGTCGTGCACGGCCTGACCCGGGCCCGCGGCTTCACCCAGGACGACGCGCACATCTACTGCACCAAGGAGCAGATGGCGGAGGAGCTCGACAAGACCCTCACCTTCGTCCTCAACCTGCTCCGCGACTACGGTCTGACCGACTTCTACCTGGAGCTGTCCACCAAGGACCCGGAGAAGTTCGTCGGCTCCGACGAGGTGTGGGAGGAGGCCACCGCGGTCCTCCAGCAGGTCGCGGAGAAGCAGGGCCTCCCGCTGACCCCCGACCCGGGCGGCGCCGCGTTCTACGGCCCGAAGATCTCGGTGCAGGCGCGGGACGCCATCGGCCGTACCTGGCAGATGTCGACCGTGCAGCTCGACTTCAACCTGCCGGAGCGCTTCGACCTGGAGTACACCGCCCCGGACGGCACCAAGCAGCGCCCGGTCATGATCCACCGCGCGCTGTTCGGTTCGATCGAGCGCTTCTTCGCGGTGCTTCTGGAGCACTACGCGGGTGCGATGCCGCCGTGGCTGGCGCCTGTGCAGGCGACCGGGATCCCGATCGGCGACGCGCACGTCGACTACCTGTACGAGTTCGCCGCCAAGGCGAAGAAGCAGGGCCTGCGGGTGGAGGTCGACTCCTCCTCGGACCGGATGCAGAAGAAGATCCGGAACGCGCAGAAGCAGAAGGTCCCGTTCATGATCATCGCGGGTGACGAGGACATGGCCGCCGGCGCCGTCTCCTTCCGATACCGCGACGGCTCGCAGGAGAACGGCATCCCCGTCGACGAGGCCATCGCCAAGATCGCCAAGATCGTCGAGGACCGCGTCCAGGTGTGACGGCCCGAGTGTTCAGGAGGCCCCCGGGGAAGCCCCCGGGGGCCTCTTGTCGTCTTCCCGCGTGAACGACTGGACCAGCCAGGACGAGAACGAACCCGTCACCGCCCCCAGGAGCGCGAGACCGCAGGCCATCATGCCGACAGCCGTCACCCGGCCCAGCGGTGTCACCGGCGCCACGTCCCCGTACCCCACGGTCGCGAGCGTGGCGCAGGTCCACCAGATCGCGTCGCCGAAGGTGAGGATCGTGGCGCCGGGGGCGTCGGCCTCGTGGTGGTAGACGGTGAGGGCGCCCGCGAAGCCGAGCAGGGCCACGCTCATTCCGGCGTAGAGCATCACGCGCGCGTAGAGGCCGAGGCGCGGCTTGTCGCGACGGCGCTGGACCCGGTCGTAGAGGGTGACCATGCGCAGCGGCCGCAGCAGCGGCAGCACCAGGACGACCGTGTCGAGGAGATGGGCGCGGACGAAGCGGAGCGGACGCAGGCCGCTGACGCGGAGCCGTACCGCGTAGTCCACGGCGAACAGGGCCCAGGCGGCGACCGTGACGGCGAGACAGAGGTCGAGCCAGGCCTGGGGGAGGCCGTGGCGGGCGAGGACGCGGACCGCGTAGCCGGTCAGGAAGGCAAGGGAGGCCACGGCCAGGGGGGTCTCCATGCGGTGGTCCCAGCGTTCCTGCCGTGGCGGTTTCGGGGGCCTGTCGCTCATCGGATCAGCATGGCCGCCGCATGGATCTTCCGCCCCGGCGACACGTTCCGAACGGGCGACGCAATATGCTGCACAGCATGACGACTGAGCCGGAGCAGCAGATCGGAGTGGGGACGCGGGACGCGTTCCAGCGCCTGTGGACGCCTCATCGGATGGCGTACATCCAGGGCGAGAACAAGCCGACCGGGCCGGGAGCCGACGACGGTTGTCCGTTCTGCTCGATCCCGTCGAAGTCGGACGAGGACGGCCTGGTGATCGCCCGCGGCGGCAGCGTCTACGCGGTCCTCAACCTGTATCCGTACAACGGCGGACACCTCATGGTCGTCCCCTACCGTCACGTCGCCGACTACACGGATCTGGACGTGGCGGAGACGGCGGAGCTCGCCGACCTCACCAAGCGCGCGATGGTGGCGCTGCGGGCGGCCTCCGGTGCGCACGGCTTCAACATCGGCATGAACCAGGGCGCCGTCGCCGGCGCCGGCATCGCCGCCCATCTGCACCAGCACGTGGTGCCGCGCTGGGGCGGGGACACCAACTTCATGCCGGTCGTCGGTCACACCAAGGTGCTGCCGCAGCTGCTCGCGGACACCCGGAAGATGCTGGCCGACGCCTGGCCGGCCACCATCTGATCCGTACGGACACGATCCGTGCCGACATGATCCGTGCCGACACGATCCGTACGGACATGATCCGTGTCGACATGAACCGACCGACATGATCCGTACGGACATGGACGGACGTCAGGCGTCGTAGACGTCGGCCTTCTTGGGGCCCGGGTCCTGGACGCCGCCGCTGAGGAACAGCGAGCGGTTGGTGAAGCGCTCCGTGTCCACGCCGTGCTCGTCGAGCATCTTGAGGGTCGCAGAGTGGACCGCGCGCAGCACCGGCGTCGCCATGCGGATGGCGTCGTCGGCCATGAAGCGGTTCTTCCAGAGCGGCCCGGCCCAGACGTGCCGCAGTCCGAAGGGCTCGGGCAGGACGAGCTTGCCGCCGAGGAAGTCCAGGACCGGCGGGTACCAGGTGAGCGGGGCGCGGACCGCGAGCCGGACGACCTCGTCGGTCGTCATCAGCGGCTGCTTGATCTCCTTGGTCTCCCAGAAGCGGACGGTCTTGGAGACCTCCTTGGTCTTCGCCTTCGGCTTCGTCGTGAAGAGGCCGTGCACGGGACCGAGGGCGTGCCCGGTCACCTCGATCCGGAGGGTGTGGAGGAGGGACGTCACCGTCACCATCATTGTCAGGACCAGGTTCCCGTCCCAGAGAGTGAACTGCACCCCGAGGTAGTGACGGTTGCCGGCGCCGAACTGCTGGTCGTTGCAGATGCGCTGTATCTCGTGCGGCTTGACCTGGTAGTGGACGATGCTGTCGCCCTCGGGGCGGGCGACCTCGTCGGCGCCCTCACCGACGGGCGAGACGATCCAGTGCTTGACGGTCGGCTTGGGGAACCCGGTCTTCATCGAGCCACGCTCCAGCAGGGTCAGCTGGTCGTGGATCTTCCGGACGACGTCCCAGGCGCGGAAGTCGTGGATCTCGCGGCCGGGCAGGGGGACGAGCTCCTCCGCCAGTGTCCAGCTGCCCCAACGGGTGCCGAGGCCGAGGACGCCCTTGGCGCCCGCGTAGAACACGATGTTGGACTGCTGCTCGGCCGAGAGCTTCTCCAGGTTCTGCCGGAGCTCCTCGGCGGCTTTCTCGCCCGGGTCCCGCGGAGCGGCCTCCGGGATCTTCGCGCCGATGCCGCCGCCGCTGAGCAGCGCCGTCCAGCGCTCGCGGAGATCGACGGCGGTGGTCTCGCAGATGCGGTGCGCGAGGAACCAGCCCACGACCGGCGCCACGATCATGGCGCGCAGGTAGTTCGGCAGGATCCCGTCGAAGGGCAGCTTGAGGAGGACGAGCAGGGCGAACAGACCGGCCGCGACGAGGAGCGCGGTGCCGATGGCGCTGGTGCGCTTCTTGTCGGAGCCCGCGGCCATCCGGCGGAGCTGGATGACTCCCAGCCAGAGCAGCAGCCCCGGCAGGAAGAGCACCCCGCAGACCAGGGTGACCAGGGTCAGCTTGATGTCCCGCTGCCTGCGGAGGCGGGAGGCGGCGAGACAGTGCTCGACGACCGGCTGGGGCTCGGCGCCGAAGGACTGGATGAGGGCCTTGCGGGCGCCGCCGAGCATGCGGACCTGGACCGCGCGGGAGAACGCCTCGCCGAGGTCGGGGTGGAAGAGCTTGTGCCACTTCCCTTCCTTGACCGTCGACTTGTAGAGCTCGTTGTCGGCTTCCTTGATCGTGTCCAGGGGGCTGTCCCGGTACGCGGCGGAGGCGAGCGCGTTCGTCGCCCCCGTACCGCCGCCGGAGCCCTGGAGGGGGATCTGTGCCCCGGGTCCGAAACCGTCGATCGCCACTGCCGCCCCCATCGCGCGCGAGTACCCCTGTGCGGGCTGTTCCCAACTGCCGCGCCCCGCACACCTTCTGAGCTGGGCACCACAGCGTAACCGGGTGCCGCCTGATGCGTCACCGGAGTGTGACGGGTCGGCCGAATGCCGCCCGCTCCGCGGTGGCGGGGCGGGAGGCCAGGGCTGTCATCCCGTCAGTCAGGAGCTCTTTCCGGCCTGTTCGCGCATTTTCTCGGCGAGATGCGGGGGCATCGGCTCGTGCCGGGCGTACGAGCGGTCGAACCTGCCGGTGCCGTGCGACACGGACCGCAGGTCGATCGCGTACCGCCCGATCTCGATCTCCGGCACCTCGGCCCGTACCACGGTCCGCCCGGGTCCGGCCTGGTCGGTGCCGACGACCCGGCCGCGCCGCCCCGACAGATCGCTCATCACGGGACCGACGTATTCGTCCGGTACGAGGACCTGCATCTCGGCGACCGGCTCCAGGAGGTGGACGGCGACATCGGCGGCCGCCTCGCGCAGCGCGAGCGCCCCGGCCGCCTGGAAGGCGGCGTCGGAGGAGTCCACCGAGTGGGCCTTGCCGTCCCGCAGGGTGACCCGGATGTCGACGAGCGGGTAGCCGGCGGCGACGCCCCGCGCGGCCTGGGCCCGCACCCCCTTCTCCACGGAGGGGATGAACTGGCGCGGGACCGCGCCGCCGACCACCTTGTCGACGAACTCGATGCCGCTGCCCGGCGGGAGCGGCTCCACCTCGATCTCGCAGATCGCGTACTGGCCGTGGCCGCCGGACTGTTTGACGTGCCGGCCGCGGCCCTCCGCGGGGCCGCCGAACGTCTCGCGCAGCGACACCTTGTACGGCACGGCGTCGACCCGCACCCCGTACCGGCCCCTGAGGCGTTCGAGGGCGACGTCCTGGTGCGCCTCGCCGAGGCACCACAGCACCACCTGCCGGGTGTCCTGGTTCGGTTCGAGGCGCAGGGTCGGGTCCTCGGCGACCAGCCGGGAGAGGCCCTGCGAGAGCCGGTCCTCGTCGGCCTTGCTGTGGGCCTCGACCGCGAGCGGGAGCAGGGGTTCGGGCATGCTCCACGGCTCGATCAGGAGCGGATCGTCCTTCGCGGAGATCGTGTCGCCCGTCTCCGCCCGGCCCAGCCGGGCCACACAGGCCAGGTCCCCGGCGATGCAGTACGCCATCGGCCGCTGCTGCTTGCCGAAGGGCGAGGTGAGGCCGCCGATCCGCTCGTCTGCCTCATGGAGGGCACGGCCCTCGTGTCCCGGGTCCGCCAGTCCGTGACCGGAGACGTGGACGGTCTCGTCGGGGCGCAGGGTGCCGGAGAAGACCCGGACGAGCGACACCCGGCCCACGTAGGGGTCGGCGGCGGTCTTGACGACCTCGGCGACCAGGGGACCGTCGGGGTCGCAGCTGATGGAGGGCCGGGGTCGGCCGTCGGGGGTGGTGACGGCGGGCGGCTCGTGCTCCAGCGGGGAGGGGAACCCGCCGGTGATCAGCTCCAGGAGTTCGAGGGTGCCCAGGCCCTGCGTACCGCCGTCGGCTGCCGGGGCGGCCGCGAGCACCGGGTGGAAGGCGCCCCGGGCGACGGCCTTCTCCAGGTCGTCGACGAGCGTCTTCACATCGATCCGCTCGCCGCCGAGATAGCGGTCCATCAGGGTCTCGTCCTCGCTCTCGGCGATGATCCCCTCGATCAGCCGGGCGCGGGCCTCCGCGATGAGCTCCCGCTGACTCTCGTCGGGCGGGCTCTCCCGCCGTACCCCCGTGGAGTAGTCGAAGATCCGCTCCGACAGCAGCCCCACCAGGCCGGTCGCGGGCGCGTGCCCGTCGGCGGCCTCGTCGCCGCGCACCGGCAGATAGAGCGGGAGGACGGCGTCGGGGTCGTCGCGGCCGAAGAGGGAGGCGCAGACGGCGGTGAGCTCACCGAAGTCGGTGCGGGCCGTGTCGAGATGGGTGACGACGATGGCGCGGGGCATGCCGACGGCCGCGCACTCCTCCCAGATCATCCGGGTGGAGGCGGCGACGGCGTCGGCCTCCTGGGCGGCCGATACGACGAAGAGGGCCGCGTCCGCCGCGCGCAGACCGGCCCTCAGCTCCCCGACGAAGTCCGCGTACCCGGGGGTGTCGAGGAGGTTGATCTTGTACCCGTCCCAGCCGACCGGGACGAGGGAGAGCTGTATGGAGCGGTGCTGGCGGTGCTCGATCTCGTCGTAGTCGGAGACGGTGGCGCCGTCCTCGACCCGGCCCGCCCGGTTGAGCGCCCCGGCGGTCTGCGCGAGCGCCTCCACGAGGGTCGTCTTGCCGGATCCGCTGTGGCCGACCAGCACCACGTTCCGCACGGCTGCGGGCCGGTCGGCCGTCAGAGCCCTGCCGGCGGCCCCGGCGGGCGTGTTCGCCTTGTCACCCATGATGTTCCTCCCGGCTGCTCGCACGGTGCGGCGGTACGGCGGGTGCCGCGGGGGAGTGATGTGCCGCGGTGACGGCTCCTGCGGTGCCCGCAGTGGTCCTTCGAGCTTTGCACCGACGCGGGGACGCGTCCATACGTCGCACGGCCGGGGGCCCCGCGCCGCACGGCGGTGCGAGCCGGGGGCCCGCGTCGCACGGCGGTGCGGCGTGTACGGCGCGTCGGCGCGGTGTACGGACGGGCCGGGACGCGCGATGTCTCGTACGGCCCGGGAGAGCCGTCTCCGGGGACGCGTACGGCCGCCGGGACACGTCCGAACGTCGTACCCGGGGCGGGCCCGCCGGGGGGACGCCGACGCGGCGGGGCGGGTGCCCGCCGGTAGGCCGGGGCGCTCGTGGCTACGATGGGTGAGCCGGTGGTCATAGGGGCCGCGCGGCCCACCGAACCTCGGGAAGGCCATGCTGAACAAGTACGCGCGTGCATTCTTCACGCGTGTCCTCACACCGTTCGCCGCGTTTCTGCTCCGCCGGGGCGTCAGCCCCGACGCGGTCACGCTCATCGGCACAGCGGGAGTGATGGCCGGCGCGCTGGTCTTCTTCCCCCGCGGGGAATTCTTCTGGGGCACCATCGTCATCACCCTCTTCGTCTTCTCCGACCTCGTCGACGGCAACATGGCCCGGCAGGCGGGGATCTCCAGCCGCTGGGGCGCCTTCCTCGACTCGACGCTCGACCGCGTCGCCGACGGCGCCATCTTCGGCGGCTTCGCGCTCTGGTACGCGGGCACGGGCGACGACAACGTGCTGTGCGCCGTGGCCATCTTCTGCCTGGCGAGCGGGCAGGTCGTCTCGTACACCAAGGCACGCGGCGAATCGATTGGCCTGCCCGTCGCCGTCAACGGCCTGATCGAGCGCGCCGAGCGTCTGGTGATCTCGCTGGTCGCCGCGGGTCTCGCCGGCCTGCACGCGTTCGGGGTGCCCGGCGTCGACGTCCTGCTCCCGATCGCCCTGTGGATCGTCGCGGTCGGCAGTGCCGTGACCCTGGGACAGCGGGTCGTGACCGTGCGGCGTGAATCGGCCGAGGCGGACGCCGCCGCGGCCGGGGGGAGCGGGGCGACGACGTGAGCGCGCTGAAGGAACGACTGAGCGACGGGCTGTACGGCGCCGGCTGGGCGACCGTCAAGAAGCTCCCCGAACCGGTGGCCGCCGGCCTCGGCCGACGGATCGCCGACCTCACCTGGAAACGGCGCGGCAAGAGCGTCCTGCGCCTTGAGGCCAACCTCGCGCGCGTGGTGCCCGACGCCACGCCCGAGCGGCTGGCCGAGCTGTCGAAGGCCGGCATGCGCTCGTACATGCGGTACTGGATGGAGTCCTTCCGGCTGCCGACCTGGGACAAGGAGCGGGTCGAGCGCGGTGTCGACATCAAGGACGCCCACTACCTGAAGGAAGGCCTGGCCGCCGGGCGCGGGGTCGTCCTCGCCCTGCCGCACCTGGCGAACTGGGACCTGGCCGGTGTGTGGGTGACCCGCGCACTCGGCGTGCCCTTCACGACGGTCGCCGAGCGGCTCAAGCCGGAGACGCTGTACGACCGCTTCGTCGCCTACCGGGAGTCCCTCGGCATGGAGGTCCTCCCGCACACCGGGGGCTCCGCCTTCGGCACCCTCGCGCGGCGGCTGCGTGCGGGCGGCCTGGTCTGCCTCGTCGCCGACCGCGACCTGTCGGCCTCCGGCACCGAGGTCACCTTCTTCGGCGACACGGCGCGGATGCCCGCGGGGCCCGCGATCCTCGCCCAGCAGACGGGGGCGCTGCTGCTGCCGGTGACGCTCTGGTACGACGGTACGTCCGTCATGCAGGGGCGGATCCACCCGCCCGTCGACGTACCCGAGTCAGGCACGCGGGCCGAGAAGACGTCCGTGATGACACAGGCGCTGGCCGATGCCTTCGCCTCGGGCATCGCGGACCACCCGGAGGACTGGCACATGCTGCAACGACTGTGGCTCTCGGACCTGGACGAACGCCCGGAGCCCGTCGCGGGTGCCGAGACCGCGGGTGCGGAGCGGGACGGGGAGCGCGGCGCGTGAAGATCGGGATCGTCTGCCCGTACTCCTGGGACGTGCCGGGCGGCGTCCAGTTCCACATCCGCGACCTCGCCGAGCACCTCGTCCGGCTCGGCCACAAGGTGTCCGTCCTCGCCCCCTCCGACGACGACACCCCGCTGCCGCCGTACGTGGTCTCCGCCGGCCGGGCCGTGCCCGTGTCGTACAACGGCTCGGTGGCCCGGCTCAGCTTCGGCTTCCTCTCGGCCGCGCGGGTCCGCCGCTGGCTGCACGACGGCACCTTCGACGTCGTCCACATCCACGAGCCGACCTCGCCCTCCCTCGGCCTGCTCACCTGCTGGGCGGCGCAGGGGCCGATC
Organism: Streptomyces sp. NPDC058326; assembly: GCF_042879855.1. Classification (NCBI taxonomy): domain Bacteria; kingdom Bacillati; phylum Actinomycetota; class Actinomycetes; order Kitasatosporales; family Streptomycetaceae; genus Streptomyces; species Streptomyces sp. NPDC058326. The sequence goes on along the minus strand of NZ_JBHVZO010000025.1, from coordinate 38,188 downwards.
GTGGCCACCTTCCACACCTCGAACCCGCGCTCGCGCGCGATGATCGCCGCGTACCCGATCCTCCAGCCCGCGCTGGAGAAGATCAGCGCCCGGATCGCCGTCAGCGAGTACGCGCGCCGCACGCTCGTCGAGCACCTCGGTGGTGACGCCGTCGTCATCCCCAACGGGGTCGACGTGGACTTCTTCGCCCGCGCCGAGCCGAAGAAGGAGTGGCAGGGCGAGACCCTCGGTTTCATCGGCCGGATCGACGAGCCGAGGAAGGGCCTGCCGGTCCTCATGCGGGCCCTGCCCAGGATCCTCACCGAACGGCCCGGCGCGCGGCTCCTCGTCGCCGGGCGCGGGGACGAGGAGGAGGCGGTGGCGTCGCTGCCGCGTGAGCTGCGCTCCCGGGTCGAGTTCCTCGGGATGGTCAGCGACGAGGACAAGGCGCGGCTGCTGCGCAGCGTCGACGTGTACGTGGCGCCCAACACCGGCGGTGAGAGCTTCGGCATCATCCTCGTCGAGGCGCTGTCGGCCGGCGCGCCGGTCCTCGCCTCCGACCTGGACGCCTTCGCCCAGGTGCTCGACCAGGGGGCGGCGGGAGAACTCTTCACCAACGAGGACGCGGACGCCCTCGCGGACGCGGCGATCCGGCTCCTGGGGGACGAGGAGCGCCGCGACGAACTGAGCGCGCGGGGCTCGGCCCATGTACGCCGCTTCGACTGGACGACCGTCGGCGCGGACATCCTGGCGGTGTACGAGACGGTGGCGGACGGGGCGGCGGCGGTCGACACGGACGAACGAGTGGGCCTCCGGGCCCGCCTGGGCCTTTAGGCCCCGGCCGGCCCTCGCGGACCAAGGGCCCCGCCCCTGCCGTGCCCCGCGTGGGCCGTCGCCCAGCCCGATGCGGACCACCGGCCTGCTGGGCAGGCCGCCCCCCCGTGTGGGCAATCGTCCCGCCGGGTGGGACGGGTGGGCACACGGGACGGCGCCCTCGGCGGCGCCTGCGCCCCTTGTGCCCGGACCCGCACCCACTTGGGCGGTGCACCCGGGGTGCGGGCCGCACGAACCGTGCGACGTGCCCCGGGTGCGGGTTCGGGCGCGGATGCCTGGGCCCGGCAGGGGGCGCCGTCCGTTGTGCCCACCCGTTCCGCCCCGGCGGAACGTATGCCCACAACGGGGGTGGACACCGCGTCGGTGGAACGGTGCCCGCAACGGGGGTGGACACCGCGTCGGTGGAACGGTGCCCGCAACGGGGGTGGACACCGCGTCGGCGGAACGGTGCCCGCAACGGGCGTCAGGCATGCGGCTTCGCGGTCGGGTTCGCGCACCCCGTACCGCCCCCGGCCGAGCCGGACACCCGTCCCGTCCGTGTCCTGTTCGCCCACGACCGTGACCTTTGGGACGGCGTGCCGCCACCGCCCCGGTAGCCTGTGCGCCCGTGACCGAAACCCTGATCTGGACCGTCGTCGCGCTGATTCTCATCGGCGTGTATCTCAGCTGGACCGCCGGCCGGCTCGACCGGCTGCACTCCCGTATCGACGCCGCCCGCGCCGCCCTGGACGCGCAGCTGCTGCGCCGGGCCTCGGTCACCCAGGAGCTGGCCACCTCCGGTGTTCTCGATCCGGCCGCCTCGATCGTGCTGTACGAGGCCGCGCACGCCGCCCGGCAGGCCGAGGAGGATCACCGGGAGGTCGCCGAGAGCGAACTCAGCCAGGCGCTGCGGGCCGTGTTCGGCGAGCCGCAGCAGGTGGAGGTGGTCCGGGAGGCCGTCGGCGGTGAGGAGGCCGCGGAAGAGCTCGCGCAGGCCGTCCGCCGGGTGCCGATGGCCCGCCGCTTCCACAACGACGCCGTACGGGCCGCCCGCGCCCTGCGCCGCCACCGGAAGGTCCGCTGGTTCCGGCTCGCGGGCCACGCGCCCTTCCCTCTGGCCTTCGAAATGGACGACGAGCCGCCGGTGGCTCTTGCCGATCGCCCCACCTGACGCTCCGTAACCTGTGAAAACGATCCACCGGGTCCACATTGGCCCTTGCTGTGGACCGTAGGTGGACTGTTTCCTCGCTGTTGTCGTCAATCGCTCTTGTCACGAGTGAGGTACTTGTGTCCACCACGCCTTCCCCCTCCCCCCAGTCCCCCGAGACCGGCACCGCCCGTGTGAAGCGCGGCATGGCCGAGCAGCTCAAGGGTGGCGTGATCATGGACGTGGTCAACGCCGAGCAGGCGAAGATCGCCGAGGACGCCGGCGCCGTGGCCGTCATGGCCCTGGAGCGGGTCCCCGCGGACATCCGCAAGGACGGCGGCGTCGCCCGCATGTCCGACCCGAACATGATCGAAGAGATCATCGGCGCGGTGTCCATCCCGGTCATGGCCAAGTCCCGCATCGGTCACTTCGTCGAGGCCCAGGTCCTGCAGTCCCTCGGTGTCGACTACATCGACGAGTCCGAGGTCCTCACGCCGGCCGACGAGGTCAACCACTCCGACAAGTGGGCCTTCACGACCCCCTTCGTCTGTGGTGCCACCAACCTGGGCGAGGCCCTGCGCCGCATCGCCGAGGGCGCGGCCATGATCCGCTCCAAGGGCGAGGCCGGCACCGGCAACGTCGTCGAGGCGGTCCGCCACCTGCGCCAGATCAAGAACGAGATCGCCCGGCTGCGCGGCTTCGACAACAACGAGCTGTTCGCCGCCGCCAAGGACCTGCGCGCGCCGTACGAGCTCGTCAAGGAGGTCGCCGAGCTCGGCAAGCTGCCGGTCGTGCTGTTCTCCGCCGGTGGCGTCGCCACCCCGGCCGACGCCGCGCTCATGCGTCAGCTCGGCGCCGAGGGCGTCTTCGTCGGCTCCGGCATCTTCAAGTCCGGCGACCCGGCCAAGCGCGCCGCCGCCATCGTGAAGGCCACCACCTTCTACGACGACCCGAAGATCATCGCGGACGCCTCCCGCAACCTGGGCGAGGCCATGGTCGGCATCAACTGCGACACCCTCCCCGAGTCCGAGCGCTACGCCAACCGGGGCTGGTAAGCACCGATGAGCAGCACTCCCGTGATTGGTGTCCTGGCTCTCCAGGGCGACGTACGGGAGCACCTGATCGCCCTGGCCGCGGCGGACGCCGTGGCCAGGCCGGTGAGGCGCCCCGAGGAGCTGGCCGAGATCGACGGCCTCGTCATCCCCGGTGGTGAGTCCACCACCATCTCCAAGCTGGCCGACCTCTTCGGCATGGCGGAGCCGCTGCGCGAGCGCATCGCCGCCGGCCTGCCGGTCTACGGCACCTGCGCCGGTCTGATCATGCTCGCGGAGAAGATCCTCGACCCGCGTTCGGGCCAGGAGACCTTCGGCGGCATCGACATGATCGTCCGCCGCAACGCCTTCGGGCGGCAGAACGAGTCCTTCGAGGCCGGCGTCACCGTCGCGGGCATCGAGGACGGCCCCGTCGAGGGCGTCTTCATCCGCGCCCCCTGGGTGGAGTCCGTCGGCGCCGAGGTCGAGATCCTCGCCGAGCACGAGGGCCACGTCGTCGCCGTACGGCAGGGCCGCGCGCTCGCGACCTCGTTCCACCCCGAGCTCACCGGGGACCACCGCATCCACGCCCTGTTCGTCGACATGGTGCGCGCCGCGCGGTGATCCGATCCCGGTAGGATCTCTGGGGTTCGTTCAGAAATGGGTTACGCGAAGGAGACAGGCAGATGTCCGGCCACTCTAAATGGGCTACGACGAAGCACAAGAAGGCCGTGATCGATGCCAAGCGCGGCAAGCTCTTCGCGAAGCTGATCAAGAACATCGAGGTCGCGGCCCGGACCGGCGGCGACGATCCGGCCGGTAACCCGACGCTCTACGACGCCATCCAGAAGGCGAAGAAGAGCTCGGTCCCGAACAAGAACATCGACTCCGCGGTCAAGCGCGGCGGCGGCCTCGAGGCCGGCGGCGTCGACTACGCCACGATCATGTACGAGGGCTACGGCCCGAACGGCGTCGCGGTGCTCATCGAGTGCCTCACCGACAACCGCAACCGCGCCGCCTCCGACGTACGCGTGGCCATGACCCGCAACGGCGGCTCCATGGCCGACCCGGGCTCCGTCTCGTACCTGTTCAACCGCAAGGGCGTCGTCGTGCTCCCCAAGGGCGAACTGACCGAGGACGACGTCCTGGGCGCGGTCCTCGACGCGGGCGCCGAGGAGGTCAACGACCTCGGCGAGTCCTTCGAGATCGTCAGCGAGGCCACCGACCTGGTCGCGGTCCGCACCGCGCTCCAGGAGGCCGGCATCGACTACGACTCCGCCGAGTCCAGCTTCGTCCCGACCATGCAGGTCGAGCTCGACGAAGAGGGCGCGCGCAAGATGTTCAAGCTGATCGACGCGCTGGAGGACAGCGACGACGTGCAGAACGTCTTCGCCAACTTCGACGTCAGCGACGAGGTCATGGAGAAGGTCGACGCCTGATCGCGGCCGCTCCGCACAGCGGGCCGACGGGGACACACCCCCGTCGGCCCGCTGTCGTTCGTACGGCGTTGTCAGTGGGAGCGGATAGCCTGCACAAACAGTTGAGCGACAGCGGGCCGGGAGGGGCACAGTGCGCGTTCTCGGGGTGGACCCGGGTCTGACCCGGTGCGGTGTCGGCGTCGTCGAGGGGGTCGCGGGACGGCCGCTGACCATGCTCGGCGTGGGAGTGGTGCGGACGGCAGCGGACGACGACATCGGCGTACGCCTTGTCGGCATCGAGCGCGGCATGGAGGAGTGGCTCGACCGCTTCTCGCCCGAACTCGTCGCCGTGGAGCGGGTGTTCAGCCAGCACAACGTGCGTACGGTGATGGGCACCGCACAGGCGAGCGCCGTCGCCATGCTCTGCGCCTCGCGCCGCGGCATCCCCGTCGCCCTGCACACCCCGAGCGAGGTCAAAGCCGCTGTCACCGGCAGCGGCCGCGCCGACAAGGCGCAGGTCGGCGCCATGGTGACCCGGCTGCTCCGGCTCTCCGCCCCGCCCAAGCCGGCCGACGCCGCCGACGCCCTCGCCCTCGCCATCTGTCACATCTGGCGGGCCCCCGCCCAGAACCGCCTCCAGCAGGCCGTCGCCCAGAACCGTCTCCAGCAGGCGGTCGCCCAGCAGGCGTCCGCAGTGAAAGGCCGAACCCGATGATCGCCTTCGTCAGCGGCCCGGTCGCCGCCCTCGCCCCCACCACGGCCGTGATCGAGGTCGGCGGGGTGGGCATGGCCGTCCAGTGCACCCCGGGGACCCTCGCGGGACTGCGGATCGGACAGGACGCCCGGCTCGCCACCTCCCTCGTCGTCCGCGAGGACTCCCTCACGCTGTACGGCTTCGCCGACGACGACGAGCGGCAGGTCTTCGAGCTGCTCCAGACCGCGAGCGGCGTCGGCCCCCGCCTCGCGCAGGCCATGCTCGGGGTCCACAGCCCCGATGCCCTGCGCCTCGCCGTGTCCACCGGAGACGAGAAGGCCCTCACCGCCGTCCCCGGCATCGGCAAGAAGGGCGCCCAGAAACTCCTCCTCGAACTGAAGGACAAGCTCGGCGCCCCCCTCGGCAGCAGCGGCCTGGTCGGCGCCCAGCGCGCCGCGGCCTCCGGACCCGCGCCGTGGACCGAGCAGCTGACCGCCGCCCTGATCGGCCTCGGCTACCAGAGCCGCGAGGCCGAGGAGGCCGTCGGCGCCGTCGCCCCGCAGGCCGAGGCCGCGATCGCCGAGACCGGCACCGCGCCCGTGCCGCAGCTCCTTCGCGCCGCCCTGCAGACCCTCAACCGCGCCCGCTGACCCCCCACCCGGCCCGACCCGCCGTACGAACGAGAAGGCATCCACCGTGAACTGGGACGACGACTCCACCGCCGAGGCACCGGACGCCGAGGCGCGCATCGTCGGCGCCTCCGCCGAGGGCGACGACCAGGCCGTCGAAGCCGCCCTGCGCCCCAAGGACCTCAGCGAGTTCGTCGGCCAGGAGAAGGTCCGCCAGCAGCTCGACCTGGTCCTCAAGGCCGCCCGCCAGCGCGGCGCCACCGCCGACCACGTCCTGCTGTCCGGTGCCCCCGGCCTCGGCAAGACCACCCTCTCGATGATCATCGCGGCCGAGATGAACGCGCCGATCCGCATCACCTCGGGCCCCGCCATCCAGCACGCCGGAGACCTCGCGGCGATCCTCTCCTCCCTCCAGGAGGGCGAGATCCTCTTCCTCGACGAGATCCACCGCATGTCCCGGCCCGCCGAGGAGATGCTCTACATGGCGATGGAGGACTTCCGCGTCGACGTCATCGTCGGCAAGGGCCCCGGCGCCACCGCCATCCCCCTGGAGCTCCCGCCCTTCACCCTGGTCGGCGCCACCACCCGGGCCGGACTCCTGCCGCCCCCGCTGCGCGACCGCTTCGGCTTCACCGGCCACATGGAGTTCTACGACCCCGCCGAACTCCAGCGCGTGATCCACCGCTCCGCCGGACTCCTCGACGTCGAGATCGACCCGGCCGGCGCCGCCGAGATCGCCGGCCGCTCCCGCGGCACGCCCCGCATCGCCAACCGCCTGCTGCGCCGCGTCAGGGACTACGCGCAGGTCAGGGCCGACGGAGTCATCACCCGCGAGATCTCAGAGGCCGCCCTCAGCGTGTACGAGGTCGACGGCCGCGGCCTCGACCGCCTCGACCGCGGCGTCCTCGAAGCGCTGCTCAAGCTCTTCGGCGGCGGACCGGTCGGTCTCTCCACCCTCGCGGTCGCCGTCGGGGAGGAGCGCGAGACCGTCGAGGAGGTCGCCGAACCCTTCCTCGTACGCGAAGGTCTGCTGGCGCGCACCCCCCGTGGCCGGGTCGCCACCCCGGCGGCCTGGGCGCACCTGGGGCTCGTTCCGCCGCAGGCAGCGGGCCCGGGGGCGCCAGGAAGCGGACAACAGGGGCTCTTCGGGGCGTGACGGTGCTGACACTCGCCCGGACCGGAACCGGGGTGCGATGCTGGACGTTGTTCCATCGATGCGGACTCGCCTAGACTCCGCCGTTGCCGCCCTTTCTGGTCGGCGCGCCCACCCCCGAAGATCAGGCCGCGGGTTCTCCGCGACCGTGCGAAGGAAACCCGTCCCGTGAGCATCGTGACCCTCCTCCCCTTCATCGTCCTCATCGGGGCCATGTTCCTGATGACCCGCTCTGCCAAGAAGAAGCAGCAGGCGGCGGCGCGGATGCGCGACGAGATGCAGCCCGGCACCGGCGTCCGCACGATCGGGGGGATGTACGCCACCGTCAAGGAGATCGGCGACGAGACCGTCCTCCTCGAGGTCGCGCCCGGCGTGCACGCCGTCTACGCGAAGAACGCCATCGGCGCCGTCCTCGAGGACTCCGAGTACAACCGCATCGTCCACGGTGACGACGAGTCGGACTCCGACACCGTCGTCCCGGACGACGCCTCGTCGCTGACCGGGGCCACCGAGGCCACCGAGGGCACGGAGACCGCCGAGGACGCGGAGCCGAAGGCCGACCTGACGAAGAAGGCGGACGCGGCCGAGGGCCAGAAGGACGGCAAGGCCGACGGCGAGACCGACGCGAAGTAGTCGCGGCCGGGTACACCGCGCGCGCCCACCGGCGCGCGCGGTACCCGGAACGGTTCCACGTCTGCGGGGGAAGGTCCCCACACACACTTCGTGGCCGTCTCACGCATACCCGGCGGAAGACGGTTGGACAGGGAGATACGACAGGTGGCAGCACCGAAGAAGGGCCGAAGGCCGGCGGGGGGACAGAGCCGGCCGGGCCGCGCCCTGGCACTCATCCTGATCGCCATGGTCGCGCTCACCGGCGGCATGTTCTGGTCGGGGCACACCACCCCGCGCCTGGGCATCGACCTCGCCGGCGGTACCTCGATCACGCTCAAGGCCAAGGCTGAGCCCGGCCAGGAGTCGGCGGTCAACGAGACCAACATGAACACCGCCGTCGGCATCATCGAGCGCCGTGTCAACGGTCTCGGTGTCTCCGAGGCCGAGGTCCAGACGCAGGGCCGCGAGAACATCATCGTCAACATCCCTCGCGGGACGAACGAGAAGCAGGCCCGGGAGCAGGTCGGTACCACCGCCCAGCTCTACTTCCGGCCCGTGCTCGCCGTCGCGGCCGCCGCGCCGCAGCCGGTGCCCAGCGCCTCCTCCGGCTCCCCTTCGGCCTCGCCGAAGCCGTCCGCCTCCGCCTCCGGCGCGACGGTGGGCGAGAAGCCGGCGACCCCGACGGCCACCGCCTCCACCCAGGGCCGTGCGCTCACCGAGGCCCTCAAGGCCCCGACGCCCACGCCCACCGGGAGCGCTTCGGCGTCCTCCTCCGCGCCCCCCAAGGCGACGGAGCCCCCGAAGCCGAGCCAGACGCCCGACGCCTCCACCGCGGCGCTCGAGAAGAAGTTCGCCACCCTGAACTGCCTCGACCCGAAGCAGCGCTCCGCCGCCGGTCAGGGCGTCAAGCCCGGCGAGCCGACCGTGGCCTGCGGCAAGAACGCCATCGACCAGTGGGAGAAGTACCTCCTCGGCCCGGCCGAGGTCGAGGGCAAGGACGTCGACGACGCCCAGGCCGCGATCGACCAGCGGACCGGCCAGTGGATCGTGGACATGGAGTTCACGGGCGCCGGTTCGAAGAAGTTCCAGTCGATCACCAGCAAGCTCTCGCAGCAGACCGAGCCGCAGAACCAGTTCGCGATCGTCCTTGACGGCGAGGTCGTCTCCGCGCCCCGCGTGCAGACCACGCTCAGCGCCAGCGCGCAGATCTCCGGCAGCTTCAACCAGCAGTCCGCCCAGGACCTCGGCAACATCCTGTCCTACGGTGCCCTGCCGCTCTCCTTCGAGACCCAGAGCGTCGACACCGTCACCGCCGCGCTCGGCGGCGACCAGCTGGAGGCCGGCCTGATCGCCGGCGCCATCGGCCTCGGTCTGGTCATCATCTACCTGGTCGCCTACTACCGCGGCCTGTCGCTGATCGCCATCCTCAGCCTCGGCGTCTCCGCGCTCCTCACCTACGTGATCATGTCGCTCCTCGGCCCGGCCATCGGCTTCGCGCTGAACCTGCCGGCGGTCTGTGGAGCCATCGTCGCCATCGGTATCACCGCGGACTCGTTCATCGTCTACTTCGAGCGCATCCGGGACGAACTGCGCGAGGGCCGCACGCTCCGCCCGGCCGTCGAGCGCGCCTGGCCGCGTGCCCGCCGCACCATCATGGTCTCCGACTTCGTGTCGTTCCTGGCCGCGGCCGTGCTGTTCATCGTCACCGTCGGCAAGGTCCAGGGCTTCGCGTTCACGCTCGGCCTGACCACCCTGCTCGACGTCGTCGTGGTGTTCCTCTTCACCAAGCCGGTCATGACGCTCCTCGCGCGGACCAAGTTCTTCGGCGACGGTCACCCCTGGTCCGGCCTCGACCCGAAGCGACTCGGCGCCAAGCCGCCGCTGCGCCGCTCCCGTCGTGCCACCGCCTCTGCCGCTGGCCCTGTCGACCCGAAGGAGGCGTGAGATGTCGAAGCTCGGCGATCTCGGAGCCCGGCTCCACCGCGGTGAGGTCGGCTACGACTTCATCGGCAACCGCAAGATCTGGTACGGCCTGTCCATCCTGATCACCATCACCGCCATCGTCGCCCTGGCCGTCCGCGGCCTGAACATGGGCATCGAGTTCCAGGGCGGCGCGGTCTTCACCACCCCGAAGTCGGAAGTCTCCGTCAGCCAGGCGCAGGAGTACGCGGAAGAGGCCTCCGGCCACGACGCGATCGTCCAGCAGCTCGGCAACGGCTCCCTGCGCATCCAGGTCGGCGGCCTCGACACCGCGCAGTCCGACCAGGTCCGCTCGGAGCTCGCCAAGGACCTGAACGTCCCCGAGGACAAGATCGCGGCGGAGCTCGTCGGCCCCAGCTGGGGTGAGCAGATCGCCACCAAGGCCTGGACGGGCCTGGGGGTCTTCATGATCCTCGTGGTGATCTATCTGGCCATCGCCTTCGAGTGGAGAATGGCGGTCGCGGCACTCATCGCCCTCATCCACGACCTCACGATCACCGTGGGCATCTACTCGCTGGTCGGCTTCGAGGTCACGGTCGGTACGGTGATCGGTCTGCTGACCATTCTCGGATATTCGCTGTACGACACAGTCGTCGTCTTCGACTCCCTCAAGGAACAGACGAAGGACATCACGAAGCAGACCCGCTTCACCTACAGCGAGCTGGCGAACCGCTCGATCAACGGCACCCTGGTCCGTTCGATCAACACCACCGTCGTGGCGCTGCTGCCGGTCGCCGGTCTGCTCTTCATCGGTGGTGGCGTCCTCGGCGCCGGCATGCTCAACGACATCTCGCTGTCGCTGTTCGTGGGTCTCGCCGCCGGCGCGTACTCGTCGATCTTCATCGCCACCCCGCTCGTCGCCGACCTCAAGGAGCGCGAGCCGGCGATCAAGGCGCTCAAGAAGCGCATCCTCGTCAAGCGGGCCGGTGCCGCGGCCAAGGGCGAGTCGGCGGACGGGACGGACGGCGCGTACGCCGACGACGCGGAGACCGCCGTCGTCGGTCAGCGCGCGAGCCGTCGCGGCCGCGCGCAGGAGCACCGAGGATGACCGCCGACACCCAGGACGTGACCGCGCTCCTGCTGAGCCGCATCCGCGACGTCCCCGATTACCCGAAGCCGGGCGTGCTGTTCAAGGACATCACGCCGCTGCTCGCGGACCCGGAGGCGTTCACGGCTCTCACCGACGCCCTCGCGGCGCTGTGCTCCGCGCACGGCGCCACGAAGATCGTCGGTCTCGAGGCACGCGGCTTCATCCTGGCCGCCCCGGTGGCCGTCCGCGCGGGCCTGGGATTCATCCCGGTCCGCAAGGCCGGCAAGCTCCCCGGGGCGACGCTCCGCCAGGCGTACGAGCTGGAGTACGGCACCGCCGAGATCGAGGTGCACGCCGAGGACCTGGCGGCGGGCGACCGCGTCATGGTCATCGACGACGTCCTCGCCACCGGCGGCACGGCCGAGGCCTCCATCGAGCTCATCCGCCGCGCCGGCGCCGAGGTGGCGGGCGTCGCGGTCCTGATGGAGCTGGGCTTCCTCCCGGGCCGCAGTCGCCTGGAGCCGGCCCTGAACGGCGCTCCGCTCACGGCACTCATCCGAGTGTGATCGTTCAAGTCCGACGATCTCCCGCCCGATAACGGTCGAGGGATACGGCGAAGGGCGCCCGGGTTCTCCCGAGGCGCCCTTCGCCGTTCCCGACCGTCACGCGCCGCCAGGAGGAAGTCGTATGAACATGTCGCGGAAGACCGTCGCAGGGGCCGTCTCCCTGATCGCGCTCGCCGCTCTCGGGACCGCCGCGAACCCCGCGAGCGCGGACCGGCCCGCCCAGGCGCCGGCGGCCGGCGTCTGCGCCGGCTGGAAGAACGCCGGGAGCGTGCCCCTGAAGTGGTCCGAGGTCAGCGACGGCTGCGGTCACTTCGGGGCCGAGGGCATGAAGATGGCGTACGCCTGGAAGGTCTACAAGGGCGGCAGCATCTGCCTCCGGGCCAAGGGCTTCGACGCACGGCGCAAGGAGTTCTGGTCGAGCCCGCTGTGCGGGAAGAGCGGCTCCCTCAAGGTCCACTGGGGCAATGTCGCCGCCACCAAGGAGATCCAGGTGAAGGGTGGCCCCTCCCTGCTCCGCTGGAACTGACGAGAGCGACCGGCCCGGCCGCGGGCACCGCTCCCGCCGGCCCCTTCGCAGGTGACGGCCACCGCGTGCGCATCGCGACTCCCGGCTCGATACCATGGGCTTTCCGGGCCTGACCGGGGGACCCGGTATCTCCCCCAGACTCCGTCCGGGGGGACCGCCAGAGGAGCGCTCTTGCCAGACGAGGCCCAGCCACTCTCCGCCGCGCAGCCCGACCCGAAGGCCGACAAGGCCGCGCCGGGGACCGGCACGCCCCAGAACAAGCCGGCGGAGACCGGGACCGCGCCTGCCGCGTCCGCGCAGCCGGCCCCCGAGGCCCCGGCCCCGGCCCGGCCCGCACCGGCCGCGCCCGCCCGCTCGGGCGGCTCGTCCAACCGCGTCCGCGCCCGCCTCGCCCGGCTCGGCGTCCAGCGCTCCTCCCCGTACAACCCGGTCCTCGAACCGCTGCTGCGGATCGTCCGCTCCAACGACCCCAAGATCGAGACGGCCACGCTCCGCCAGATCGAGCGGGCCTACCAGGTCGCCGAGCGCTGGCACCGTGGCCAGAAGCGCAAGAGCGGCGACCCGTACATCACGCACCCGCTCGCCGTCACCACGATCCTCGCCGAGCTCGGCATGGACCCGGCGACCCTGATGGCCGGTCTGCTCCACGACACCGTCGAGGACACCGAGTACGGCCTCGACACCCTGCGCCGGGACTTCGGCGACCAGGTCGCGCTCCTCGTCGACGGCGTCACCAAGCTCGACAAGGTCAAGTTCGGCGAGGCCGCCCAGGCCGAGACCGTCCGCAAGATGGTCGTCGCCATGGCCAAGGACCCCCGCGTCCTGGTCATCAAGCTCGCCGACCGCCTGCACAACATGCGTACCATGCGGTACCTCAAGCGGGAGAAGCAGGAGAAGAAGGCCCGCGAGACCCTGGAGATCTACGCCCCGCTGGCGCACCGGCTGGGCATGAACACCATCAAGTGGGAGTTGGAGGACCTCGCCTTCGCGATCCTCTACCCCAAGATGTACGACGAGATCGTCCGGCTCGTCGCGGAGCGCGCCCCCAAGCGGGACGAGTACCTCGCCATAGTGACCGACGAGGTCCAGGCGGACCTGCGGGCCGCCCGGATCAAGGCGACCGTCACCGGCCGCCCCAAGCACTACTACAGCGTCTACCAGAAGATGATCGTCCGCGGCCGGGACTTCGCGGAGATCTACGACCTGGTGGGCATCCGTGTCCTCGTCGACACGGTGCGGGACTGCTACGCCGCCCTCGGCACCGTCCACGCGCGATGGAATCCGGTCCCCGGCCGGTTCAAGGACTACATCGCGATGCCGAAGTTCAACATGTACCAGTCGCTGCACACGACGGTCATCGGACCCAACGGCAAGCCCGTCGAGCTCCAGATCCGCACCTTCGACATGCACCGGCGCGCCGAGTACGGCATCGCCGCCCACTGGAAGTACAAGCAGGAGGCGGTCGCCGGGGCCTCCAAGGTGCGCGCCGACGTGCCGAAGAAGGCCGGCAAGGACGACCACCTCAACGACATGGCCTGGCTGCGCCAGCTCCTCGACTGGCAGAAGGAGACCGAGGACCCCAGCGAGTTCCTGGAGTCCCTGCGCTTCGACCTCTCCCGCAACGAGGTCTTCGTCTTCACGCCCAAGGGCGACGTGATCGCGCTCCCCGCCGGCGCCACCCCCGTCGACTTCTCCTACGCTGTCCACACCGAGGTCGGCCACCGCACCATAGGGGCGCGGGTCAACGGCCGGCTCGTCCCGCTCGAATCGACCCTCGACAACGGCGACCTGGTGGAGGTCTTCACCTCCAAGGCCGCGGGCGCCGGGCCCTCACGGGACTGGCTGGGCTTTGTCAAGTCCCCGCGCGCCCGCAACAAGATCCGTGCCTGGTTCTCCAAGGAGCGCCGGGACGAGGCCATCGAGCAGGGCAAGGACGCCATCGCGCGGGCGATGCGCAAGCAGAACCTGCCGATCCAGCGGATCCTGACCGGCGACTCGCTCGTCACCCTCGCCCACGAGCTCCGCTACAGCGACATCTCCTCGCTGTACGCGGCGATCGGCGAGGGCCATGTCACCGCCCAGTCCATCGTGCAGAAGCTGGTCCAGGCGCTCGGCGGCGAGGAGGCCGCCACCGAGGACATCGACGAGGCCTCGCCGCCCGCCCGCGGCCGTTCCAAGCGCCGCTCGAGCGCCGACCCCGGCGTCGTCGTCAAGGGCGTCGAGGACGTCTGGGTGAAGCTGGCCCGCTGCTGCACCCCCGTGCCGGGCGACCCGATCATCGGCTTCGTCACCCGTGGCAGTGGCGTATCGGTTCACCGCAGCGACTGCGTCAACGTGGAGTCGCTCTCCCGGGAGCCGGAGCGGATCCTGGAGGTCGAGTGGGCGCCGACCCAGTCCTCGGTCTTCCTCGTCGCCATCCAGGTCGAGGCGCTCGACCGGTCCCGGCTGCTCTCGGACGTCACCCGGGTCCTCTCGGACCAGCACGTCAACATCCTCTCGGCGGCCGTGCAGACCTCCCGCGACCGGGTGGCCACCTCGCGCTTCACCTTCGAGATGGGCGACCCGAAGCACCTGGGCCACGTCCTGAAGGCCGTACGGGGTGTGGAGGGCGTCTACGACGTCTACCGCGTGACCTCGGCCCGCCGACCGTAACCACGGGCACGACGAAGGCCCCCCGGCGGCGAGCCGGGGGGCCTTCGTCGTACGGTCACGGCGTCCGTGTCAGCCGCCGAACTCCTCCAGGCCCTTCATGGCCTGGTCGAGCAGGGCCTGGCGGCCCTCAAGCTCGCGGGAGAGCTTGTCGGCCTTGGCGTCGTTGCCGGCGGCACGGGCCGCGTCGATCTGCTTGCGCAGCTTCTCGACCGCGTCCTGGAGCTGCCCGGTCAGACCCGCGGCACGCGCGCGCGCCTCCGGGTTCGTCCGGCGCCACTCGGTCTCCTCGGCCTCCTGGATCGCCCGCTCCACCGCGTGCATCCGGCCCTCGACCTTGGGACGGGCGTCCCGCGGAACGTGACCGACGGCCTCCCACCGTTCGTTGAGGGAACGGAAGGCCGCGCGCGCCGCCTTCAGGTCCGTCACCGGCAGGAGCTTCTCGGCCTCGGTCGCGAGCTCCTCCTTCAGCTTGAGGTTCTCGGTCTGCTCCGCGTCCCGCTCGGCGAAGACCTCGCCGCGCGCCGCGAAGAAGACGTCCTGGGCACCGCGGAAGCGGTTCCACAGGTCGTCCTCGTGCTCGCGCTGGGCACGGCCGGCCGCCTTCCAGTCCGCCATCAGCTCGCGGTAGCGGGCCGCCGTGGTGCCCCAGTCGGTGGAGTTCGACAGCGACTCCGCCTCGGCGACCAGGCGCTCCTTGGTCTTGCGGGCGTCCTCACGCTGGGCGTCCAGCGAGGCGAAGTGGGCCTTGCGGCGCTTCGAGAACGCCGAGCGGGCGTGCGAGAAGCGGTGCCACAGCTCGTCGTCGGACTTGCGGTCGAGCCGGGGGAGGCCCTTCCAGGTGTCCACGAGCGCTCGCAGCCGCTCGCCCGCGGAGCGCCACTGCTCGCTCTGGGCCAGCTCCTCGGCCTCCGTGACGAGCTTCTCCTTCGCGGCGCGCGCCTCGTCGGTCTGCTTCGCCTTCTGGGCCTTCCGCTCCTCGCGGCGCGAGTCGACCGTCTCGACGAGCTTGTCGAGCCGGGTCGCGAGCGCGGCCAGGTCGCCGACGGCGTGGTGCTCGGTGACCTGCTGCCGGATGTGCTCGATCGCCGCCGTGGCGTCCTTCGCCGAGAGGTCGGTGGTCCTCACCCGCTTCTCGAGGAGGCCGATCTCGACCACCAAGCCCTCGTACTTGCGCTCGAAGTAGGCCAGGGCCTCCTCAGGGGTGCCGGCCTGCCACGATCCGACGACCTTCTCACCCTCGGCCGTCCGCACGTACACGGTGCCCGTCTCGTCGACGCGGCCCCACGGGTCGCTGCTCACAGCGCCTCCTCACCATGATGCCGTCGCGGGGTCGTACCCCCCGGGCATCGTCCACAGTTTCCCGGCGGGCCTCGCCCGCCTTCCGCAGCGCGGCCGACGGCCCAACGCTGCACAACGCCAATCTAGGCGAACGGCGGCCCGGCTGTCCGCACTCAGCACGACCGAGATTCGACGGTACGCGCGCGTGCGGACGCCCGGCTCACTTCTTCGCGACGGTCGCCTTCTCGATGGTGACGGCCTTCTTCGGGGCGCCGTCCGTGGCGCCGCCCTCGACACCTGCCTCGGCCACGTCCTGGACCACCTTCAGGCCGGCCGCGTCGATCTTCCCGAACGGGGTGTAGGTCGGCGGCAGCTTGGTGTCCTTGTACACGAGGAAGTACTGCGAACCGCCCGTCCCCGGCTGCCCGGTGTTGGCCATGGCCACGGTGCCGGCCGGGAAGGTCACCTTGCCGTCCGCGCCGGCCTTGCCGAGGGCGTCCAGGTTCTCGTCCGGGATGTTGTAGCCGGGGCCGCCGGTGCCGTCGCCCTTGGGGTCACCGCACTGGAGCACGAAGATGCCGTCGGTGGTGAGCCGGTGGCACTTGGTCCCGTCGAAGTACTTCTTGTCGGCGAGGTGCTTGAAGGAGTTCACCGTGCGCGGGGTCTTGGCCGCGTCCATGGTGATCGTGATGTCGCCCTCGTTGGTCTTCAGCGCCATGGTGTACGTGGCCTTCGGGTCCACGGACAGCTTCGGCTCCGGGCTTGCCTGTTCGCTCTCCGAGGGCGTGGGCGCGGAGCTGCTCGGCGTGTCGCCGGCCGCGTTGTCGGAGCCCTTGCCGGAGCCGTCCGTCAGCGCCACGGACGCGTACACGGCGCCGCCCGCCGCGAGCACCACCGCGAGGGCCGCGGCGACGACGGTGTTGCGGCGCTTCGCCTTGCGCCGGTTCTCCTCCCGCCGCTGCTGCTGCCGCGCGTACTTCTCCCTGGCAAGCTGCCGCCGCCGCTGATCGCTGGTGACCACCGGGTCCGCTCCTTGTCGCTCGTCTGTTCCTGTTCTGGCCGGATGTGCCCGTACGGTATACGGGTTGGCTGTGGAACCGGCACCGCCGGTAGGCTCTGATCTGCCGAATCTCGTGATTCCCGTGATTTCCGCGCCCTGTGCCGGACGACATCCAAGGACGAAACGTGCTGATTGCCGGGTTCCCCGCCGGGGCCTGGGGGACCAACTGCTATCTGGTCGCCCCCGCCGCAGGCGAGGAGTGCGTGATCATCGACCCCGGCCACCAGGCCGCCCAGGGTGTCGAGGAGACGCTGAAGAAGCATCGGCTCAAGCCCGTCGCCGTCGTCCTCACCCATGGACACATCGACCACGTCGCCTCCGTCGTCCCGGTGTGCGGCGCCCATGACGTCCCCGCGTGGATCCACCCGTCCGACCGCTACATGATGAGCGACCCGGAGAAGGCCCTCGGCCGCTCCATCGGGATGCCCCTCATGGGCGAGCTGACCGTCGGGGAGCCCGACGACGTGCGGGAACTCACCGACGGCGCCGAGCTGAAGCTCGCCGGTATGGAGTTCTCCGTCGCCCACGCGCCCGGTCATACCAAGGGGTCGGTGACCTTCAGGATGCCGGAGACCACGGAGATCCCCTCCGTGTTCTTCTCCGGGGACCTGCTGTTCGCCGGCTCCATCGGACGCACCGACCTTCCCGGCGGTGACATGGACGAGATGCTCGCTTCGCTGGCCCGTGTGTGCCTGCCGCTCGACAACTCGACCGTGGTGCTGTCGGGACACGGTCCCCAGACGACCATCGGCCAGGAGCGCGCCACGAACCCCTATCTGCGGGACGTGGCCGCCGGCCTCGGGAGCGCGAAGGCTCCCCGACGAGGAATGTGACGACCCACGTGAGCACCTTCAAGGCCCCCAAGGGCACGTACGACCTGCTGCCGCCCCGCTCCGCGACGTTCCTCGCGGTGCGCGAGGCGATCTCCACACCGCTGCAGAACTCCGGCTACGGCTACGTCGAGACCCCCGGTTTCGAGGACGTGAAGCTGTTCTCCCGCGGTGTCGGCGAGTCCACCGACATCGTCAGCAAGGAGATGTACACCCTCACCACCAAGGGCGGCGAGGAGCTGGGCCTGCGCCCGGAGGGCACCGCGTCCGTCCTGCGCGCGGCACTCCAGGGCAACCTGCACAAGCTCGGCAACCTGCCGGTCAAGCTCTGGTACTCCGGCTCGTACTACCGCTACGAGCGTGCCCAGGCGGGCCGCTACCGCCACTTCTCCCAGGTCGGCGCCGAGGCCATCGGCGCCGAGGATCCCGCGCTCGACGCGGAACTGATCATCCTCGCCGACCAGGCGTACCGCTCGCTCGGCCTGCGGAACTTCCGCATCCTGCTGAACTCGCTGGGCGACAAGGAGTGCCGTCCCGTCTACCGCGAGGCGCTCCAGGGCTTCCTGCGCGGCCTCGACCTCGACGAGGACACCCGCCGCCGCGCCGAGATCAACCCGCTGCGCGTCCTCGACGACAAGCGCGAGGCCGTGCAGAAGCAGCTGGTCGGCGCACCGCTCCTGCGCGACTACCTGTGCGACGCGTGCAAGGCGTACCACGAGGAGGTGCGCGCCCTGATCACCGCGGCGGGCGTCGCCTTCGAGGACGACGACAAGCTGGTGCGAGGCCTCGACTACTACACCCGCACCACCTTCGAGTTCGTCCACGGCGGTCTCGGCTCGCAGTCGGCGGTCGGCGGCGGCGGCCGTTACGACGGCCTC
This sequence comes from Streptomyces sp. NPDC058326, assembly GCF_042879855.1. Lineage (NCBI taxonomy): Bacteria > Bacillati > Actinomycetota > Actinomycetes > Kitasatosporales > Streptomycetaceae > Streptomyces > Streptomyces sp. NPDC058326. Next base: position 19,912 of record NZ_JBHVZO010000025.1, on the reverse strand, counting down.
TCCGAGATGATCGGCGGCCCCGCGCTGCCGTCCGTGGGCTGGGCGCTCGGCGTCGACCGCACGGTCCTCGCCCTGGAGGCGGAGGGCGTCGAGCTCGACATCCCCGCCGCCACCAGCGTCTTCGCGGTCGCCATCGGCGAGGAGGCGCGCCGCGTCCTCTTCGGCAAGGTCACCGAGCTGCGCAGGGAGGGCATCGCCGCGGACTTCTCCTTCGGCGGCAAGGGCCTCAAGGGCGCCATGAAGGACGCGAACCGCTCGGGCGCCCGCCTCGCCGTGGTCGCCGGTGAGCGCGATCTCGCCGAGGGCGTCGTCCAGCTCAAGGACATGGAGTCCGGCGAGCAGCAGGCGGTCCCCGTCGACGGTCTCCTGGACGCGGTGCGGGCCAAGCTGGCCTGAGGGCCGTAGGAACGCCGAGGGGCCCGGACCACGCGCGCGCGTGGTCCGGGCCCCTTCCGCGTGTCCTCCTTATCCCGTGCGAACGGCGGACGCGGGGGGCGGTGCGGCAGAATGACGGTGCCCGACAGGCGGACGATCGAGGGACAAGGCGACATGACGAAGGCAGCGGTGGAAGAGACCGCGTCCGGCCCGGGCGGCGCCGGCACGATCGGCGCGAGCAGGGCTTTCGCCTGGCTGCTCGTGATCACCGGAGCGGCCGGCGTGCTCGCCGCCTGGGTCATCACGATCGACAAGTTCAAGCTTCTCGAGGACCCGAACTTCACGCCGGGGTGCAGCCTCAACCCGATCGTCTCCTGCGGCAACATCATGAAGAGCGACCAGGCCTCGGTCTTCGGCTTCCCCAACCCGATGCTCGGCCTCGTCACGTACGCGATGGTGGTCGCGATCGGTCTGGCCCTGCTCGCCGGGGCCCGCTACCGCCGCTGGTACTGGCTGGGCCTCAACGCCGGGACGCTCTTCGGCGTCGGCTTCTGCACCTGGCTGATGTACCAGTCGCTGTACGAGATCAACTCGCTCTGCCTGTGGTGCTGCCTGGCCTGGGTCGCGACCATCGTCATGTTCTGGTACGTGACCTCGCACAACGTCCGCCACGGCGTCATCCCCGCCCCCCGCGGCCTCAGGACCTTCTTCGACGAGTTCACCTGGGTCCTGCCCGTCCTGCACATCGGGATCATCGGCATGCTGATCCTGACCCGCTGGTGGGACTTCTGGACCTCCTGACGGCGACCGCACTGTCAGTGCGGTGACCTAGGCTTCATGACTGTGGAGCCCGACCTCTTTACCGCAGCAGCCGAAGACCGCCAGGAGAAGGACCCGTCCAGCAGCCCGCTGGCCGTCCGGATGCGCCCGCGCACCCTCGACGAGGTGGTGGGCCAGCAGCACCTGCTCAAGCCCGGATCGCCGCTGCGCCGACTGGTGGGGGACGGGGACGGCGGCCCCGCGGGGGCATCCTCGGTGATCCTCTGGGGCCCGCCGGGCATCGGCAAGACCACCCTCGCGTACGTGGTCTCGAAGGCGACCAACAAGCGGTTCGTGGAGCTGTCGGCGATCACCGCGGGCGTCAAGGAGGTCCGGGCCGTCATCGACGGCGCCCGCCGCGCGGTCGGGGGCTACGGCAAGGAGACCGTCCTCTTCCTCGACGAGATCCACCGCTTCTCCAAGGCACAGCAGGACTCGCTCCTGCCCGCCGTCGAGAACCGCTGGGTGACGCTGATCGCCGCCACCACGGAGAACCCGTACTTCTCCATCATCTCCCCGCTCCTCTCCCGCTCCCTGCTCCTCACCCTGGAGCCGCTCACCGACGACGACCTGCGCGGTCTGATGGCGCGGGCCCTCACCGGCGAGCGCGGGCTCGGCGGCGCGGTGACCCTCCCGGAGGACGCCGAGGCCCACCTCCTCCGCGTCGCCGGCGGTGACGCCCGGCGCGCCCTGACCGCCCTGGAGGCGGCGGCCGGAGCCGCCATCGCCAAGGGCGAGCCGGAGATCACCCTGCAGACGGTCGAGGAGACCGTGGACCGTGCGGCCGTGAAGTACGACCGGGACGGCGACCAGCACTACGACGTGGCGAGCGCGCTCATCAAGTCGATCCGCGGCTCGGACGTGGACGCCGCCCTGCACTACCTGGCGCGGATGATCGAGGCGGGGGAGGACCCGCGGTTCATCGCCCGCCGGCTGATGATCTCGGCGAGTGAGGACATCGGGCTCGCCGATCCGAACGCGCTGCCGATCGCCGTCGCGGCGGCGCAGGCCGTCGCCATGATCGGCTTCCCCGAGGCGGCCCTCACCCTCAGCCACGCCACCATCGCCCTGGCCCTGGCCCCGAAGTCGAACGCGGCGACGACCGCGATCGGCGCCGCCCTCGCGGACGTGCGGAACGGCCTCGCCGGATCGGTACCGCCGCATCTGCGCGACGGCCACTACAAGGGCGCGGCCAAGCTCGGCCACGCCCAGGGCTATGTCTATCCGCACGACGTCCCGGGCGGCATCGCGGCCCAGCAGTACGCGCCGGACACCATCCACGGCAGGCAGTACTACGAGCCGACCCGCTACGGCGCGGAAGCCCGCTACGCGGACGTGGTGGACCGGGTGAGGGCGAGACTGAAGGGCGCCGAGTAGGACGGCGCCCGCCGGACTGGCCGGGCCGTCGGACCGCGTGCGTGAGCGCACCGCGGAGCCGGTACACTGGTCGGGATCGCTGCGTCCCGTGCCCGGCTCCGGCCGGCACCACCAGAACGGGACAGTCAGCCGGAGACCCGACCCTCGGGTCAGGTCTCCAGGAGCGTCGCGCACCTTCGAAGGTGTCGCGGGCAACCCACCACCACCCGGAATCCCGGGACCGGCGGTGGGCCGTTCGCGTGCTGCACGTATGTGCCCAGACCTGGGAGCGGCTGCCCGACAGGTCCGTCCCGTACGGACCCGGCGGGTTTCCCGGCTGCGGATGCGACCTCCCCTAACCCTGGTGAAGCCGTTTCGTACCAGTAGAGAGGTTGGTTCATGCCGAACCAGTCCCGTCCCAAGGTCAAGAAGTCGCGTGCCCTCGGCATCGCGCTGACCCCGAAGGCTGTCAAGTACTTCGAGGCCCGCCCCTACCCGCCGGGCGAGCACGGTCGTGGCCGCAAGCAGAACTCGGACTACAAGGTCCGTCTGCTCGAGAAGCAGCGTCTGCGCGCGCAGTACGACATCAGCGAGCGCCAGATGGCGCGCGCCTACGACCGCGCCAAGAAGGCCGAGGGCAAGACGGGCGAGGCGCTGGTCGTCGAGCTCGAGCGTCGCCTCGACGCCCTGGTCCTGCGTTCGGGCATCGCCCGCACCATCTACCAGGCCCGTCAGATGGTCGTCCACGGCCACATCCAGGTCAACGGTGGCAAGGTCGACAAGCCGTCGTTCCGCGTCCGTCCCGACGACGTCGTGATGGTCCGCGAGCGCAGCCGCACCAAGCCGCTGTTCGAGATGGCCCGCGAGGGTGGCTTCGCCGCCGACGGCGAGACCCCGCGCTACCTGCAGGTCAACCTGAAGGCCCTGGCCTTCCGCCTCGACCGCGACCCGAACCGCAAGGAAATCCCGGTCATCTGCGACGAGCAGCTGGTCGTCGAGTACTACGCCCGCTGATCCAGGCGTACTACCGCGGTTCACGGCCCGCCGCTTCCCCGCCCTTTCCGGTGGGGGAGCCGGCGGGCTTCCGCGTTCCCGGGACCGCCGACGACCCGGCCGTACGGAAGGGGCGCGGGGTGGACGGCTCCGCCCGGCCGCCGACGGCCGGACTCCGGCCGGCCGCGAGCGCGCGCTCCACGGCCTCCGCCGCCGAGAGCCCCTGCCCCTCCAGGAAAGCGGCGCCGTACGCCTCCGCCCCCAGCGCCTCCTCCGCCTGCCGCGCGCAGAGCGACCTGGGCCCGTCGAAGGCCTCCGAGCCGAAGAGCCGGACGCCCACCGTGTCCCACACCGGCACCGTCGCCCCCTGGAGCACCGCCGCCTCCACCGGGTCGCCCTCGCTCACCGTCACCAGGGCGAGCACCTCGATGGCCAGCACGAGCCCGACCAGGTCACGGAACGTGTGGTTGATCAGGACGCACTCGGTGAGCAGCTCCCGCGCCTCCCCGTACGCGCCCCGGGTCCACGCCGAGTACGCCAGCACATAGAGGGCGTACGCCCGGGTCCAGAGCTCGCCCCGCTCCTCGCAGATCTCCCGGACCTCCCGGCACAGGACGACCGCCCCCTCCAGGTCGCCCCTGAAGGCCCGGGCCATCGCCACCTCGACCTGCCCCATCAGCACGTTGCTGTTCAGCTCGCCGAGCTCCCGGTACGCGTCGAGCGCCCGCCCGATCAGCTCCTCGGCCCGCGCCATGTCGTCGGTGAGCAGCGCGAGACAGCCCATCCGGTGCGTCGCGTACGCCTCCGCCAGGGCGTTCCCCGAGGACCTGGCCCGCTCCCCGCACTCGTGGAGCGCGGCCACCGCGGCCGTACCGTCCCCCTGGAGCACCGCCACATAACCGAGCACCCACAGCGCCTTCAGCCGCGCCTCCTCGTGCCCGGACTCGAGCGCGAGCGCCCGGTCCAGCCAGTGCCGTCCCTCCGCGAGACGCCCGCAGCCCACCCACGCGAACCAGAGGGTGCCCGCCAGGTGCTGGGCGAGATGGGCGTCCTCCGGTCGTTCGAGACAGAGGTCGAGGGCGGCTCGCAGATGGGGCAGCGCCGCTTCCGTGAGGGCCGCCACCTCCGGCTGGCGCGGGCTGAACCACTCCAGCTCGCACCAGGTGGCAAGACCCATGTACCAGTCGCGGTGCCGCCGCCGCATCCGCTCCGTGTCGCCGAGCGCCGCCAGCCACTCCGCCCCGTAGGCGGCGACCGTGTCGAGCATCCGGTACGCGGGACCCGCGGGGGAGTCCTCCCTGGTGAGCAGCGACTGCGCGAGCAGCCCGCCGAGCAGCTCCAGGATCCGCTCCGGCGACAGCTCCCGGCCCCCGCACACGTACTCCACCGCGTCCAGGTCGAAGGGGCCGGGGAACACCGAGAGCCGCGCCCAGAGCAGCCGCTCCTCCGGGGTGCACAGCTCGTGGCTCCAGCCGATGGCCGTGCGCAGGGTCTGATGGCGGGGGAGTGCCCCGCGCGCGCCGTCCGTGAGCAGCCGGAAGCGGTCGTCGAGGCGGCACAGCATCTGCTCGACGGAGAGGAGCGGGAGCCGTCCGGCCGCCAGTTCCAGGGCGAGCGGAATCCCGTCGAGCCGTCGGCACAGCTCGCGTGTGGCGTCCTCACCGGCCGGGAGAGCGGGCGCGCCCGCCTCCGCGGCCCGCCCCGCGAGGAGCGTCACCGCGTCCGCCTCGCCGAGCGGCGCCAGGGGGAACACGGTCTCGCCCGCCACTCGCAGCGGCCGGCGGCCGACCGCGAGGACGGTGAGCCCGGGAGCGTACGCGAGGACCTCCCTCACCAGGGGCGCGCAGTGCTCCACGAGGTGCTCGAATCCGTCCACGACGAGCAGCAGCCGCCGCTCCGCGAGGTGGTCGAGGAGCACCTCGCGCGGGTCCCTGTGGGTGTGGTCGGTCAGGCCGAGCGCCTCGGCCAGGGCGTACTCGATGAGGCCCGGGTCGCGCAGCGGCGCGAGCTCGGCGAGCCGGACCCCGTCGCCGTAGCGTTTCTGCGCTCGCGTGGCAGCCCGCAGCGCGAGCCGGGTCTTGCCGACCCCGCCCACGCCCACCACCGTGACCAGGCGTGATTCTTCGAGGAGCGCCGTCAGTGCGGCCTGCTCGGCGGCCCGGCCGACGAACCCGTTCAGCTCCGCCGGGAGATTGCTGCGTCGCATGGGACACGGAGCGTACTCACCCACGCGCTCTCCGTACAATCAGTTCTCGTGACCCCCGTGGTACGGGCGGTAATGCGGTACGGCAGGACAGCCCGGGCGCGATAGGGTCGGGGAACGACTTTTCGCAAGGGCCCAACGAGCAGAGAGCGGTGCAGCGTGACCGGTGGAGAGGTTGCCGGGATCCTGGTGGCCGTCTTCTGGGCGATCCTGGTCTCCTTCCTCGCCGTGGTGCTGGTGAGGCTGGCGCAGACGCTCAGGGCGACCACCCAGCTGGTGGCGGACGTGACCGAGCAGGCCGTTCCCCTGCTCGCCGACGCCTCCGCGACCGTGCGCTCGGCGAAGACCCAGCTCGACCGGGTCGACGCGATCGCCTCGGACGTCCAGGAGGTCACCTCCAACGCCTCCGCGCTCTCCTCCACCGTCGCCACCGCCTTCGGCGGCCCCCTCGTCAAGGTCGCCGCCTTCGGCTACGGCGTGCGCAAGGCGCTCGGCCGGGGCGGGGACGGGGAGGACGCGCCGCGGGCCTCCTCGCGCCGTACTGTGATCGTCGGCCGTACCCTGCCGTCCTCGCGACGCCGGAAGCAGAAGGGCTGAGCCGCGATGTTCCGCCGCACGTTCTGGTTCACGGCCGGCGCAGCCGCCGGCGTGTGGGCCACCACCAAGGTCAACCGGAAGCTCAAGCAGCTGACCCCCGAGAGCCTCGCGGCCCAGGCGGCGGACAAGGCGATCGAGGCCGGCCACCGCCTCAAGGACTTCGCCCTCGACGTGAGGGCGGGCATGGTCCAGCGGGAGGCCGAACTGGGCGAGGCGCTCGGCCTGGACGCCGCCGACGGCCAGGACCGTGAGCTTCCGCCGCCCCGCCGCAGGGCCGCGCTCGATCCCTCCGCGCGCCCGACCACGACGTATTCAATCCCCACGATCTCGTACAACCGGAATGAGGACCACTGATGGAGTCGGCTGAAATCCGCCGCCGCTGGCTGAGCTTCTTCGAGGAGCGCGGGCACACCGTCGTCCCTTCGGCGTCGCTCATCGCGGACGACCCGACTCTGCTGCTCGTCCCCGCCGGCATGGTGCCCTTCAAGCCCTACTTCCTGGGCGAGGTCAAGCCGCCCTTCTCACGCGCCTCCAGCGTGCAGAAGTGCGTGCGTACGCCGGACATCGAAGAGGTCGGCAAGACGACCCGCCACGGCACGTTCTTCCAGATGTGCGGCAACTTCTCCTTCGGCGACTACTTCAAGGAAGGCGCCATCAAGCTCGCCTGGGAGCTGCTGACCACATCGGTGGCGCACGGCGGCTACGGGCTCGACCCGGAGAAGCTCTGGATCACCGTCTACCAGGAGGACGACGAGGCCGAGCAGATCTGGCGCGATGTCGTCGGTGTCCCCGCCGAGCGCATCCAGCGCCTCGGCAAGAAGGACAATTACTGGTCGATGGGCGTCCCCGGCCCCTGCGGCCCGTGCTCCGAGATCAACTACGACCGGGGCCCCGACTTCGGCGTCGAGGGCGGCCCGGCCGTCAACGACGAGCGGTACGTGGAGATCTGGAACCTGGTCTTCATGCAGTACGAGCGCGGTGAGGGCTCCGACAAGGAGGACTTCCCGATCCTCGGCGAGCTGCCGTCGAAGAACATCGACACGGGCCTCGGTCTTGAGCGCCTGGCGATGATCCTCCAGGGCGTCCAGAACATGTACGAGACGGACACCCTCAAGGTCGTCATCGACAAGGCCACCGAGCTCACCGGCGTCGACTACGGCACGTCCCACGAGAGCGACGTCTCGCTCCGCGTGGTCGCCGACCACATGCGGACCTCCGTGATGCTCATCGGCGACGGCGTCACCCCCGGCAACGAGGGCCGTGGCTACGTCCTGCGCCGCATCATGCGCCGCGCCGTCCGCAACATGCGTCTGCTCGGCGCCACCGGTCCGGTCGTCCAGGAGCTCGTGGACACCGTGATCGACACGATGGGCGAGCAGTACCCGGAGCTCGTCACCGACCGCAAGCGCATCGAGACCGTCGCCCTCGCCGAAGAGGCCGCCTTCCTCAAGGCCCTCAAGGGCGGCACCAACATCCTCGACACCGCCGTCACCGAGACCAAGGCCGCCGGCGGCACGGTCCTCTCCGGCGACAAGGCGTTCCTGCTCCACGACACCTGGGGCTTCCCGATCGACCTCACCCTGGAGATGGCCTCCGAGCAGGGCCTCTCCGTGGACGAGGACGGCTTCCGCCGTCTGATGAAGGAGCAGCGGGAGCGCGCCAAGGCCGACGCCAAGGCCAAGAAGACCGGCCACGCCGACATGACGGCGTACCGGGAGATCGCCGACGGCAACGGCGCCACCGAGTTCACCGGCTACACCAACACCGAGGGCGAGACCACGGTCGTCGGTCTCCTCGTCAACGGTGTCCCCTCGCCGGCCGCCTCCGAGGGCGACGAGGTCGAGGTCGTCCTCGACCGCACCCCCTTCTACGCCGAGGGCGGCGGCCAGATCGCCGACCAGGGCCGGATCAAGCTGCACAGCGGCGCCGTCATCGAGATCCGTGACGTCCAGCAGCCGGTCCCCGGCGTCTCCGTCCACAAGGGCTCCGTGCAGGTCGGCGAGGTGACCGTGGGCGCCACCGCCTACGCCGCCATCGACGTGCGCCGCCGCCGGGCCATCGCCCGCGCCCACTCGGCCACCCACCTCACCCACCAGGCGCTGCGCGACGCCCTCGGCCCGACGGCCGCCCAGGCCGGTTCCGAGAACCAGCCCGGCCGCTTCCGCTTCGACTTCGGTTCGCCGAACGCCGTCCCCGGCGCCGTCCTCACCGACGTCGAGCAGAAGATCAACGAGGTCCTCTCGCGCGAGCTGGAGGTCCACGCTGAGGTCATGCCGATCGACGAGGCCAAGCGCCAGGGCGCCATCGCCGAGTTCGGCGAGAAGTACGGCGAGAAGGTGCGCGTCGTCACCATCGGCGACTTCTCCAAGGAGCTGTGCGGCGGTACGCACGTCCACAACACCGCCCAGCTGGGCCTGGTGAAGCTGCTCGGTGAGTCCTCCATCGGCTCCGGCGTGCGCCGTATCGAGGCCCTCGTCGGCGTCGACGCGTACAACTTCCTCGCCAGGGAGCACACGGTCGTCGCCCAGCTCCAGGAGCTGGTCAAGGGCCGCCCCGAGGAGCTGCCGGAGAAGATCTCCGCCATGCTCGGCAAGCTGAAGGACGCCGAGAAGGAGATCGAGAAGTTCCGCGCGGAGAAGGTCCTCCAGGCCGCCGCCGGTCTCGTCGACTCCGCCCAGGACATCCGCGGTGTCGCCGTCGTCACCGGCCAGGTCCCGGACGGTACCGGCGCCGACGACCTGCGCAGGCTGGTCCTCGACGTGCGGGCCCGCATCTCGGGCGGCCGCCCGGCCGTCGTCGCCCTGTTCACCACGGCCAACGGCAAGCCGCTGACGGTCATCGCCACCAACGAGGCCGCCCGCGAGCGCGGTCTCAAGGCCGGCGAGCTGGTCCGCGCCGCCGCCAAGACCCTCGGTGGCGGTGGCGGCGGCAAGCCGGACGTCGCCCAGGGCGGCGGTCAGAACCCGGAGGCCATCGGTGAGGCCATCGCCGCCGTCGAGCGCCTCGTGACGGAGACGGCGTGACGATGCGCCGCGGCCGCCGTCTCGCGGTGGACGTCGGGGACGCCCGGATCGGGGTCGCCTCGTGCGACCCCGACGGGGTCCTCGCCACGCCGGTGGAGACCGTGCCGGGACGTGACGTCCGGGCCGCCCACCGGCGGCTTCGCCAGATCGTCGAGGAGTACGAGCCGATCGAGGTCGTCGTGGGCCTGCCCCGCTCGCTCAGCGGGCGGGAGGGCCCGGCCGCGACCAAGGTCCGCGCCTTCGCCGGGGAGTTGGCGCGCGGAATCGCTCCCGTGCCCGTCCGCCTGGTCGACGAGCGCATGACGACCGTGACGGCCACGCAGGGCCTGCGGGCCTCGGGAGTGAAATCGAAGAAGGGGCGGTCCGTCATCGATCAGGCCGCCGCTGTGATCATCCTGCAGAACGCTCTTGAGTCCGAACGGGTATCAGGTAATCCGCCCGGTGAGGGCGTCGAAGTGGTCATCTGATCGCGATACGGTAACGTTCCGCGCGATGCGGCGGTGTTCGAACAGCTGCCGCACTACGTAGAGGCGGATCGTCCGGAAGCCTCGCGGCTGTTTTGGGGATCGATGACTGAGTATGGCCGGAGCCCCGGCTCCGAACCGTGGCACCCCGGGGACCCGCTCTACGGGGACCAGGGGTGGGAGGGCCAGCAGCAGTACCCGCACCCGCAGCAGGCGAGCCAGTACGGGCAGGACGGCCAGGGCTACCAGGACCCGTACGGTCAGGGCGTCCAGGGGTACGAGGGTGACCCGTACCAGCAGCAGCACGCGCAGCAGTACGAGCAGCCTCAGCAGCAGGGGTACGTCGACCCGCAGTACCAGCAGCAGGCGCCCCAGCCTCAGCAGCAGTACCAGCAGGCGTACGAGCAGCAGCAGTACGGGACGGGGTACCCGGGCGGTTACGACGGTTACGACACGCCCGGGAACCTCGGACAGCAGTACGACGGCAGCTGGGAGACCGGCCAGGCGGCGATGGCCTACGGCACGCCCCCCGGCGATCCGTACGGCGGCCAGAACCCCGACCTCTACGGCACTCCCGAGGCGTACCCCCCGCCCCAGCCTCCCGGCCACCGGCAGAACCCGCCGGAGCCGGTGATCGACTGGGCGCCGGAGGAAGAGACACGCCCGGAGCCCGAGGAGGAGAAGCACCCCTTCTTCACCGGCGAGGACGACCGGGACGACGAGTACGACGACGAGCCGGCCGCCGGCCGCGGCTCGCGCGGTGACGACCGCGAACGCCGCAACAAGGCGAAGAAACGCAAAGGCAAGAACGGTGTGGCCTGCCTGGTCGTCGCGCTCGTCCTGGCGGGCGGTGTCGGCGGCGTCGGCTACTTCGGCTACCAGTTCTGGCAGGGCCAGTTCGGCGCGGCCGAGGACTTCGCGGGCACCGGCAGCGGTGAGGTCCAGGTCGAGATCCCGAAGGACGCGGGCGGCTACGAGATCGGCAACATCCTGAAGAAGGCGGGTGTCGTCAAGAGCGTCGACGCCTTCGTCTCGGCGCAGGGGCAGAACCCGAAGGGTCTCTCGATCCAGGCCGGCGTCTACACGCTGAAGAAGGAGATGTCGGCCGAGAGCGCGGTCTCCCTCATGCTCAACCCGGTGAGCCAGGCCAACCTCGTCATCCCCGAGGGCAAGCGGAACGCCTGGGTGTACGACCAGCTCGACAAGCGCCTCGACCTCAAGGCGGGCACCACCAAGGACATCGCGCAGGCGAAGGCGGACTCCCTCGGGCTGCCCGACTGGGCCAAGAACCACGGCAACGTCAAGGATCCGCTGGAAGGATTCCTCTTCCCGGCGAGCTACCCCGTCGCCAAGAACAGCAAGCCCGAGGACGCGCTCCGCAAGATGGTGTCCCGCGCGAACCAGGAGTACGCGAAGCTGGACCTGGAGGGGAAGGCGAAGGGTGTGGGTCTGAGCTCACCCTGGGAGCTGCTGACCGTCGCGAGTCTGGTGCAGGTCGAAGGCAAGTACAAGCACGACTTCGACAAGGTCGCGCGCGTGGTCTACAACCGGCTCAAGCCGAACAACGTGGAGACCGTGGGTCGCCTGGAGTTCGACTCGACGGTGAACTACCTCAGGGGCACGAGCACCCTCGACGTCGGCTCGGTCGAGGAGATGCGCAAGATCAAGGACCCGTACAACACGTACGCGTACGACGTGAAGGGCCTTGTTCCCGGTCCGATCAGCAACCCCGGCATCGAGGCGCTGAACTCGGCGATGAGCCCGGCCGACGGCCCGTGGTACTACTTCGTGTCGATCAACGAGAACAAGACCGTCTTCTCCGTGTCCCTCAAGGAACACAACCAGAACGTCGCGGAGTACGAGAAGGAACGGGAGCAAGGCCAGTGAGCAGGCAGCACCGTGCGGCCGTCCTCGGTTCGCCCATCGCCCACTCGCTCTCCCCGATCCTGCACCGGGCCGCATACGCGGAGCTCGGCCTCGACGGGTGGTCCTACGACCGCTTCGAGGTCGACGAGGCGGCGCTGCCCGGCTTCGTGGCCGAGCTCGACGGGACCTGGGCCGGTCTCTCGCTGACCATGCCGCTCAAGCGGGCGATCATCCCGCTGCTCGACGAGATCAGCGACACGGCCGCCTCCGTGGAGGCCGTCAACACCGTCGTCCTCCGTGAGGACGGGCGGCGGGTCGGCGACAACACCGACATCCCCGGGATGATCGCCGCCCTGCGGGAGCGGGGTGTGGAGAAGGTCGAGTCGGCGGCGATCCTCGGCGCCGGCGCCACCGCCTCCTCCGCGCTCGCCGCGCTCGCCCGGATCTGCGCGGGGCCCGTCACCGCGTACGTACGGAGCGAGGCGCGCGCCGAGGAGATGCGCGGCTGGGGCGAGCGGCTCGGCGTGGACGTCCGTACCGCCGACTGGGACGACGCGGTGGAGGCCTTCGCGTCCCCGCTGGTCATCGCGACCACCCCGGCCGGCACCACCAACGCATTGGCGAGCGCTGTACCCGACGCCGTCGGCACGCTCTTCGACGTCCTGTACGACCCCTGGCCGACGGCGCTGGCCGCGGCCTGGTCCGACGGGGGCGGCAAGGTGGTCGGCGGCCTCGACCTCCTCGTCCACCAGGCCGTCCTCCAGGTCGAACAGATGACAGGCGTCCCGAGGGCGCCGCTGGCGGCGATGCGGGCGGCCGGGGAACGGGCGCTGGCCGCCCGATAGATCGGAACCGTGCCCGAGGGACCGGCACGGGAGCAGGGTGAACACGGGGGCGAGGGACATGGGCGGGGAGACAGAGCTGGCGTCGAAGTGGGACGCGGGCGTCGACGTGGTGCGCTTTCTCTGGGTGGGGTTCTTCAGCAGCCTGCCCGCGTGGGCGCGCTACACGGTGCTCGCCCTCTTCGGCCTGACCGTGGCGTACGGCTTCCTCTCCTGGCTGCGGAACCGCTCGTCCGCCGTCCCGGAGGGCGAGGGGACCGCCCAGGAGGTCGATGAGACCGCCCCGGACGACGACGAGACCGTCCAGGAGAACGGGACGCGCGTCCGATAGCTGGACCGGCGGCCGAGTGAGCGCCCCGGACGTGGGAGGATCGGGGGTGGCGGGCCAGGGCCGCGCACCCGGTCGCGCCGTCGCAGTGCCAGGCGCGAGCATGAGGAGCATCGTTGAGCAGGTTGCGTTGGCTGACCGCTGGGGAATCCCACGGACCCGCGCTGGTCGCGACACTGGAGGGTCTTCCCGCCGGCGTCCCGGTCACCACTGAGCTGGTGGCGGACCACCTCGCGCGGCGGCGTCTCGGCTATGGGCGCGGCGCCCGCATGAAGTTCGAGCAGGACGAGATCACCTTCCTCGGCGGCGTCCGCCACGGACTCTCCCTCGGCTCCCCGATCGCCGTCATGGTCGGCAACACCGAGTGGCCGAAGTGGGAGAAGGTCATGTCGGCCGACCCGGTCGACCCCTCGGAGCTCAAGGAGACGGGCCGCAACGCGCCCCTGACCCGGCCCCGGCCCGGTCACGCCGACCTCGCCGGTATGCAGAAGTACGGCTTCGACGAGGCCCGGCCGATCCTGGAGCGCGCCAGCGCCCGGGAGACCGCGGCCCGGGTCGCCCTCGGCGCCGTCGCCCGCTCCTTCCTCAAGGAGGCCGCGGGCATCGAGATCGTCTCGCACGTCGTCGAGCTGGCCGCCGCCAAGGCGCCGTACGGCGTCTACCCGACCCCCGCCGACGTCGAGAAGCTCGACGCCGACCCGGTCCGCTGCCTCGACGCCGACGCGTCGAAGGCGATGGTCGCCGAGATCGACCAGGCCCACAAGGACGGTGACACCCTCGGCGGCGTCGTCGAGGTCCTCGCGTACGGCGTGCCCGTCGGCCTCGGCTCGCACGTCCACTGGGACCGGCGCCTCGACGCCCGGCTCGCCGCCGCGCTCATGGGCATCCAGGCCATCAAGGGCGTCGAGGTCGGCGACGGCTTCGACCTCGCCCGCGTGCCCGGCTCCCAGGCCCACGACGAGATCGTGAAGACCGACGAGGGCCTCAGGCGCACCTCCGGCCGCTCCGGCGGCACCGAGGGCGGACTGACCACCGGTGAGCTGCTGCGCGTCCGCGCCGCGATGAAGCCCATCGCGACCGTCCCGCGCGCCCTCGCCACCGTCGACGTCGTCACCGGCGAGGCCACCCAGGCCCACCACCAGCGCTCCGACGTGTGTGCCGTTCCCGCCGCCGGCATCGTCGCCGAGGCCATGGTGGCCCTGGTCCTCGCGGACGCCGTGGTCGAGAAGTTCGGCGGCGACAGCGTGCCCGAGACCCGCCGCAACGTGCGGTCGTACCTCGACAACCTGACCATCCGGTGAACGTCGGTCCCCTGGTCGTCCTCGTCGGGCCGATGGGCTCCGGCAAGTCCACGGTGGGCGCGCTCCTTGCCGAACGGCTCGGCGCGCCCTACCGGGACACCGACGCCGACATCGTCGCCGCCGAGGGACGCGAGATCTCCGACATCTTCGTCGAGGACGGCGAGGACCACTTCCGCGCCCTGGAACGGGCCGCCGTCGCCACGGCCGTCGCCGAGCACGAGGGCGTCCTCGCTCTCGGCGGCGGCGCCGTCCTCGACGCCGGAACCCGCGCCCTGCTCGCCGGCCGGCCCGTCGCGTACCTCTCGATGGACGTCGACGAGGCGGTCCGGCGCGTCGGCCTCAACACCGCCCGGCCGCTGCTCGCCGTCAACCCGCGCCGCCAGTGGCGCGAGCTGATGGAGGCACGCCGCCATCTGTACACCGAAGTCGCGCGGGCCGTCGTCACCACCGACGACCGCACCCCCGAAGAGGTCGCGGACGCGGTCCTCGCGGCACTGGATCTGAAGAAGGACGCATGACGACGGACCAGGAAGTCACCCGTATCCAGGTCGCGGGCAGCGCGGGCACGGATCCGTACGAGGTGCTGGTCGGCCGGCAGCTGCTCGGTGAGCTCCCGGCCCTGATCGGCACCCAGGCCACGCGGGTCGCCGTGATCCACCCGGAGGCGCTCGCCGACACGGGCGAGGCGCTCCGCGCCGACCTCGCCGAGCAGGGCTACGAGGCGGTCGCCATCCAGGTGCCGAACGCCGAAGAGGCCAAGACCGTCGAGGTCGCCGCCTACTGCTGGAAGGCGCTCGGCCAGACCGGCTTCACCCGCAGCGACGTGATCGTGGGCGTCGGCGGCGGCGCCACCACCGACCTGGCCGGCTTCGTGGCCGCCACCTGGCTGCGGGGCGTGCGCTGGATCGCCGTACCGACCACCGTGCTCGCCATGGTCGACGCCGCCGTCGGCGGCAAGACGGGCATCAACACCGCCGAGGGCAAGAACCTCGTCGGCGCCTTCCACCCGCCCGCCGGGGTCCTCTGCGACCTGGCGGCGCTCGACTCGCTGCCGGTGCACGACTACGTCAGCGGTCTCGCGGAGATCATCAAGGCCGGCTTCATCGTCGACCCGGTGATCCTCGACCTCATCGAGGAGGACCCGGAGGCCGCCCGTACCCCGGCCGGTCCCCACACCGCCGAACTGCTCGTCCGCTCCATCAAGGTGAAGGCGGAGGTCGTCTCCGGCGACCTCAAGGAGTCCGGCCGCCGCGAGATCCTCAACTACGGCCACACCCTCGCCCACGCCATCGAGAAGAACGAGCGGTACAAGTGGCGCCACGGCGCCGCCGTCTCCGTCGGCATGGTCTTCGCCGCGGAGCTCGGCCGGCTCGCGGGGCGCCTCGACGACGCCACCGCCGACCGGCACCGCGCGATCCTGGAGTCCGTCGGTCTTCCGCTCACCTACCGCGGCGACCAGTGGCCCAAGCTCCTGGAGACCATGCGGGTCGACAAGAAGTCCCGCGGTGACCTGCTGCGCTTCATCGTCCTCGACGGGATCGGCAAGCCGACCGTCCTGGAGGGCCCCGACCCGGCGGTCCTGATCGCGGCCTACGGCGAGGTGTCGGCGTGAGCGAACCGCGTCCGGTTCTGGTGCTCAACGGCCCCAACCTGGGCCGGCTCGGCTCCCGCGAGCCCGACATCTACGGCGCGACCTCCTACAAGGGGCTCGTCGAGTCGTGCAAGGCCCTCGGCGCGGAGCTCGGCTTCGACGTCGAGGTGCGGGAGACGAACGACGAGGGCGAGATGATCCGCTGGCTCCACGAGGCGGCGGACGCCTCGACGCCGGTGGTCATCAACCCCGGGGCGTTCACGCACTACTCGTACGGGATGCGGGACGCGGCCGCTCAGCGGACCGCCCCGCTGATCGAGGTCCACATCTCGAACCCGTACGCCCGGGAGGAGTTCCGGCACACCTCGGTCGTCGCGGCGGTGGCGACCGGGACGGTCGCCGGGTTCGGGATCGGCTCCTACCGGCTGGCGCTCCGGGCGCTCGCCGAGGAACTGAACGACTGACAGGGCACCAGGAGACGTCCCCGGCCGTTCCCCCTGTGGGGGCCGGGGACGGTAACGTTCCGGCGTCACCGCATACATCAGGCGTACGAGACGGAGTGGCACCGGATGCAGCACGCAGTGGGGGGTCCGCTGCCACCGCCCGAGCGATCGGGCCAGGCGCCGGGCGAGGGCCCTGTCCAGGGCCAGGCCCCTGTCCCCGGCCGGCCCGGCCCTGACCTCACTCAGGGCCCCGGCCCGGGCCCGCTGACCGGCCCCGGTCAGGGCCCTGGCGTCGGCCACGTCCCCGGCTCAGGCCATGCTTCCGGTCTCGGCCCTGGCCAGGCTGCTGGCTCAGGCCATGCTGCCGGTCTCGGCCCGGCTTCCGGCCCTGGCCAGGTTCCCGGCTCCGGCCTGCTTCCCGGTCCCGGCCCGGCTGCCGGCCCCGGACAGATGCCCAGTCCTGGCCGGCCCCCCGCCGCCTCCCGCGCCGAAGGCGGTGTCGGCGGCGCACGCCCGCCCCTGCCGCCGCCTCCGCCGGGCTCTCCCCCTCAGGGACCGCCGGCCGGGCCCCGGCTCGGTGTGCACCCGGCCGTGCGGGCCGGGGCCCCCAGGCCTCCGCACCCGGCCCCGTCACCGCCCTCCGCGCCCCCCGCGCAGCCGGGAGCGCCCGGCTGGGGCGCCCCCGGAGCCGTACCGCCGCACTCCGGCGCTTCGCAGTACCCCGCTGGAGGTCCCCACCGCGCGGATCCCACCGGGCATGTGCCGCTGCCGCCCGTGTGCGCCCCGCTCGCGGCCTCCGTGGAGCACGGCGCCGGTACGGGCACGGCGACCCTCGCCGTGCTGCTCATCGGCCCCGCGGGCGCCGGCAAGACGACCGTGGCCCGGCACTGGGCGCAGCGCCGTCGCGTGCCCACCGCGCACATCAGCCTCGACGACGTGCGCGAGTGGGTCTGCTCCGGTTTCGCCGACCCGCAGTCCGGGTGGAACGAGCACTCGGAGGCCCAGTACCGGCTCGCCCGCCGTACCTGTGGCTTCGCCGCGCGCAACTTCCTCGCCAACGGCATCTCCTGCATCGTCGACGACGCGGTCTTCCCCGACCGGCCCGTGGTCGGCCTCGGCGGGTGGAAGCGCCATGTCGGCCCCGGCCTGCTGCCCGTGGTGCTCCTGCCCGGTCTGGAGATCGTCCTGGAGCGCAACGCCGAGCGCAGCGGCAACCGGCGCCTCTCGGACGAGGAGGTCGCCGCCATCCACGGCCGGATGGCCGGCTGGTACGGCTCGGGTCTGCCGATCATCGACAACTCCACGTACGACGTCGAGACCACCGCCCGGGTCCTCGACGACGTCCTGGCCCGCGCGATAGCCAGCCCGCCCACCTGGTGACCCCGTCCGGACCTCCCGGACGGCCGTCCTGAACAGGCCGCTTCGGCGTGCTCCTCGTACGCTCGGAGCATGTCAGAGGTGTATGCGGACCGCCGTGTACGGCTGCGCGACCGGTGCGCCGCCGCGGGCAGCCCGGCGGCCCTGGTCTCCCGCCCCGCCAACGTCCGCTATCTCGCCGGCGGTTCGCCCCCGGGCGCCGTCCTCCTCGTCGGACCGGAGCCGGACGCGGACGTCCTGCTCTGCCCCGTCGCTCCCGGCGCCGATCCGGCCGACGGACGGCTCGACGAACTGCTCCGCCGGCAGGTCCAGCCCGTCGGCGGCGGTGATCCGGCCGTCGCCGCTGTCGACCTGGCCCGCCGGGCGGGCGCCGACGCCCTCGCCGTCGAGGAACACGACCTGACCGTGGCCCGGCACCGGGCCATGGGCTCCGTCGTGCCCGGACTCCGCCTGACCGATCTCGCCTGCGCCGTCGAACAGCTCAGGATCGTCAAGGACGAGGACGAGATCGCCTGCCTGCGGATCGCCGCCGAGATCGCCGACCAGGCGCTCGGGGAGCTCCTGGAGTCGATCCTGGTGGGGCGGACCGAGCGTCATCTCGCCCTGGAGCTGGAGCGGCGGCTCGTCGACCACGGGGCCGACGGGGCCGCCTTCCCCACCACGGTGGCGACCGGCCCGCACTCCGGGCGGCGCGGGCACCGGCCCACCGACCGCCGGGTCGAGGAGGGTGATTTCCTCTCCGTCTGTCTCGGCGCCGACTACCGCGGCTACCGGTGCGAGATCGGCCGGACCTTCGTCATCGGCACGACCCCCGCCGACTGGCAGATCGAGCTGTACGAGCTCGTCTTCGCCGCTCAGCGGGCCGGACGGGAGTCCCTCGTACCCGGCGCCGAGTACCGGGACGTGGACCGGGCGGCCCGCCAGATCCTGGACGCGGCGGGGCACGCGGAGACCGCCGTACCCCTCACCGGGCACGGGGTCGGGCTCGAAATCGACGAGGACCCGCAGCTCTCACCCTCGGCCATGGGTAAACTGGACGCTTGTGTGCCGGTCACCGTCGAACCGGGGGTCCACCTCCCGGGCCGGGGCGGAGTCCGGATCGATGACACGCTCGTCGTACGCCAGGAGGCGGACGGCGGACCCGAGCTACTCACCATCACGACCAAGGAGCTGCTCGCGCTGTAGGGCGCGTACGCCTCCCCGGTCCCACGTCAGTCCAGGAGATTCCGCAACCGTGGCTTCCACGAACGACCTCAAGAACGGCATGGTGCTCAAGCTCGAAGGCGGCCAGCTCTGGTCCGTCGTCGAGTTCCAGCACGTCAAGCCCGGCAAGGGCCCGGCCTTCGTGCGCACCAAGCTCAAGAACGTGCTGTCCGGCAAGGTCGTCGACAAGACCTTCAACGCCGGCGTGAAGGTCGAGACGGCCACCATCGACCGCCGCGACATGCAGTTCTCCTACATGGACGGCGACTACTTCGTCTTCATGGACATGGAGACCTACGACCAGCTGATGGTCGAGCGCAAGGCCGTCGGCGACGCCGCCAACTTCCTGATCGAGGGCTTCACCGCCTCCGTCGCCCAGCACGAGGGCTCGGTGCTCTACGTCGAGCTCCCCGCCGCCGTCGTGCTGACGATCGAGCACACCGACCCGGGCGTCCAGGGCGACCGCTCCACCGGCGGCACCAAGCCCGCCAAGCTGGAGACCGGCCACGAGATCCAGGTCCCGCTCTTCATCACCACCGGTGAGAAGGTCAAGGTCGACACGCGCACCAGCGACTACCTCGGCCGGGTGAACGACTAACCGTGGCCGCTCGGAGCAAGGCCCGCAAGCGCGCCTTCCAGATCCTCTTCGAGGCCGACCAGCGTGGTGCCTCCGTCCAGGAGGTCCTCGCCGACCAGGTCCGGCACGCGCGGTCGGACGACCGCCAGCCGCCGGTGAACGACTTCACCATGCAGCTGGTCGAGGGGTACGCGGCCCACGTGGCGCGGATCGACGAGCTCATCGCGACCTACGCGGTGGACTGGGACCTCGACCGGATGCCCGTCGCCGACCGGAACATCGTGCGCCTCGGCGCGTACGAGCTGATCTGGGAGGACGGGACGCCCGACGCGGTCGCGATCGACGAGGCGGTGCAGCTCGCCAAGGAGTTCTCCACGGACGAGTCCCCGACCTTCGTCAACGGTCTGCTGGCGCGCTTCAAGGACTTGAAGCCGCGTCTGCGCCGGGACACCGACGCCTGAGCCGTCTGCGTCCGCAGACGTCACCGGCGGCCGAAGGGGCCCGCAGCACTCGTGCTGCGGGGCCCTTCGGCGGGCCCGTGGCGCAGCGGGGGC
>NZ_JBHVZO010000024.1:0-114225 GCF_042879855.1 Streptomyces sp. NPDC058326 | reverse complement strand
GCAGGGGGGACCCTGTGGGAGAGTAGGACGCCGCCGAACAATTTTTAGCCTCAACCCCCGGACTCTGTCCGGGGGTTGAGGCATTTTTGCGTTCTAAGCTGGGCGCCATGCGCTACGACTTGGTGATTTTCGACAACGACGGTGTGCTCGTGGACAGCGAGCCGATCTCCAACACGCTGTTGGCCGGCTATCTGACGGAGCTCGGGCACCCCACCTCGTACGAGGAATCGGTGCGCGACTACATGGGGTCCGCCATGCACCGGATCCATGAGGTCGTCGAAGAGCGGAGTGGGCAGCGGTTGCCGGTGGATTTCGACGAGACCTTCCATGCGCGGGTCTTCGCCGCTTTCCAGGCCGAGTTGGAGGCCGTGGCCGGGGCCGAGGAGGTGCTCAAGCGGCTTGCCGGGGCCGGGGTTCCGTACTGTGTGGCCTCCTCGGGGAGCCATGAGCGGATCCGGGTGGGGCACCAGAAGACTGGGCTCGACGCCTGGTTCCGGGACGAGATCGTGTTCAGCGCCGAGGACGTCGGGCGGGGCAAGCCGGCGCCCGATCTCTTCCTGCACGCCGCTTCGCGGATGGGGGTGGCGCCGGAGCGGTGTGTGGTGGTCGAGGACAGCCGACTCGGGGTGCAGGCGGCGCTGGCGGCCGGGATGGACGCGTACGGGTTCACCGCCATGACGCCCGAGGAGAAGCTGGCGGGCGCCGTCGGGTTCTTCAGCGGGATGGACGAGCTGCCCGCGATATTGGGGTTGTGATCCATCTACCCCGCGGTAGGTCACGGCCCTACGCTGTGCCGCCATGACGGATGCGCGGTTGCGGCGTGGGCGGGGATCCCTGGCGGTCAGTTTCTTTGTACAAGGCGTCACCTTCGCCCTGCTCGTGACCCGAATACCGGCGATCCAGGAGCAGTACGGGATCTCGGACGGGCTGCTGCCGGCGTTTCTGGCCGCCGTGCCGATCCTGGCCGGAGTGGCGAGCGTGGCGACGGAGAAGGTCGTCGCCAGGGTGGGGCCCGCGGTGGTGCTGCGGTGGGCCCAGCCGTTCGTCCTGCTTTCGCTGCTCGGCGTGGGGGTGGGCGGCGAGCTGTGGCAGGCGGCTGTCGCCCTGGGGCTCTTCGGGCTCGCGGTCGGCGCCCTGGACGCGTCCATGAACATGCTGGGGGTCAGCCTCCAGCGGGCGTACGGGCGGAGCATCATGCTCGGCTTCCACGCCTCGTACAGCCTCGGTGGGATCGCCGGTGCCTCGCTGGCCTGGGTGGGGGCCCACTGGGATCTGTCGCTGTTCGTGTCGTATCTGCCGGTGGTGGCGGTGCTGCTGCCCGTCGCGCTCGTCGGGAGCCGGTGGTACGTGGCCGGTGGGGACCGGTCGGCGGGGGAGCCGGGGGAGAGCAAGGGGAGCGGGGTGCCGTTCAAGCTGCTGCTGCCGCTCTGTCTCGTCATGACCTTCGCCTACATAGGGGACTCGACCGTCTCCAACTGGAGTGCCAAGTACCTCCAGGACGTGCTGGGCGGTTCGGAGGAGCTGGCGACCGTGCCGTACAACGCGTATATGGTGACGACGCTTCTCGGGCGGGCCGTCGGGGACTTCGGTGTGCGGCGGATGGGGGCCGCGGCGGTCGTGCGGGCCGGGGCCGTGCTGGCCGCGGCGGGGTTCGCGGTGGTGGCCGTGTCGCCGGGGGCCTGGGTGGGGATCGCCGGGTTCACGGTGCTGGGGCTGGGGCTGAGCGTGATCGTGCCGCAGACCTTCGCGGCAGCGGGTCGGCTCGCCTTCGAAGGGAGCGGTCCCGGAGCGAGCGACGCGGCCGTGGCGCGGCTCAACGTCTTCAACTACGTGGGGTTCCTCGTCGGGTCGCCGTTGGTGGGGGCGCTCGGGGACGCGTGGAGCTATCGCGGGGCGATGCTGGTGCCGATGGCGCTGGTCCTGGTGACGGTGGTGTATGCCACGTCGTTCGGCTCGCGAGCGGCCCGATACGGTGGCGGGCATGAGCGGCCGCGCACTGTTGATGTGGGATGAAGCTGTCACGGCGTACGACTTCGGGCCCGAGCATCCGATGGATCCCGTCCGGCTCGCGCTGACGATGTCGCTGGTGCGGGCGTACGGGCTCGACCGGGCGGTGGCCGTCGTGGCGGCGAAGCCGGCGGGGGACTCGACGCTGCGGCTCGTCCACCGTGAGGACTACGTGGCGGCGGTCCGGGCCGCGTCGGTGGATCCGCTCCACGCTGACCAGGCGTACGGGCTCGGCACGGTCGACGATCCGGCGTTCGCCGGGATGCACGAGGCGTCGGCGCTGATCGCCGGGCAGTCGGTGGGCGCGGCGGAGGCGGTCTGGCGCGGGGAGGCGGCGCACGCCGTGAACTTCGCGGGCGGTCTGCATCACGCGATGCCGGGGTCCGCCTCGGGTTTCTGCGTCTACAACGACGCCTCGCTGGCGATCGCCCGGCTCCTCGAGCTGGGCGCGGAGCGGGTCGCGTACGTGGACGTGGACGTGCACCACGGGGACGGGGTGCAGGCGGCGTTCTGGGAGGATCCCCGGGTGCTGACGGTCTCGCTGCACGAGCATCCGCGGACGCTGTTCCCGCAGACGGGGTGGCCGGAGGAGACGGGCGCGGCCGGCGCCGGTGAGGGCGGGGCCGTGAACGTGGCGCTGCCGGCGGGGACGGGGGACGTGGGGTGGCTGCGGGCCTTCCACGCGGTCGTACCGGAGCTGCTCGCGGACTTCCGGCCGCAGGTGCTCGTCACCCAGCACGGGGCGGACACGCACTTCGAGGACCCGCTCGCGCATCTGGCGGTGTCGCTCGACGCGCAGCGGGCCGTACAGGAGGCGTGTCACGAGCTGGCGCACGAGCATGCCGAGGGGCGGTGGCTGGCGCTCGGCGGCGGTGGATACGCGGTGGTCGACGTCGTACCGCGGTCGTGGACCCATCTGGTGGGGATCGCGGCGCACGCCCCGGTGGACCCGGAGTCGGTGATTCCTTCGTCGTGGCGGGACGAGGCGTACGCACGGACGCGGCAGCCGGGGCCGCAGCGGATGACGGACGGGCGGTGGCCGGTGGGCTTCCGGGACTGGTCCGAGGGGTACGACCCGGCGGACCGCCTGGACCAGGCGGTGCTCGCGACCCGGAAGGCGGCTTTCCCGTTGCGGGGGCTGCTCGCGTAGACGCGCCCGGTCGCCCGTAGAACGTTCGGGTGGGTGTTACGCCGACTGTGGGGTGTCCGGGGGGTTCGGGCTCTGTGGTCCGGGTGTTCCGGCAGCATCGGGGGGGTGTTGAGTACCGGGGCGCTGCGGGCGCATCTGTTGGCGGCGGGGTTGGCGGGAACGGTGGCGACGTCGCGGGAGGACAGCCTGCGGAGCTACCGGCTCTTCGCCGCGCGCGATCCGCGGGTGCTGCTGGGGCTCGACCCCGCGTGGGGGTGGGGCGAGGCCGATCTGCTGCGGCTGATGGCCGACAAGTGCGGGGTCTCGGGGGATCCGGCGCACCGGACGGGGCCCGACGTCATCGATCCCGAGCGCACGGTGCGGGGGCTCGACGCCTTCGCGGCGCGGTTGGGGGCGGCGGCGGCTCGGCGGGTTCCGGTGCTCATCGGGACGGGGCATCCGCACCGGCTGCTCGGTTTCTACGCCGCTCTGGCAGACGCCTTGTCGACGGCGGGATGTCTTGTTCTCACCCCGGCGCAGGGGCGATGTGTCGACATAACGACCCGGTTCGGTCTACGCACGTACGTCCTCGACTACGTCCGGGGGGTCGCACTGGTGCGGGAGCCGGGGCCGTCGGGGGGTGGGCGCGAGCCGGGGGCGCACTCCCACTCGCCGCTGCCGGTCAGGGCCGCTCTGGAGGGCGCCGCGGAGTGCGGCGGGCCGCTGCCCGAGCTCGTGGTCGGGGATCACGGATGGGTCTGCGGGGCAGGTCAGCTGGGTATCGAGGCCATCGGTCTCGCCGATACGGATGATCCGGCGCTGTTCGTCGGCGAGGCGGAGGGACAGGTGTCGGTCGCCGTTCCGCTTGATGACGGCGTGCGCTCCGACTACTACCGTCCACTGACGCGCTATGTACTCAATCGAGCGTGTCTGTCACGGTAAACGGGCGATGGCAGCTCCTCTTCCCCACTCGTACCACCCGCCCCTAGGCTGGAGCGTGAGCGCTCGGCGACGAAGAGTCACCGGAGGGGAAGCCGGTGGGCGTCGCGGCGGAAGGTACAGGTGGGTCATGGCTGCTGGCGAACGACCTCTCAACGAGGTCAAGTTTCTGACCGTGGCGGAAGTCGCCGCGGTGATGCGCGTGTCCAAGATGACCGTGTACCGCTTGGTGCACAGTGGTCATCTGCCGGCGATCCGGGTGGGCAGGTCCTTCCGGGTGCCGGAACAGGCGGTTCACGAGTACCTGCGGGAGTCCTTCGTGGGGGTGGGGACCGCGTAGCGCGAGCGCGGCGACAACGCCGGGAAAGCTCCGTATGTCCCTCGGATTACAAGCGCGGTGCTCGGGACGGTAGGCTAGGCCGACGTAGGTCGTGTGGGCCCAGACGCCCCGCACCGATCCCCGCCGGGAGGCGGGGATGTTCCGAGAAGTGAGCGAGGGTAGTCGTGGGCTCTGTTATCAAGAAGCGGCGTAAGCGGATGGCCAAGAAGAAGCACCGCAAGCTGCTGAAGCGCACGCGCGTTCAGCGTCGCAACAAGAAGTAAGGCGACAGCTGCTTCGCAGCGTTCTGTGCGTCAGGCGTGGCCCTTCACCGTTCGCGGTGGAGGGCCGCGTTTTATTTGCGCGGAAATCTCGAGGCGCTACGGTGGCGACCAACGGAAGACGGACGGAAGGCGCTGATCTTGGGCAAGGTCGTGCTCGTCACCGGTGCCGCCCGGCATCTCGGGGGCCGCTTCGTGCGGCGGATCCAGCGGGATCCGGAGGTGGAGCGGGTGATCGCGGTGGACGCGGTCGACCCGGCTCACCAGCTCGGCGCCGCCGAGTTCGTACGGGCGGACATCCGGCGGCCGGAGATCGCCAAGGTCCTCGCCGAGCACGACGTCGACACGGTGGTCCATCTGGACGTCACCGGGACGGCGCTCGGGGGCGGCGGCCGTACGTCGGTCAAAGAGACCAACGTCATCGGCACCATGCAGCTGCTCGGCGCCTGTCAGAAGTCGCCGCGGGTCAGCCGGCTCGTGATCAAGTCCAGTACCAGCGTGTACGGCTCCGCGCCCCGCGACCCGGCCGTCTTCACCGAGACGACGGCCGCGAAGTCGCTGCCGAGCGGGGGCTTCGCGAAGGACGCGGTCGAGGTCGAGGGGTACGTGCGGGGCTTCGCCCGGCGCCGTCCCGACGTGGCGGTGTGCGTGCTGCGGTTCGCGAACATCCTCGGGCCACGGATCGACTCCCCGCTCGCCGAGTACCTGGCACTGCCGGTCCTGCCGACCGTCCTCGGCTACGACCCGCGGCTGCAGTTCGTCCACGAGGACGACGTGATCGACGTGCTGCGCCTGGCGGCCCACGAGCCGCGCAGAGCCACTCTCAACAGCGGCACCTTCAACGTCGCGGGCGACGGGGTCCTGCTGCTCTCCCAGTGCGCGCGGAGGCTCGGGCGGCCCACGGTGCCGGTGCTGCTGCCCGCGATCACCTGGGTGGGGACGGCGCTGCGTACCGTCGGGATCACCGACTTCGCGCCGGAGCAGATCCGGCTGCTCACCCATGGCAGGGTCGTCTCGACGGTCCAGACGCGTGAGGTCCTCGGGTTCTCGCCGCGCCACACCACGGCGGAGACCTTCGCGGACTTCGCGCGCGGCCTCGGGCCCGGGCTGCTGCCGCCCGAGGTGCTCGCCGGCGCGGTGGACCGGCTCGTGAGCCGCCTCGCTCCGTCCGCCGTGCCCGCTGGTGCCGCTGACCCTGTTTCACCTGCTCGCCCTGTTTCATCTGTTCCCCCCGTTCACGACGGCGCCTGAGGAGACCGGACAGCGATGGCGGACGCCAAGGTCATTCCGTTCGACGACGACCGGTCGCGGGCCCGGCGACGGCCCGGCCGCGCCGATGGCGAGGCGTCGGCGGCCGTACGGGCCCTGCCAGGGCCGCAGCAGGGCTCTCAGGTGCCCGGGGAGGGCCCCCATGACGGTCGGCCGGGCGGTGGGGCCGTACGTGACGGTCTTCCGGGTGAGGGGGGCGAGGAGGTCGCCCGGGCGGCCGGCTGGGAGCGGCGGCTCGCGGGCGGGCTCGCGTTCCTGCGGCGGCGCATCACCGGCGACTACGAGGTCGACGAGTTCGGCTACGACGAGGAGCTCACCGACCAGGTCCTGATGTCGCTGCTGCGCCCGCTGTACGAGAAGTACTTCCGGGTGGAGGTGAAGGGCGTCGAGAACATCCCGGCCGAGGGCGGGGCGCTCATCGTGGCCAACCACTCGGGGACGTTGCCGCTGGACGGGCTGATGATGCAGGTCGCCGTCCACGACCACCACCCGGCCGGGCGGCACCTGAGGCTGCTCGCCGCCGACCTGGTCTTCGTGCTGCCGGTCGTCAACGAGTTGGCCCGCAAGGCGGGACACACCCTCGCCTGCGCGGAGGACGCAGAGCGGCTGCTGCGCGCCGGCGAGATCGTGGGTGTGATGCCGGAGGGCTTCAAGGGGATCGGGAAGCCCTTCGGGGAGCGGTACAAGCTTCAGCGGTTCGGGCGGGGCGGCTTCGTCTCGACGGCGCTGCGGGCCGGGGTGCCGATCGTGCCCTGCTCGATCGTCGGGGCGGAGGAGATATACCCCATGATCGGGAACGCCAAGACGCTGGCGCGGGTGCTCGGCATCCCGTACTTCCCGCTCACCCCGACCTTTCCATGGCTGGGGCCGCTCGGGGCGCTGCCGCTGCCGACGAAGTGGACGATCCAGTTCGGCGAGCCGATCCCGACGGACTCGTATGCGCCGGAGGCGGCGGAGGATCCGATGCTGATGTTCAACCTGACGGATCAGGTGCGGGAGCAGATCCAGCACACGCTCTACAAGCTGCTTGTGCAGCGGAGATCGGTCTTCTTCTGACCCGGGTGGTGCTTCGTAGCCCGGCGTGTCCCGTGCCGCCGGGCGTGTCCCGTGCAGCCCGCGTGACCGGCGTAGCCCGTCCGGGGGCTTCGGGGCAGGAAGAAGGGGCGCCCCCCGTCCGTGGGGGCGCCCCTTCTCCTTGCTAGCGAGCGTCCTCGCTGTCGATGCCGAGGCCTGGAAGGAGGCCCGGCAGGAGTGGCGGAAGGGTTACGTCCGGCATGCCCGGTGTCGCCTGGTCGGCGGAAGGGGCCGTGGGCGCGCCCGTCGGGGAGGGCTTGAGCAGTCCGCCGGCGCTGCCGCCGAGGAGGCCGTCGTCCTCCGGTGAGGTGGTGCCGTCGTCCGCGCTCGGGCCGGTGCTCGTGCTGGGGCCGGACGGGCCGGTCGATGCGGAGTGGCTGCCCGAGGGGGCGGCCTCGCCGGGGGAGGACGGGCGCTGGGAGTCCGTCCCCTGCGGGGCCTGCGGGGAGCTGGGAGTACCGCCGGGGCGCTCCGAGCTGATCCCGCCCTTCTCGGGGGTGCGGGGCAGCACCGACTGGAGCGGCTCGACCTCTTCGTTCATGGCGTCGAAGACGTGCGTCACCTCGCTGCCGACGTCGGCCAGTTGGACGGGAAGTCGGTCGCGGAGTCCGTTCCAGGTGTCGCGGTGGGCCTGGGCGAAGGAGTTGAGCCGGGCCATCGGGGCGATCTTGCCGTCCCGCTGGTATGCCTGGCGGAGCAGGCGGTGGCCCTCACTGGCGTCGTGTCTCATGCCGCCCAGGACGCGGCGGATCTCGCTGAGCGACTCGTGGTCGAGGTCGCCGGAGCGGCCTCGCTCCATGAGTCTGCGGGCCTCGCTCAGCCGGGTGGATGCCTGGTCGAGGTAGATGCCGCCGCGGTCCGCGTCGTCGTCCGCCATGCCCAGCTTGATGTCTTCCATGCCTCGCTTGAGCCCGTAGAGCGAGTCACCGGGGAGCGCGTCGGAGCTGGCGGCGGCCACTCCGCCGAAGGCACCCGCGGCCACACCGACCGTGAGGCCGCCGGCGGCGAGGCCCTTGGTCCAGCGGGAACGGGGGCGCAGTTTCCGCAGCGGGGACGCCCGGTGGGTGCCCTTGCCGCCGGCGGTCCGCTGCTCCGGCACCGTGGCGCTCGCGGCCGCGCTGCCCTCCATGAGCATCGCTTCCATGGCGGCGACGAGCTGGGCTCGCTGCACCACTTTGACCTCGGGGTCCAGCTGTGGCTTCGGCAGCTCGCCGAGACCGTCCGCCAAGGCCAGAAGCCGTCCCTGCTCGGCCGGTTCGGCCGGGGCTTCGGACTGCTCGGCCGCCGCGCCCTCGGACGCCCGGTCCTCCAGGGTCTGGGCGAAGGCGTTCGCCCGCCGGTGCGCCGATACGTTCGCGATCACTGGCGGCACCTCCTCTCGTCATGATGGTCGACTCCCCGGGGTGTCCGGAAGGTTGCACACCTTGAGCGCATCCACACGAAAGAGTGAGTGGCTGCGGACATGGCGTGTCCACAGGGAGCCTGCATCCCGCACAACGAGCGGCGCGGCACTTGGGTTACGCGCGAAAGATGATCGGACCAGTGCGTCATCGAGGCGTCACCGACTGTGAGTTGGTCGAGGGGTGTGGAGGCGTGGGGGAGGAGCGGGGGCGGAGCCGCGGAACCGGGGTTCGGGGGTGCGTGTGGGGGGCGCGGACCCGTCAGCGGGCGTCGTCCGGCAGGAGGCGGGCCAGGGTGCGGACGGCCCGGTACTGAAGGGTCTTGATGGCTCCCTCGTTCTTGCCCATGACCCGGGCGGTCTCGGCGACCGAGAGGCCCTGGAGGAAGCGCAGGGTCACGCACTCCTGCTGCTGGGGGTTGAGGCGGCGGACCGCGTCGAGCAGGGCGGCGTTGGAGAGGGACTCCAGGACGGAGTCCTCGGGGCTGCGCTCGACCTCGTTGGCGTCGAGCATCTCGCCCGTGGTGACTTCCAGGCGGAAGCGGCTGGACTTGAAGTGGTCGGCGACCAGGTTCCTGGCGATGGTGACGAGCCAGGCACCGAAGTCGCGGCCTTGCCAGGTGAAGGTGGAGATCCGGCGCAGGGCGCGCAGGAACGTCTCGCTGGTGAGGTCCTCCGCCGTCGCCTTTCCGCCGACGCGGTAGTAGATGTAGCGGTAGACGGTGTCGCTGTACTGGTCGTACAGGCGGCCGAAGGCTTCGGCCTCGCCCGCCTGGGCGCGCTCGACCAGGTCCATCATGCGGGCGCTGTCGCTGTCGGCGGTGGGCCGGCGGGCGGGGGTCGAGGTACCGGAGCGGGCACCGCGTCTGCCCACGGCGGCGCCGCCGTCGGCCAGGGCATAGCAAGGGCCGGCGGGTGCCGGGGCGGCGAAGGCGAATGCGGGGACAGGGCCGGCGTACGCGGTGGGGACGAAGCCGCGCAAGAGGTCGAGGACCGTTGCGCGCAGCGTAGCCAGGCCCGAGGTGTCAACCCCGACGTGTGGGTACACGGGACTCCCAGAGGCAGAGCTTCCATCACGTGCAGTGCGGGACCGTTCACTCGTCGTGGCGACGTGAGGGGTCCTTTGTGCGTCTGAGGAGAATAACGCTTCGTACAGGCAGCGCTACACCCAGTTGCTCAAATCACCGGTTACGTCGGTTCTGTTACTGGTTGTAGTCGAAACTGCTCGCTGTTCATGAGCAGTTGTTGATCGGTTTGCTTTCGAGTGTGACTGCGCAGGCGTTGCGTTGTGCTCAAGTCCGCGGCGCGTGAGTGATCCGGGCCGCTGCGGGGTAAGGAGCCCGGAATGCCCGCGGGTCGACCTGTGCGGTGGTGTTCGACCACGGATGGGTGAGGGCCCGTGGTCCGGGGTTGTCGCAGATGATCGCAGCCGAAACGTATCGGCAGATCCGTGCGGGCAGGGGGCGGGCGGGCCTCAGTGGCGGCGGCGGTGCAGGGCCACCGCGGCGGCCGTGCCGCCGGCCAGGGCGCCCAGGCCCGCGGCGGCGGGGATGCCGACCTTGGCGGCCTTGCGGCCGGTCCGGTAGTCGCGCAGTCGCCAGTCCCTGTCCTTCGCGTGCTTGCGGAGTTTGGTGTCCGGGTTGATCGCGTACGGGTGGCCGACGAGCGAGAGCATCGGGATGTCGTTGTGCGAGTCGCTGTAGGCGGCGCAGCGGCCCAGGTCGAGTCCCTCGGCGGCGGCGAGAGCCCGTACCGCCTCGGCCTTCGCCGGTCCGTGCAGGGGCTCGCCGACCAGCTTGCCCGTGTAGACGCCGTCGACGGACTCGGCGACCGTGCCGAGGGCGCCGGTCAGGCCGAGCCGCCGGGCGATGATCGTGGCCGTCTCGACCGGGGCGGCCGTGACCAGCCAGACCTTCTGGCCCGCGTCGAGGTGCGCCTGGGCCAGGCCTCGGGTGCCGGGCCAGATCCGGTCGGCCATGTACTCGTCGTAGATCTCCTCGCCGATCGACATCAGCTCGGAGACGCGATGGCCCTTGACGATGGACAGGGCGCTGTCGCGGGCGTCCTGCATGTGCTCGGGGTCCTCGACGCCGGCGAGCCGGAACCACGCCTGCTGCCAGGCGAAGCGGGCGAGTTCACGGCGCTGGAAGAACTTCCTCTTGTAGAGGCCGCGGCCGAAGTGGAAGATCGCGGCGCCCTGCATCACGGTGTTGTCGAGGTCGAAGAAGGCGGCCGCCCGTACGTCGCCGACGACCGGGAACTCGGGCTCGGCCGGCGCCTCCGCCTCCGTGGTGGCCGCCGCCTCCTCCCGCTCCCGTTCCAGCTGGAGCGAGGACTTGCGCGCTGCCTCGGCAGCGGCCTCGCCTGCGAGGACGCTGCGCGCGGTGGCGGAGCGCCTACGGGGGGTGAGCCATCCCAGAGCGGCCATGCGGTGAGCATAGCCAGTCTGTTCGGGACTTCCCGAGTTGTGACGATGCCGCGGCGTGAACACTGCGGGGCTCTCCTGTTAATCGGGACAGAATGGGCGCATGTTCGGACGGACGAAGAAGAAGGACGCCGGAGCGCGCACCGTGACGCTCATCGGCAAGCCGGGATGTCATCTCTGCGACGACGCCCGCGCGGTGATCGAGACCGTGTGCGCGGAGACGGGGGCACGCTGGGAGGAGAAGGACATCACCCAGGACGAGGAGCTCCACCGGGCGTACTGGGAGCAGATTCCCGTCGTCCTGATCGACGGCGAGCAGCACACCTTCTGGCGCGTGGACGCCGGGCGGCTCCGGCGCGAACTGGGTGCGTGACCGAAAGACGGCTACCATCATGGACGTTTTGTTGGCTTTCGGGGGCGGTGCCGTGAGGAGAGTGTGCGGTTATGCCCCCTTCGGGTTCTCAACGCGCTGACGCGCTCCGCGGTTCCGCGACGATACGAACCAGTTGCGTGACCCCGGTCACTTTGGCCGGACAAAACGGACACCATCTTTGTGCACGCGTTCACAAAGACATAGCCTGCATTCGACGGGGCGGTCTTGGGACATATGGCCGCCTGCAGCCCCGCTCATCCCGCAGGAGCACCGTGGCAACTGGCCGAACTCACCGACCGGCGACCCGTAGCCGAGGAATTCCCGAGGCCACCGTCGCCCGGCTTCCGCTGTATCTGCGCGCACTCACCGCGCTCTCGGAGCGTTCCGTACCCACGGTCTCCTCCGAGGAACTCGCAGCCGCGGCGGGGGTCAACTCCGCGAAGCTCCGCAAGGACTTCAGCTACCTCGGCTCCTACGGCACCCGCGGGGTCGGCTACGACGTCGAGTACCTCGTCTACCAGATCTCCCGTGAGCTCGGCCTCACCCAGGACTGGCCGGTCGTCATCGTCGGCATCGGTAACCTCGGTGCCGCGCTCGCCGGCTACGGCGGCTTCGCCTCCCGAGGCTTCCGCGTCGCCGCGCTGATCGACGCCGACCCCGCCATGACCGGCAAGCCGGTCGCCGGGATCCCCGTCCAGCACAGTGACGACCTCGAGAGGATCATCGAGGAGGACGGCGTCTCCATCGGCGTCATCGCGACCCCGGCCGGCGTCGCCCAGCAGGTCTGCGACCGGCTCGTGGCCGCCGGAGTCACCTCCATCCTGAACTTCGCCCCCACCGTGCTCTCCGTGCCCGACGGCGTGGACGTACGCAAGGTCGACCTCTCCATCGAGCTGCAGATCCTCGCCTTCCACGAGCAGCGCAAGGCCGGCGAGGAGTCGAACGCCGAGGCCGGTGCGGACACCGGCGCCGAGGCGGAGACCGCCGTGGCCGCCGCACCTCCGGCCCCCCGTGGCACCACGGGCGGCCACCGCAAGGGACCCGACGGGGACGTCCCCGCCGTGATGCCGGCATGAGCCTCCTCGTCGTCGGGCTGAGCCACCGCAGCGCCCCGGTCTCCATCCTGGAGCGGGCCGCGCTGTCGGCGGACACCCAGGCCAAGCTCCTCCAGGACACCCTCGCCGCCGAACCGGCCGCCGAGGGCACCGTCCTCGCCACCTGCAACCGCATCGAGCTCTACGCCGACGTGGACAAGTTCCACGCCGGTGTGGCCGAGCTGTCCACCCTGCTCGCGCAGCACAGCGGCGTCGGCCTGGACGAGCTCACCCCGTATCTCTACGTGCACTACGAGGACCGCGCCGTCCACCACCTCTTCTCGGTGGCCTGCGGACTCGACTCCATGGTCGTCGGCGAGGGCCAGATCCTCGGCCAGATCAAGGACGCCCTCGCCCTCGGCCAGGAACTGCACACCGCGGGACGCCTCCTCAACGACCTGTTCCAGCAGGCACTGCGGGTCGGCAAGCGCGCCCACAGCGAGACCGGGATCGACCGGGCCGGGCAGTCCCTCGTCACCTTCGGGCTCGAGCGACTCGTCGACGGCACGGACGGCACCGACGTCGACACCTGGGCCAAGGGCAAGAGGGCGCTCGTCATCGGAGCGGGATCGATGTCCTCG
Source organism: Streptomyces sp. NPDC058326 (assembly GCF_042879855.1). Taxonomy (NCBI): domain Bacteria; kingdom Bacillati; phylum Actinomycetota; class Actinomycetes; order Kitasatosporales; family Streptomycetaceae; genus Streptomyces; species Streptomyces sp. NPDC058326. The sequence continues at coordinate 101,335 of NZ_JBHVZO010000024.1, read as the reverse complement.
CTCGCCGCCGCCACGCTCGCGCGTGCGGGGGTCTCCGAGATCGTCATCGCCAACCGCACCCTCGCCCGCGCCGAGCGGCTCGCACAGATCCTGAGCGAGCCCGGTGGCACGGGGGTGGCCGCCCACGCCGCCGAGATGGTTGCCGTCGGCGACGAACTGACACGTGCCGACGTCGTCGTCTCCTGCACCGGCGCCACCGGACTCGTCCTCACCGGCGACGCCGTCGAGACCGCCGTACAGGGCCGGCGTACCCCGCTCGCCCTGCTCGACCTCGCCATGCCCCGCGACATCGACGCCGCCGCACACCGCATCCCCGGCGTCCGGCTCGTCGACATCGAGTCGCTCGCCGAGGCCTCCGCCGACGCGCCCATGGCCGCCGACGTCGACCTCGTACGCGGCATCGTCTCCGACGAGGTCGCCGCCTTCGGCGCCGCCCAGCGCGCCGCCCACATCACCCCCACCGTCGTCGCCCTGCGCACCATGGCCGCCGACGTGGTGGCCAACGAGGTCGCCCGGCTCGAGGGCCGGCTGCCCGGCCTCGACGACAAGCAGCGCGCCGAGATCACGCAGACCGTGCGCCGCGTGGTCGACAAGCTCCTGCACGCGCCGACCGTGCGGGTCAAGCAGCTGGCCAGCGAGCCCGGCGGCGCCGGGTACGCGGACGCGCTGCGGACACTCTTCGACCTCGACCCGGAGACGGTGGCTGCTGTCAGCCGGGCCGACCTGAATGACGCCGACGTCAAGAACCGAGGGCGAGTATGACCGAGAGGGCACTGAGGCTCGGGACCAGGCGCAGCAAGCTCGCCATGGCCCAGTCCGGGCACGTGGCCGACGCCGTCCGGCAGCTGACCGGCCGGCCCGTCGAGCTCGTGGAGATCACGACGTACGGGGACACCTCCCGGGAGCACCTCGCGCAGATCGGCGGCACCGGCGTCTTCGTCGCCGCCCTGCGCGACGCGCTGCTCGCCGACGAGGTGGACTTCGCCGTCCACTCCCTGAAGGACCTGCCGACCACCCAGCACCCCGACCTGGTGCTGGCGGCGATCCCCCGGCGTGAGGACCCGCGCGACGTACTGATCGCCCGCGACGGCCTGACGCTGGACCGGCTGCCCCAGGGCGCCCGGATCGGCACCGGTTCGCCGCGGCGCATGGCCCAGCTCCACGCGTACGCGCGCAGCCACGGCCTGGAGATCACCTGCGTCCCGATCCGGGGCAACATCGACACCCGGGTCGGCTACGTACGCAAGGGAGAACTGGACGCGGTGGTCCTCGCCGCGGCCGGCCTCAACCGCATCGGCGGTGCGGAGGAGCTCACCGGCTCCCTGTCGCTCGACCCCCTGTCGGTCGACACCGTCCTGCCCGCCCCCGGCCAGGGGGCCCTGGCGATCGAGTGCCTGGCGTCGAACGCCGCACTCGTCACCGCGCTCGGCGCGCTCGACGACCCGCTCACCCGGGCCGCCGTGACCGCCGAGCGATCCCTGCTCGCCGCCCTGGAGGCCGGCTGCTCCGCACCCGTGGGTGCGCTGGCCGACCTGCTGGCCGACGACCCCGGTCACGGGCAGGTTGTCACCGAAATGCGCCTGCGCGGCGTCGTCGGCACCACCGACGGCTCGACGCTGGTGCAGCTGTCCACCACCGGTCCCGTACCCACCTCGCACGACGAGGCGATGGCGCTCGGACGCGAACTCGCGGACGAGATGCTCGCCAAGGGTGCGGCTGGTCTTATGGGGGAGCGAGCACTTTGAACCCCACCCGCCCGACCACCAGCCCGCTGTCCCCGGCCTTCGCGGGCCATGGGCACGTCACATTCCTCGGCGCAGGCCCCGGTGACCCCGGACTCCTGACCCTCAGGGCCGTGGAGGCCCTCGCCGGAGCGGATGTCCTGATCGCCGAGCCGGAGGTGCTCGAGGTCGTTCGCGGCCACGCGCGCGCGGGGGTGAGCACGCCGGAGCTGACGATTGTTGACGAGGCGTCAACAACCGCCGGTGTCCCCGTGTTGAGGGACGCGGCCAATCTTGTCATGGAGGCCGCGAGGGGCGGCAGGCGGGTCGTCCGTGCGGTGACCGGCGACCCCGGCCTCGACGGGAACGCGGGAGCCGAGATGCTCGCCTGCGCCACCGAGGGCATCCCCTTCGAGGTCGTACCCGGCGTCGCCACCGCCGTCGGCGTCCCCGCCTACGCGGGTGTCCCGCTCCGCGACGCCCAGGGCACCGACGTCCGCTTCGTCGACGCCCGCACCGCCGACGAGCGGTGCTGGACCGAGGTCGGCGCCTCCGACGGCACCGTCGTCGTGTCCACCTCGCTCGACTCGGTGGCCGCCGCCGCCGGAGAGCTCGTGGCGGCCGGCCGCAAGCCGGACACCCCGCTCACCGTCACCATCGCCGGCACCACCACCCGCCAGCGGACCTGGAACGCCACGCTCGGCACCATCGCCCAGGTCTTCAAGCAGGGCAAGGTCCTCCCCTCGCCCGAGGGTCACCGGCCGGTCATAGCCGTGGTCGGCGAGCGCAGCGCCCCGGCGCAGCGGGACCAGCTGTCGTGGTTCGAGTCGAAGCCCCTCTTCGGATGGCGGGTGCTCGTGCCTCGCACCAAGGAGCAGGCCGCGTCGCTCTCCGACCAGCTGCGTTCGTACGGCGCGGTGCCGCACGAGGTGCCGACCATCGCCGTCGAGCCGCCGCGCACCCCGCAGCAGATGGAGCGGGCGGTCAAGGGGCTCGTCACCGGACGGTACGAGTGGATCGCCTTCACGTCGGTGAACGCGGTGAAGGCCGTACGGGAGAAGTTCGAGGAGTACGGGCTCGACGCCCGTGCCTTCGCCGGGATCAAGGTCGCGGCGGTGGGCGAGCAGACGGCCGCCGCACTCGTCGACTTCGGTGTGAAGCCGGACCTGGTGCCGAGCGGTGAGCAGTCGGCCGCCGGGCTTCTCGAGGACTGGCCGCCGTACGACCCCGTCTTCGACCCGATCGACCGGGTGTTCCTGCCGCGGGCCGACATCGCGACCGAGACGCTGGTCGCGGGCCTGATCGAGCTCGGGTGGGAGGTCGACGACGTCACCGCCTACCGGACCGTACGGGCTTCGCCGCCGCCGGCGGACACGCGGGAGGCGATCAAGGGGGGTGGCTTCGACGCCGTGCTCTTCACTTCGTCGTCGACCGTGCGGAACCTCGTCGGTATCGCCGGGAAGCCGCACAACGTGACCGTGATCGCGTGCATCGGGCCCGCCACCGCCAAGACGGCCGAGGAGCACGGGCTGCGGGTGGACGTCCTGTCGCCCGAGCCGTCCGTGCACAAGCTGGCGGAGGCGCTGGCGGACTTCGGGCTGCGGAGGCGGGAGGCGGCGCTGGAGGCGGGGGATCCGGTGACGCGGCCTTCCGAGCGGCGGCCGGGGGCGCGGAGGCGTCGTACGACGTAGTCGTAGTCGGTTGCTCGGGTGCGGGTCCTCTTGAGGGGGCCCGCACCCTTTGCGTTGCCGGGGCCTGCTGGTGCGGGTCCGGGGGGAGGTGGCGCGCTCATGGTGCGGGTCCAGGCACAAGGGGCGCAGGCGCCGCCGAGCGCGCCGTCCCGTGTGCCCACCCGTCCCGCCCCAGCGGGACGACTGCCCACACGGGGGCGGGGTGGGGTGTGCGGTCGCACGCGGGTGGGGGCGGATGTGTTCCGCGACGGGGGTGGGCGTATGCCCACAACCTGTTGGCAAAGGCACCGTGGCCGCGGGCGTAGCCTCGGGACATGAACTCGTACGGATCCTTTCCCGGGGCGCGGCCGAGGCGGCTGCGGACGACGCCTGCCATGCGGCGGATGGTGGCCGAGACCCGGCTGCACTCCTCCGATCTGATCCTCCCCGCGTTCGTGCGCGAGGGGATCACCGAGCCCGTGCCGATCCAGGCCATGCCCGGGGTCGTCCAGCACACCAGGGACACCCTGCGGAAGGCCGCCGCCGAGGCGCTGGAGGCCGGGGTCGCCGGTATCATGCTGTTCGGCGTGCCCGAGGACGACAAGAAGGACGCCGCCGGTACGGCCGGGACCGACCCCGACGGCATCCTGCAGGTCGCCATCCGTGACGTGAAGGCCGAGGTCGGCGACGAGCTCGTCATCATGTCGGACCTGTGCCTCGACGAGTACACCGACCATGGGCACTGCGGCGTCCTCGACGCCGAAGGCCGGGTCGACAACGACGCCACGCTGGAACGTTACGCCGAGATGGCCCAGGTCCAGGCCGACGCCGGCGTCCACGTCGTGGGGCCTTCCGGGATGATGGACGGCCAGGTCGGCGTCGTCCGGGACGCCCTGGACACCATCGGCAAGGAGGACGTGTCGATCCTCGCGTACACCGCGAAGTACTCCTCCGCCTTCTACGGCCCCTTCCGCGAGGCCGTCGGCTCCTCCCTGCGCGGTGACCGCAAGACCTACCAGCAGGACCCCGCCAACCTCCGGGAGTCCCTGCGCGAGCTCGCGCTCGACCTGGAGGAGGGCGCCGACATGGTGATGGTGAAGCCGGCGGGGCCGTACCTCGACGTGCTCGCGAAGGTCGCCGAGTCCGTGGACGTGCCCGTCGCCGCGTACCAGATCAGCGGCGAGTACGCGATGGTCGAGGCCGCCGCGGAGAAGGGCTGGATCGACCGCGACAAGGCGATCCAGGAGACCCTGACCGGCATCCGGCGGGCCGGTGCGCAGATGATCCTCACCTACTGGGCCACCGAGGTCGCCCAGAAGCTGGGGTCGGCTCGCCACTGAACGCCGTCCGGCGCACCCTGGAGAGGTAGCCGACAGGTACCTCGCTGGAGGTGGTCCTCATGATGCACACGCTTGTCGGATGGCATGTGGAGATGGAGTTCCAGGAGGAGGGCGACCGGACACGGGCCGCGGCGATGGTCCGGCTCAGCGACGGCACCGAGTTCCGGGCCCACGGCACCGCGAACCGTCACCCCTCCGATCCGGATCAGCTGCGGGTGGGTGAGGAGATCGCCGGGGCGCGCGCCCTGATGGACCTCGCTTCCCAGCTGCTCCAGAAGGCGCACACCGAGATCGACGAGGTGTCGGGCCGGACCTCGCACTCCATTCGCTGACGACGAAGCCCCCGGCACGGATTCCGTGCCGGGGGCTTCGTCTCGGGGCGCCTTCGGGATGTCAGAGGCGCTCGGGGGTCCGGATGCCCAGCAGGGCCATGCCCTGGTGGAGCGTGCGGGCGGTCAGGTCGCAGAGGAAGAGGCGGTTCTCCGCGACCTCCTGCGCCGGCTCCGGCTTGATGACCGGGCACTGGTCGTAGAACGTCGTGTACAGCGAGGCGAGCTGGTACAGGTACGCGGTGAGCTTGTGCGGGGCGTACTCGGTGGCCGCCTCGGACAGCGTCTCGGCGAACCGGTCCAGGTGCAGGCCGAGCGCGCGCTCCGCCGGGGCCAGCTCCAGCTCGGGGTGGGCCAGCGGAGTGCGGTCGCCCGCCTTCCCGAAGATCGACCTGATCCGCGCGTACGCGTACTGCAGGTAGACCGAGGTGTCGCCGTTCAGCGAGACCATCTGGTCCAGGTCGAACTTGTAGTCCCGCGCGGCGGACGTCGACAGGTCGGCGTACTTCACCGCGCCGATGCCCACGTACTGGCCGTTCTCGACGATCTCCGTCTCGGTCAGGCCCACCTTCTCGGCCTTCTCGCGCACGACCGAAGTGGCGCGGTCCACGGCCTCGTCGAGCAGGTCCACCAGCCGCACCGTCTCGCCCTCACGGGTCTTGAACGGCTTGCCGTCCTTGCCGAGGACCGTGCCGAAGGCCAGCTGGACGGCCTTCACGTCGTCGTTCAGCCAGCCGGCCCGGCGGGCCGTCTCGAAGACCATCTTGAAGTGCAGCGACTGCCGGGCGTCGACCACGTACAGCAGGGTCGTCGCCTTCAGGTTCCGCACCCGGTCGCGGATCGCGGACAGGTCCGTCGCCGCGTACCCGAAACCGCCGTCGGACTTCTGGACGATCAGCGGCGTCGGGTTGCCGTCCGGGCCCTTCACGTCGTCGAAGAACACGCACAGCGCACCCTCGGAGCGGACGGCGACGCCCGACTCCTCCAGGATCTGGCAGGTCTCCGCCAGCATCTCGTTGTAGCCGGACTCGCCGACCACGTCGGCGTCCCGGATGTCCATGTCGAGCTTGTCGAAGACCGAGTAGAAGTAGATCTTCGACTCGTCGACGAACCGCTGCCACAGCGCGAGCGTCTCCTCGTCACCGGCCTGCAGGTCCACCACGCGCGCGCGGGCCCGCGTCTTGAACTCCTCGTCGGAGTCGAACAGGGCACGCGAGGCCTTGTACAGCCGGTTCAGGTTCGACATGGCCTCCTCGCCGGAGACCTCGCCGCCGTCCTCGGCCTTGTGGTCCAGCTCGTGCGGGTGCTCGATCAGGTACTGGATGAGCATGCCGAACTGGGTGCCCCAGTCGCCGATGTGGTGCCGGCGGACCACGCTCTCGCCGGTGAACTCCAGGATCTCGACCATCGCCGCGCCGATCACGGCGGAGCGCAGGTGCCCGACGTGCATCTCCTTCGCCACGTTCGGCTGGGCGTAGTCGATGACCGTCGTCCCCGCCGACTCGTTGAACGGCACGCCGAGCCGGGCGTCGGCGGCGCGGGCCGCGAGGGTCCGCACGATCGCCGCGTCCGTGACCGTGATGTTCAGGAAGCCGGGGCCGGACACCTCGATCTCCGCGAGGACGTCGTTCTCCGGGATCGCGGCGACCACCTGGGTCGCCAGCTCACGCGGATTGCCCTTGAGCCGCTTGGCGAGCGCCAGGATGCCGTTGGCCTGGAAGTCGGCCCGGTCGCTTCGTCGCAGCAGCGGGTCGGCGGAACCGGCATCCGGCAGAGCCGCCGAGAGGCCGTCCGCGAGGCGCTGCTGCACGGTCGAAGCGAGGGAAGGGACCGAGGCCATGAGCTTCCGTTCCTGTTGAGTTCGTCAGGTCTAATTCGCTTGTCAAGTGTCCCATGGCGGCGCAACGTGATTTCCCCGCCTGTGGACAACCTCGGAGAGCCTCGTTCCGTCTGGGAGAATGGCTCTCGTAGGGCTGTCAGGCAGAACCCCTCAGGAAGAAGGACGTACCGACCGTGGCTCAGAGCAGCACCGAGACCGACTGGGTCTCCCGTTTCGCGGACGAGGTCATCGCCGAGTCGGAGCGACGTGCGCCTGGCAAACCGGTCGTCGTCGCCTCCGGCCTCTCCCCGTCCGGCCCGATCCACCTCGGCAACCTCCGCGAGGTCATGACCCCGCACCTGGTCGCCGACGAGATCCGCCGGCGCGGCCACCAGGTCAGGCACCTCATCTCCTGGGACGACTACGACCGCTACCGCAAGGTGCCGAACGGCATCGAGGGCATCGACGCGTCCTGGGCCGAGCACATCGGCAAGCCGCTGACCTCCGTCCCGGCCCCCGCCGGCTCGCCCCACCCCAACTGGGCCGAGCACTTCAAGGCCGCCATGGTCGAGTCGCTTGCCGAGCTCGGCGTCGAGTACGACCCGATCAGCCAGACCGAGCAGTACACCGCCGGCGCCTACCGCGAGCAGATCCTGCACGCCATGAGGCACCGCGGCGACATCGACGCCATCCTCGACCAGTACCGGACGAAGAAGGCACCGAAGAAGCAGTCGCAGAAGCCCGTCGACGAAGCCGAACTCGAAGCCGAGCTGGGCTCCGGCGCGGCGAGCGAGGACGACGGCTCCGGCGGCGCCTCCGGCTACTTCCCGTACAAGCCGTACTGCGGACAGTGCGAGAAGGACCTCACCACCGTCACCTCGTACGACGACGACACCACCGAGCTCGCCTACACCTGCGCGAACTGCGGCTTCGCCGAGACCGTGAAGCTCAGCGAGTTCAACCGCGGCAAGCTCGTCTGGAAGGTCGACTGGCCCATGCGCTGGGCCTACGAGGGCGTCATCTTCGAGCCCTCCGGCGTCGACCACTCCTCGCCCGGCTCGTCCTTCGTCGTCGGCGGCCAGATCGTCCGCGAGATCTTCGACGGCGTCCAGCCCATCGGCCCCATGTACGCCTTCGTCGGCATCAGCGGCATGGCCAAGATGTCCTCCTCTCGCGGTGGCGTACCGACCGCGGCCGACGCGCTGAAGATCATGGAAGCCCCGCTGCTGCGCTGGCTGTACGCGCGCCGCAGGCCCAACCAGTCCTTCAAGATCGCCTTCGACCAGGAGATCCAGCGGCTCTACGACGAGTGGGACAAGCTGGAGGCCAAGGTCGCCGACGGCACCGTCCTGCCCGCCGACGCCGCCGCCCACTCCCGCGCCGCCCGCACCGCCGCCGGAGAGCTCCCGCGCACCCCGCGCCCGCTCCCGTACCGGACGCTCGCCTCCGTCATGGACATCACCGCCGGACACGACGAGCAGACCCTCCGGATCCTCACCGAGCTCGACCCGGAGAACCCCGTCACCTCCCTCGACGAGGTCCGGCCCCGGCTCGACCGCGCCGAGAACTGGATCACCAGCCAGGTCCCCGCCGACCAGCGCACCATCGTCCGCGAGGAGCCCGACACCGAGCTCCTCGGCTCCCTCGACGACCAGGGCCGCGAGTCGCTCCGGCTGCTCCTGGAGGGCCTCGACACCCACTGGTCGCTCGACGGACTCACCACGCTCGTCTACGGCGTCCCGAAGGTCATGGCCGGCCTCGACCCCGAGGCCAAGCCGACGCCCGAGCTGAAGCTCGCGCAGCGCGCGTTCTTCGCCCTGCTGTACAAGCTCCTCGTCAGCCGGGAGACCGGGCCCCGCCTGCCCACGCTGCTGCTCGCCGTGGGCGCGGACCGGGTGAGGAAACTGCTCGGCGCGTGAGCGTGTGAGTGCGTGAGCGTGCGAAAGGGCCGCCACCCGGAGACCGGGTGGCGGCCCTTTGCCGTGGCCGAGGGTCAGGCGGTGCGGTAGTCCTGCATGTCCTGCTGGATCTGCTGCTGGACCTCGGGGATCAGCTGCTGCAGCAGAGCGGGGTTACCGATCTGCTGGGTCCCTTGGTGCTCGGCCACCATGGCCGCGAGCTCCGCGTCTTCGGGGAAGCGGTCGTGCTCCACCGCGTAGGCCCAGGTCAGCTTGTAGACCACCTCACGGAACTCGTGGACCTGCTGGTCCGGCTCCACGTACTCCGGATACTCGACGAACTGCTCGGGCCCCGGCGGAGGGACGTCCTCCGGGCCCTGCGGGACCGGGACGGGCGTGGGCTCCAGACCGTCGACGATCTGCGGGTTGTACGTGCCCTCGTACGTCTTCGGGGTGATCTGCTGCGCGTCGAACCAGGGGCTCTCGTGGTTCACGGGCCCGCCGGGCGCCTCCGCCTCCACCTGCGCGAGCCCGGCGTGCGGCGCCTGTTGGGGCACCTGCGGTGACTGCTGAGGTGACTGCTGCGGTACGGGGACAGGCCCCTGCACCGCCGCCTGCAGCTGAGGCACCTGCTGCGGCTGGAGCTGCTGCGCCTGCTGCTGCGGCTGCGGAGGCAGCAGGGCCGGCTCGATGCCCGCCGCCGCCAGACCCGCCGCCGCCGTCTCCGCCAGGGGAACCCCGTACCGGGCAAGGCGCAACGGCATCAGCGCCTCCACCGGCGCCTTGCGGCGCCAGCTCCGGCCGTAACGGGCCTGCAGGCGCGCCTGGTAGATCAACCGCTCCTGCTCCAGCTTGATCACCTGCTCGTACGAGCGCAGCTCCCACAGCTTCATCCGGCGCCACAACCGGAACGTCGGCACCGGAGACAGCAGCCAGCGCGTCAGCCGGACACCCTCCATGTGCTTGTCCGCCGTGATGTCCGCGATCCGGCCCACGGCGTGCCGCGCCGCCTCGACCGCCACCACGAACAGCACCGGGATCACCGCGTGCATCCCGACGCCCAGTGGGTCCGGCCACGCCGCCGCGCCGTTGAACGCGATCGTCGCCGCCGTCAGCACCCACGCCGTCTGCCGCAGCAACGGGAAGGGGATCCGCAACCACGTCAACAGCAGATCGAGCGCGAGCAGCACACAGATGCCCGCGTCGATACCGATCGGGAAGAAGTAGGAGAAGGTGCCGAAGCCCTTGTCCAGCGCGAGCTCGCGGACCGCGGCGTACGAGCCCGCGAAACCGATCCCCGCGATGATCAGCGCACCGGCGATGACGAGGCCGATGAGTATCCGGTGTGTGCGTGTCAGCTGCATCGCGGCCACCCGCGATCCCCTCCCCGTCATTCGACATCCCGCGCGCACAGAGTGGCACATGCATACGGAGCCCGGCCCCCGGGGGAGGGACGGGCTCCGCACGCACACGCCACTGTGGGCAGGTTTGTGGCTACTTGTTGGCCACTCGCCGTACTACTTGTTCGCGGCGGCGACCGCGGCCACCGCCTCCTTGGCCGCCTTCACCGCGCCCTCCATGATCGTCTTCTCCGTCGGGGTGGCCGCACCCGCGTATCCGGCGCCGTTGTACGAGAGCAGCACCAGGATGTTGCCGGTACGCGCCACGACGGAGGCGTACACGAAGTCCTCGTCGGTCTTCCGCAGCTGGTACGCGACCGTCTTCGCCTCGTCGCCGATGCCCGTGGCCGTGGCCGTACGGAGCTTCTTGGCGTTCGGAGTCTCCTCGACCTTCGCGAGCTCCTTCGCGAGGTTCACCCCCGCCCGCTCCTGACCGCTGCCGAGCGAGGCGTCCGACTCGTACCGGTAGAACGACACGTCCAGCCAGCGGTACTGCGAGCCCTTCACGCCCTTGTCGGCGAGACCGTTCCACGAACAGCCGCCACGGCTGGTGAGATCACTGGAGAGAGCGGGCGTGCCGTTCTTCGTCTTCGCCTTGGGCACCAGCGAAGCCGTCGTCTTGGCGGAGATCGCCTTGCACGCCTGGGGCAGCTTCGCGAACTTCGCCGGCTCGACCGTCTTCGTGGTCTGCGAGGGCGAAGGGGTGGCGGACGCCGAAGCACCGCCCCTGTCCTTCGACCCCGCCCCGCCGGAGCCGCCGTCGCCGGAGTCCGAAGAGCAGCCGGCGACGACGAGCATCACCGGGACGGCGGCGCAGGCGAGTATGCGGGTGAGTCGCGGGGCTGATCGCTGCATGGTTCCTTCAGTCGCTTGTCGTGCGGTCCGGCCGGAGGTCCGGCGGCCACGGGCACGGGTGCTGGTGGGCCACGGGTACGGCGACACGTTACGTGGTCGCCGCCCGCTCACGGTGTGGAGCCGAACCGCTACTCCTCCAGGCGCTCGGCGAGCAGCCGCGCCAGATTCCGGGCCCTTTCCTGCAGCTCCCGGCTGTCCGGGGCCTCGGCCGCACCCGCCGTCCGCTCGCGGTAGGAGACGGTCACGATGACGTTCGATGTGCGGAACACCACGCTGACGGCCCGCTCGGAGCCCTTCGCGCCGACCGTGCTCACGACGTCGTTCACGTACGCGACGTCCCCGAGGCCTTCGAGCACGCGGGGTTCGAGGCCGGTGGAGACGGGGTCGCCGGTGGTGGGGGTCGTCGTGCCCGTGGCCGGGGGCGTGGTGCCCGTGGGCGGCTGGGGGGACACGGCGCCGGCCGGCGCGGCGGCGCCCTGCGGGGTCTTCCCCGGGGTCTGACCGGGGCCGGTGCTCGCGCCGGGAACCGTGGCGCTCGACGTGGCTGTGGGGTTCGTGGGTGTGGTGGGGGTCGGCGGGGCCGTCGGGGGCAGCGGGATGCCGGCCGCGAGCTGTTTGCGGACGAACACCTCCTGCGCCCGGGCGTCGTCGCTGACGGCGGTGTCGTACGACACGACCCGCTCGACGTCGAGCACGAGGCGGTGCGAGATGTCCTGCGTGTCGGCCTTCCACGTGCAGCCGACGCGCCGGTCGGTGTCGTAGGTCACCGCCGCGACGCCCCGGTACGCCTTGTCGCGCTCGGCTTCGGCGAGGGCGGCGGCGCCGGGGAGCAGGTCCTTGAGCGTGGCCTGCGAGACGGAGCCGCAGGGCTCGAAGAGCGTGCGGTAGCGGCCGGGGGGCGCGACGGGCGCGGCGCGGCCGGCCTTGGCGTCCACGGTGATGTCGTCCGCCGGTCTGTCGGCGGAGCATCCGGAGAGGCCGATCCCGAGGCCGAGGCCGATGGTGAGGACGACGGCGGTGCGCGCCGCGGACCCGGTGCGGCCGGGGGCGTACCTCTTTCGCTGCACGGTCCCAGGCTCCCTTCTCCCGAAGTCTTTCCCGAAAACTGTTTGCCGCGCGAACCCGGCCGATGGACACAATGTCTATCGCACACGCAGCTGTTGATGCCGGTCCGCTGTCACCTGTACGGGCTTTGGCTCCGGTTTTTGCGTTATCAGACTTTTTGGGGGAATCGAGGAAGTATGTCGTACGTAGAGGTACCGGGGGCGAAAGTACCGATCCGCATGTGGGCCGACCCCGCCACGGTCGAGGGCGGGGCCATGCAGCAGCTGCAGAACGTGGCGACGCTGCCGTGGATCAAGGGCCTGGCCGTGATGCCGGACGTGCACTACGGCAAGGGCGCGACGGTCGGTTCGGTGATCGCGATGCAGGGGGCGGTCTGTCCGGCGGCGGTCGGTGTGGACATCGGCTGCGGGATGTCGGCGGTCAAGTCGTCACTGACGGCGAACGACCTGCCGGGCGACCTGTCACGGCTGCGGTCGAAGATCGAGCAGGCGATCCCCGTGGGCCGCGGGATGCACCGCACGGAGGTGGACCCGGGACGGCTGTACCAGTTCCCGACGGCGGGGTGGGGTGACTTCTGGTCGCGGTTCGACGGGGTCGCGGACGCGGTCAAGTTCCGTCATGAACGGGCGCGACAGCAGATGGGAACGCTCGGAAGCGGCAACCATTTCGTCGAGTTCTGTCTCGACGAGTCGGGTGCGGTCTGGCTGATGCTGCACTCCGGGTCCCGGAACATCGGCAAGGAGCTCGCCGAGTACCACATCGGCGAGGCGCAGAAGCTGCCGCACAACCAGGGGCTCGTCGACCGCGACCTGGCGGTGTTCGTCGCGGACACCCCGCAGATGGCGGCCTACCGGAACGACCTCTTCTGGGCGCAGGAGTACGCGAAGTACAACCGCGCGATCATGATGGCGCTGTTCCAGGAGGTCGTCCGCCGGGAGTTCCGCAAGGCGCGGGTGACCTTCGACCAGGTGATCTCCTGCCATCACAACTACGTGGCGGAGGAGCAGTACGAGGGCATGGACCTGCTGGTCACCCGGAAGGGCGCGATCCGGGCCGGCTCCGGGGAGTTCGGGATCATCCCGGGCTCGATGGGCACGGGCTCGTACATCGTGAAGGGCCTCGGGAACGCTGCCTCCTTCAACTCGGCCTCGCACGGCGCCGGCCGGAAGATGAGCCGGAGCGCGGCGAAGCGGCGTTTCTCGACGCGGGACCTGGAGGAGCAGACGCGGGGCGTGGAGTGCCGTAAGGACTCCGGCGTCGTGGACGAGATCCCGGGCGCCTACAAGCCGATCGAGAAGGTGATCGACCAGCAGCGCGACCTGGTGGAGGTCGTCGCGAAGCTGAAGCAGGTCATCTGTGTGAAGGGCTGAGCCGGTGCACCGGTGAGGGCGGGAGGGGCCGGCGCGGTGCGCCGGCCCCTCCCGGGGTTCTACAGCTCGCGGTGGACCTTGGTGTTGGAAGCCTGGGCTCGGGGGCGGACGACCAGGAGGTCGATGTTGACGTGCGGGGGGCGGGTGCAGGCCCAGGTGATGGTGTCGGCCACGTCGTCCGCGGTGAGGGGTTCGGCCACGCCGGCGTAGACCTTGGCGGCCTTGTCGGTGTCGCCGCGGAAGCGGGTGGTGGCGAACTCGTCGGTCTTGACCATGCCGGGGGCGACCTCGATGACGCGGACCGGGGTGCCGACGATCTCCAGGCGGAGGGTCTCGGCGAGGACGCGGGCGCCGTTCTTGGCGGCGACGTAGCCGGCGCCGCCCTCGTACGCGGAGTGGCCGGCGGTGGAGGAGACGACGACGACCGTGCCGTCGCCGCTCGCGGTGAGGGCCGGAAGCAGTGCCTGGGTCACGTTGAGGGTGCCGATGACGTTGACCTCGTACATCTGGCGCCAGTCGGCGGGGTCGCCGGTGGCGACGGGGTCGGCTCCGAGGGCGCCGCCGGCGTTGTTGACGAGGACGGCGAGGGTGGGGAACGCGGTGGCGAACTCGTCGACCGCGGCGCGGTCGGTGACGTCGAGGGCGTAGGCGGTGGCCTGGTGGCCGGCCTGCTTGATCTCGGCGGCCAGGGCTTCGATGCGGTCCTTGCGTCGGGCGGTGAGGACCACGCGGTAGCCGGCGGCGGCCAGCTGCCTGGCCGTGGCGGCGCCGATTCCGCTGCTCGCTCCGGTGACGACGGCGATGGGGGTACCGGGGGCAGTCATGTCGGGGTGCTCCTCGCGCAGGTGGTCGATTCGTCGATCGCCCGGTCAGGATAGGCGGGGGTGCCGGTCAGCGGCCTCGTGGGGCGTACATGATCGGCGCCATGCCGGCGAGGCGGACGAGGGTGCCGATGACGTCCCAGCGGTCGGGCCGGCAGCCGTCCGCCGCCATGTCCCGGGCGATGGATCCCGCCACGAACACTCCGCCGTGGGCGGCGAGTGCGAAGAGGGCGACGGAGCGGGCGGGCGGCATGGGGTCAGCGTGCCGTGGGACACGCGGGCTGATGGATTGTCAGACTATGGGATGGTCTGTAGGTATTTTGGGCTCATGCGTGGAATGCGGAAGGGCGTGCTCGGGGTCGCTCTCGCGGCGACGGCAGTGGCGGCGACGGTGGTCTGGGGTGCGGGGGCGAGTGCGAATGCCGGTGCCGGTGCCAGTGCCGGTGCCGGTGTCAGTGCCGGTGCCGGTGCCGGTGCGGGTGTCGGTGCCGTGCGAACGGTGGGAGGCGCCGAGGCGGATCTGGCCCATCACGGTCATCTCTCGCTCTGGGACGGCAGGGTCGCTGTCTGGCTGGTGAGCGAGAACCACGGGCCTTCGAATCTCTCCCAGGCGACGGTCCGACTGGCCTTCTCCGAGCGGATGACGGGTGGCCTGGAGCTGCCGCCGGCGTGTCTGTGGAGCAGTGACCGGGTGGTGTCGTGCCGGACGGGTGCGCTGCGCGCCGCGGGTGGTGTCGGTGAGCTGGCGCTCGATCTGCGGACCGCGGGGCTTCCGGACGAGCTGACCGTGGACATCAGCACGGCCTGGCGGGACGGGGTGGCCGACCGGAACCCGGTGAACGACCAGCACCGTGTGCTGGTGCTGGCCACCGGCGACCCGTACGTCTTCTGACGTGCGCTCCGGTCAGCGGCTCGTCCACTGGACGTAGCCGTCGGGGCGGACCAGTACCGCGGTCCGGCGTGACGGGTCCGTCCAGGTGGCCCGTATGAGGTGCTTCGGGGAGACGGGGGCGGTGCCGGGCAGGGCCGGGGGCTCGCCCTCCGGGGCGATCAGGACGAACTCGCCGGCGCGCAGCAGTTCGTAGAGCCGCCCCTCGCGCAGTCGCACGTCCGGCGCGCGGCGGCCCGCGGGGCGGCTGGAGCCCGCCGGGGGCGCGTACGCGATGCCGATGCCGCTGATCATGCCCATGGCGCGGGCGGAGGCGGGCCGTACCGCGTCGAGGAAGCGGGCGGCGAGGGAGCGGGCGGCGCGGGTGAGCGGGGTGTGGGCCATCGCGAGGCGCACGACCGCGCCGCTGCTGCGGAGCACCATGGCGCCGACCGGGTGGCGCTCGGACTGGTAGCTGTCGAGGAGTGCCTCGGGGTCGGGTGCCTCGCCGCGCAGGACGGCGGTGAGCTTCCAGGAGAGGTTGGCGGCGTCCTGGAGGCCGGTGTTCATGCCCTGGCCGCCGGCGGGGGAGTGGACGTGGGCGGCGTCCCCGGCGAGGAGGACCCGGCCGACGCGGTACGCCGGGACCTGGCGCTCGTCGCTGTGGAAGCGGGAGATCCAGCGGGGGTCGTGCATGCCGAAGTCGGTGCCGAAGGCGCTGTGGGTGATCTCGCGGACCTCGTCCAGGTCGACGGGCTCGCTGTCGGCGACCTGGCGGGTGCGGCTCCAGCCCATCACCCGGAACCAGCCGTCGCCGAAGGGAGCGAGGAAGGCGAAGGTGTCGCCGGAGCCTCTGACGGTGAACGACTCGGCGGGCTCCTCGGCGAGGCGGACGTCGGCGAGGACGATGGAGCGGATCACGGAGCCGCCGGGGAAGGGCAGGCCGAGGGCGGTCCGGACCGTGCTGCGGACGCCGTCCGTGCCGACGAGGTGGCCGGCGGTGAGGATGAGCGGGGTCCCGTCCTCGTCGGTGAGCTCGGCCGTGACCGTGTCGGTGTCCTGGCGCAGTCCGCGCAGCTCCGTCCCGTACCGGAAGGTGACTCCGGCGGCCACGGCGCGGCGCTCCAGGAGGCGCTCGACCTCGTACTGCGGGGTGACGAGCATGTGGTTGAAGCGGCTGGGCAGCCGGGTGAGGTCGAGATCGAGTCGGCCGAAGAGCTGGGCGCGGGTGAGGGTGGTGCCCGTGTCGAGGAGCTCGTCCGCGAGGTCGCGGGCGTCGAGCTGCTCAAGCGTGCGGGCGTGGACGCCGAAGGCGCGGGTCATGTTGGCGAGGCCGTGCGGGCGGCGCTCGACGAGGGTGACGTCGATGCCGGCGGTGGCGAGGTCACCGGCGAGGAGCAGGCCGGTGGGGCCGGCGCCGATGACGAGTACCTGGGTGTCGGTGTCTGTCTTCTTCGTGGTGCTCACGGCTGCCTCCAGGGTGCCCACGACCGTTGGCCAACAGGTGTTGGTCAACGCTTGTTGGCAACTGTAGGGGGCGTCTCGGTGGAGTGTCAACGCCTGTTGGCCTACAGTCGTTGATATGACGACCGCCCGCCGCTCCGACGCCACCAGGGCCGCCATCCTGGAGGCCGCCCGCGAGCGCTTCGCATCCGACGGATACGACCGCGCCACCATCCGGGCCATCGCCCGTGACGCCGGGATCGATCCGTCGATGGTGATGCGCTACTACGGCAACAAGGAGGGTCTGTTCGCGGCCGCCTCCGAGATCGAGATCGGCATGCCCGAACTGGGCGCACTGCCCGCGCAGCACATCGGGGCCGTCCTGGTCACCCACTTCGTGGAGCGGTGGGAGCGGGACGAGGTCCTCACCGGGATGCTGCGGGTCGGGGTCACCAACGCCGCCGGGGCCGAACGGATGCGGGAGATCTTCGCCCAGCAGCTCGGGCCGATCACCCGGGGAGTCTGCCCCGATCCGGCGGAGGCGCCGCGCCGGGCGGCGCTCGTCGCGTCCCAGATCCTCGGGATGGCGCTCAGCCGCTACGTCCTGCGGCTGCCGCCCGCCGTCGACATGTCCGCCGAGGAGATCGTGGCCTGGCTGGGCCCGACCGTGCAGCGCTATCTGACGGCCGAGGCGCCCTGACGGGGCCGGGGTGCCCTCATGGCCGGGTAGGCCTGACCCCCGGGCCCGGCATGACGCCTGACGCCCGGGGTCCGAGGCCGGCGCGTCAGCCGGTCGTCGCGCCGCCGAACTCCCGTACCGCGTCGGAGACGATCTCCTCCAGGCGGCTGTGGTGCGCGCCGCGCCAGTACACCCGGCCGCACTCCACGCACTCGGCGAACACGTCGTAGGTCTTCTCCGTGCCCTGCTCCAGACGCTCGCGGACCGCGTCCTTGTCGGCGTCGCTCAGGTCCCCGTTGCACGCCGTGCACCGCGTCCACGGCGCCAGCGGGGGCGCGAACCGCTCAAGGACGTCACGGAGCTGCTCGTCCGGACGGTCGCTGTAGATGTACGCGCCCGCCCACAGTTCGCGGCGGCGCAGCAGACCGCGGTCCCGCGAGAGCATGACGCGCTGCTCCCGCGCGGAGAGCGCGGCGAGCGCGGGGTCGCCGATGTCCGCGCTCTCGTACGCCGCGTCCACCCCGAGCAGCCTCAGGCGCCGGGCCAGCGTGCCCAGGTGCACGTCGAGCAGGAACCGGAGCGGTGCGCCGGGCACCTGCTGCGGACGGCCGACGCCCTCCACCACGACCGTCTCGCCCGAGGCCGGGACGTGCGAGGTGTCGACGGGCAGTCCGTCGACCAGGAGCCTCCCGGCCTCCGTGAGGGGTACGCCGAGCGACTCCACGACATGGCCGAGCGAGGAGGCGCCGTCCGTGGTCACGGTCGTACGGCCCGCGCGCCGCTCCGGCGAGACGAAGAGCCCCAGGCCGGGGGCGAAACTGATCTGGATCTCCGGTCCGTTCACGGAGTCAGGATCGCATCGGGGCGGGGTGGGCGGCCAGGGAATTCGGTGCCGACGCCGGGCGGGCGGCCAGGGAATTCGGTGCCGACGCCGGGCGGGCCGGTGCCGGTGGTCGTGGGCGGCGGGCGGGGAACGCCGTCCGGTGAGGCCCGGGGCGGCGGGTCCCAAAAGGAGCGCGGTACCGTCCCGCCATGAAGATCATCGACCTTGAGCTCGGCGACCCCCGGCTGGAGAGCGACCTGCTGCCGGTCCTCTCCGAACTCCGCCCCCACCTGACCCCGGAGCTCTTCCGCGAGGTCCACGAGGCCGGCCACCCGCAGGGACTCCGCTTCACCGCCGCCTACGCGGACGACGGCCGCTGCGTCGGCGCGGCCGGCTGGCGGATCATTAACAACACGAGCTCCCTGCGCAAGCTCTACGTCGACGACCTCGTGACCGCCGCCGCCAGCCGCTCCACCGGTGTCGGCCGCGCGCTCATCGCCCACCTGGAGACCCGGGCCCGCGACGCCGGCTGCCACGAGCTCAACCTGGACTCCGGCACCCACCGCACCGGAGCCCACCGCTTCTACCTGCGCGAGCGCTTCGACATCGTGGCCTTCCACTTCTCCCGGCCGCTCACCGCGCCGGAGGACGCCTCCTAGGGTCTGTCGTACCGACCGCCGGATCAGGGCCCCGACAGTCCACGGGCGTACGCGGTCGGCGGCACCCCGATCGTCGTCGTGAAGTCCCGTACGAGATGGGCCTGATCGCTGTAGCCCAGCTCCGCCGCCAGCGCCGCCCAGTCCGGGGCGCCGTCCGCCGCCTCGGCGCGTTCCAGGGCCTCGTGGATGCGGTAGCGCAGGATCACCCATTTCGGGCCGACGCCGACATGGCTCGCGAAGAGACGCTGGAGGGAACGCGCCGAGAGGCCCGTCGTCGAGACCAGCCGGGACACCTTGCGGACCGACCGGTCCGCGCGGATCAGGTCCACGAGCTCCATGGCCCGGTCCGCGTCCCGGTCGGGAGCGGGGCCGTGGGCCAGGAGGAAGGTGTCGAGCGCCGCCACGCGCGCGTGGTCGGCGTCGGGGGAGAGGACGGCCGACAGCGGGCCGGGGTCCGTGGCCGGCCCCGGGAACACCTCCGTGAGGGGGACCCGGCGGCCCGTCCACGCCGACACCGGCCACGCGCGCGCGAAGGGGCGGAAGCCGCCGGGCCGGAACTGCACACCGCAGACCCGGCCCGCCTCCGTCAGCTTGTGGGTGAAGAGACCGAGCCCCACTCCGGCCACCTCGGCGGACGCCTCCGCGGCTGCCGGCGGGGCGCCGATCGCTCCGTACCGCTGGAAGACGATGTTCACCGACGGGTGCGGGACGACATGGCTCGCGTACGGCTCCGGCAGCTCCCAGTCGATCAGCCAGTAGTGCTCCAGATAGGGCCGCAGCTCCGGTGCCGGGGCGTGGCGGCGGAAGCGGACCCGGGAGAGCAGTTCGGCCGGGTCGACGATTCCCCGGGTGTCCCGGCGGGGAGCGGAGGCGGACATCCTCCGATGCTAGGGACTGCTCCGCGCGCCAGGGACCCCTCCGCGCCCTGGCGCGTTTCTTCAAGACCCCGGTGGGCATGCTCCGCCACCATCGGTGCCATGACGAACGAAGCCCCGCCCCGTGTCGGTGACCTGCTCCGTACCGCCGCCGCGCGGGCCACGCCCCTGGTCAGGGCCACCGCCGACGCCTCGCTCGGCGCGCCCACGCCCTGCGCCGAGTACGACGTGCGCGCTCTGCTCAACCACCTCTTCGACGTCGTCGTGAACTTCCGGGCACTCGCCGCCAAGCAGCCGGCCGACTTCTCCCGCACCCCCGACCGGCTCGCCGACGCGGACTGGCGTGACCACTTCGAGGCCGAGACCGGCAAGCTCGTCGAGGCGTGGTCGGCGCCCGGTGCCGAGGAAGGCACGTCCGGAGCCATGAGGCTGCCCGCGCGGACCGTCGGGTGCATGGTGCTGCTCGACCTGACCGTGCACGCCTGGGACCTGGCCCGCGCCACCGGGCGGAGCTTCGCGCCCGACCCCGCGGTGGTCGCGGGGCTCGTCGCGGAGGTGGAGGGGATGGCGCCCATGGCGCGGAGGATGAAGGTCTTCGGTGAGGCGGTCGACGTGCCCGCGGACGCCACCGCGTTCGAGCGGCTGCTCGCCACGACGGGACGCGATCCGCGAGCCCGGGTGGCCTGAAGCCCCAGGGCCTCGCCGCTCAGCGCGGGTGGCCCGGGGAGCCGGAGGAGAGCCGGGAGACGACCTGTCCGAAGGCATGCTCCTCCGCGGGTGTCAGCTCCACCGACTCCTGCGGGTGCCAGACGCGCTCCAGCGGCGTACGGGCCCGGTCGCGGGCCCGGGACCGCAGGCTCAGCGACAGCCACACCACCGTCGGGACGGCGAGCAGACACACGAGCGTGATCACACGGGGGTCGGAGAACCGGCCGGGCAAGGACATGGCTCACTCCAGGGGTGTGAGGACCGGCAGGCCGGGGCGAAGGGCAGCGGTTCGAGGCCCTCGGTCGCCGTGCGCGGCGCGCCCCGGCAGGTGACGCGCGGACACGACGGAATCGAAGATTCCTGCTACTTCCTCCCGATCTGTTCAGTTAACACCCCGTGGCGGGCTTTCGGCAGGGGGCCCGGGACCGAGGTCCCCGCCCGGCCGGGCCTCTCCCGCCCCGGCCGCCCGGCGGGGGCGGGAGGCCCTCTTGTGCGCGCCGGGGAACCGCTCCAAGGTGGCGGAAGAGGCACATTCCGGCCGGGGAGGGAGCAGCCGTATGTCCGGGGCGCAGCCATGGGGTTTCACGGACGACAGAGGTACGGAGCTGGGCGCGGCGCGTGTGCCGCGGCGGGTGATCGCGTACGTGCGGGCGGGGGCGGCCCTGTGCGACCTGGGCGTGACGCCGGTCGCCGTGTACGGCTCGGGGCACGACGGCCAGGTCCTCGACCCGGCCAAGGAGGGCGGGCTGCGGGCGGCCGGGGTGACCTACCTCGGGCCGGGGCGGAGCCTGGACGAGGCGCTGCTGCGGGAGCTGCGGCCGGACGTGATCGTCGACGTGACCTACGACGGGAAGAGCCCGTACGCGCTTGACGAGGCCGTCGCCGAACGGGCCGGGGTGCCGCTCGTCGCGCTCTCCGTCGGCAACGAGCTGAGGCTGCCGGCGATACTCGACCGCTTCGGCGCGCTGGCCGTCAGCCTGGGGGCCGTCCGGTCGGACGCCGGGGCGGATGCGGCGGGCTCCGCGGCCGGGCTCCGGGCCGCCGAGGACACGCTCCGGGAGGCCGCCGGCCGGAGCGGGCTCGCCGTGCTCGCCCTCTCCGGGGCCGGCCCGGACCAGGTGCACCTGGCACGGCCGCAGGCCTGGCCGGAGCTGGCGCGGCTCGCCGAGCTCGGGGTCCGCCTTGTCGAACCGGGGCCCGGGCCCGGCGCCAACTGGCTCACCACGGACTGGGGCCGCGCCACGGAACTCCGTCCCGGCCTGGTCCTCTTCGACGACCGCGGCCATGCCACGGCGCCGGACGAGGCTCTGTCCGGCGTCCCTTCCATGCCGTGGAACCCCGAGACCCCGCCGAGCCCGGCCGCGTACGCGCGCTTCTTCCGTGGCCTCGCCGAGGCGCTCGCTTCCTGAACGGCGGGCCGGCGGACGGCTCGGGCAAGCGAGTTGCCCATCCGGATCAGGTCGGCCTGCCCCAGCCCCGCCGCCCGCCGGTCAGGCCCGGGCCGCCGGTCCCCCGGCCGTCACGCCGGTGTCGCCGTCAGCCGGGTGCGGCGGAGGGAGTCGGCGAACTCCTCCGCTCGGGCGAGCTGGGCCCGCAGTTCGGCGACGCGTTCCGCCGCGGCCTGTTCGAAGCCGCGGACGCGGGCCAGGAGTGCGGCCCGCTCGTCCGGGTCGAGTTCCGTGTCCGTGCCCGCGCGCTCGGCGGCCAGCCGGTCCACGGCCGTGAGCAGTTCCCGGGTCTCGTCGAGGGTGAAGCCGAGCGGCTTCATCCGGCGGACCACCATCAGGCGGGACACGTCCGCGTCGGTGTAGAGCGGGAAGCCGCCCGGCGAGGCCGCGGACGGGACGACCAGGCCGCTGTCCTCGTACTGCCTGATCGTGCGCAGGGACAGTTCGGTGCGGGCGGCGACCTCGCCGATCTGCATCGGTTCGCCGGCCACTCGCAGGCCTCGTGCTTCTCGTACTCCGCTCACGCGTCAGGTCCTTCCTCGTCAGGGACTCCCGCCCGGCGCAGGGGCTCCTCGGGGCATACGGGCTCCCCGAGGGCACCATGTCCGCGCATTACATACCATTCGTCCTAACTTCAGCACTTATGAGTGCCGGAAGTGCGGCGAAACGCCTGCCCGGGGAGTTCGGGACGCGGGGGACGTCAGCTCACGGCCACACCAGGCAGTACGGCTGGTGGCCCGCCTCGTGGAGGCGGACGGAGAAGTCCTGCCACTCGTGGAGCAGCTGGTAGACGTCGAAGGCGTCGCGCGGACCGCCGCGGTCGGGGACCGTGGACCAGATGAAGGCGGCGGCGCCCACCGACTCCTCGCCGATCGCGCGGAGCGGGTCGACCACGGTCATCGGCAGTTTCACCACCGCGTAGTCGGGGTGCAGGACCACCAGCTCCAGCGGGGGCACCTTGTTCAGGGGCATGCCCTGGATGCCGGTCAGGACCATGGCCGCTATGGTCTCCGGCTTGATCTTGGTGAACATGCCGCCCATGCCGAGCTCGTCGCCGCCGAGCTCCTCCGGGCGCATCGAGATCGGGACCTGGGCCGCCGTCGCGCTGTTGGGCGCGCCGAAGTACTTGTACGTCACGCCCAAGCTCCGGCCCCCGGGAGCGGGAGGCGGTTCCGCAGCGGGGTCCGGGCTCGCCCGGCGCTCCGACGCGGTCGGGTCCTCGGCCCGCCGGCGCCGGTGCCTCCCCCGCCGGGCAGACTCCGGACCCAGGTCGTCCGTCCCCTCGCCCGGTCCGCCACCGCGATGCATATCTCCACCCGACTGCTTTTTCTCGGCAACACGACCCCGCCGCGCGACCCGATCATCGTGTCAGTGACCTCCCCCGCGTTCGTACGGTGAAACACCTGTCCGCAAGAACGCCGTGGCCTCTGACACCATGGATTCCGTGAGTCATCCCTATGAGGCCCCAGTTTCGCAGACGCGGAGGGGGAGCGCCCCGGCGTAACAGACAGGATGCTCACCGCCGTCCCTCCGTTCCCGATGTCGTGCCCGAAGTCGTTCTCGCAGGTCAGGATCACAGTGCCGTATTCATACGAAGCCCCAGTCTCACAGACGCTTTTCGACCGCGCTTCCCTCGTGACGCCCGGCGGCGTGAACTCACCGGTGCGTGCCTTCCGGGCCGTGGGCGGTACGCCCCGGTTCATGGTGTCCGGTTCCGGTCCGTACCTCACCGACGCGGACGGTCGGGAGTACGTCGACCTGGTGTGCTCGTGGGGACCGATGATCCTCGGCCACGCGCACCCCGAGGTCACCGCCGCGGTGCAGGCCGCGGTGGCCCGCGGCACCTCGTTCGGTACGCCCGGCGAGGGTGAGGTCGCGCTCGCCGAGGAGATCGTCGCGCGGATCGAGCCGGTCGAGCAGGTGCGTCTCGTCTCCTCCGGTACCGAGGCGACGATGTCCGCGATCCGGCTGGCCCGCGGGTTCACCGGGCGCGCCAAGGTCGTCAAGTTCGCGGGCTGCTACCACGGCCACGTGGACGCGCTGCTGGCCGCGGCGGGTTCCGGTGTCGCCACGCTCGGGCTGCCGGACACGCCCGGTGTGACGGGCGCCCAGGCCGGCGACACGATCGTGCTGCCCTACAACGACCTGGCCGCGGTGCGGGCCGCCTTCGCGGCGCACCCGGGCGAGATCGCCTGTGTCATCACCGAGGCCTCGCCCGGCAACATGGGTGTCGTGCCGCCGGTGGCGGGCTTCAACCAGGGCCTCGCGGACCTGTGCCGGGAGAACGGCGCGCTGTACATCTCCGACGAGGTGATGACCGGTTTCCGTACGTCGAAGGCCGGCTGGTACGGCGTCGACGGGGTGAAGGCCGATCTGCTCACCTTCGGCAAGGTCATGGGCGGCGGCTTCCCGGCCGCCGCGTTCGGTGGCCGTGCCGACGTCATGGGGCATCTGGCGCCGGCCGGGCCGGTCTACCAGGCGGGCACGCTCTCCGGTAACCCGATCGCGACCGCCGCCGGGCTCGCGCAGCTGCGGCTGCTCGACGACGCGGCGTACGAGAAGGTCGACGCGGTGTCGAAGGAGATCCAGGGGCTCGTCACCGGTGCCCTGGCCAAGGAGGGTGTCGCGCACCGGCTGCAGACCGCCTCCAACATGTTCTCGGTCTTCTTCACCTCCGACGAGGTGCGGAACTACGACGAGGCGAAGCAGCAGGAGGCCTTCCGCTTCAACGCCTTCTTCCACTCGATGCTGGCCGACGGCGTCTATCTGCCGCCGTCCGCCTTCGAGTCCTGGTTCGTGTCGGCCGCCCACGACGAGCGGGCGATCGAGCGGATCGCCGCCGCCCTGCCGGCCGCCGCGCGTGCCGCCGCGGAGGCGACGGCATGAGCCAGGTGAACGACAAGGCCGACGAGATCACCGTCGTCCATCTGATGCGGCACGGCGAGGTCCACAACCCCGACGGCGTGCTGTACGGGCGCCGTTCCGGCTACCACCTGTCCGAGCTCGGCCGGGAGATGGCGGACCGGGTCGCCGAGCACCTGGCCGGCCGGGACATCACGTACGTCGTCGCCTCCCCGCTGGAGCGGGCGCAGGAGACGGCGGAGCCGGTCGCCAAGTCGCACGGTCTGGACGTGGCGACCGACCCCCGTCTGGTCGAGGCGGCGAACGTCTTCGAGGGCAAGACCTTCGGTGTCGGCGACGGGGCGCTGCGGAAGCCGGGGAACTGGAAGCACCTGACCAACCCGTTCCAGCCGTCCTGGGGCGAGCCGTACATCGAGCAGGTCGTCCGGATGATGGGTGCGCTCGACGCGGCGAAGGACGCGGCTCGGGGGCACGAGGCGGTCTGCGTGAGCCATCAGCTGCCGATCTGGATCGTCCGCAGCTTCGTGGAGAAGCGGCGGCTCTGGCACGACCCGCGGCGGCGGCAGTGCACGCTGGCCTCGCTGACCTCGTTCACGTACCAGGGCGACAGGATCGTCTCGGTCGGGTACAGCGAGCCGGCGCTCGACCTCGTCCCCGTGCACCTCAGGGCGGGTGCGAAGCCGGCCAAGGGGAAGTCGAAGGCCTTCGGGGCGTAGGTCTCCGGGGCGCGGTGGCGCCGCACTGGACAGCGCGGCTGCGCAAGGTCCACAGTTCAGGGCGATCGGGTGGTGTTCATGCCAACCGGTCGCCCTGAAATTTTTGTGCTATTTCCCGGAACCTACGTGTTCGTCCCGGCATCTCACTCATTGTCGGTTTGGATGACGTTCAGGTCATACGTCAGCGCGAATGGGGATGTCATGCGCGGGATCAGTGGGATCAGTCGAAGGGGGCTGCTCGGGGCGGGCCTCGGCGCGGCGGCGGCGATGGGTGTGGCCGCGTGCAGCACCAACAACCAGGACAAGCCGGGACGTTCCGGACCCGGCAAGGGTGGAGACGTCTCGGCGGACCCGAGCACGGCCGCCCCGACCAAGGACGACGCCCGGCTCATCGGTGACGGTTCCACGGCCGACACCGGAAAGCAGCCGCATCAGCCCGACGCCCCCGTCCCGCTCGAACCCGGCCAGACCCCGCCTCAGTTCGTGATCTTCTCCTGGGACGGCGCCGGCGAGGTCGGCAACGGCCTCTTCCCGCGCTTCCTCGAAGTCGCCAAGAACCACGACGCGGCGATGACCTTCTTCCTCTCCGGGATCTACCTCCTCCCCGAGTCGAAGAAGAACCTCTACCGGCCGCCGAACAACCGCGTCGGCGCCTCCGACATCGGCTACCTCACCGACGACCACATCAAGGACACCCTGAAGTACGTCCGGCAGGCCTGGCTCGAAGGCCACGAGATCGGCACCCACTTCAACGGGCACTTCTGCGGCGGCTCCGGCTCCGTCGGCAACTGGACCCCCGCCCAGTGGCAGAGCGAGATCGACCAGGCGATGAAGTTCGTCACCGAGTGGAAGACGAACAGCGGCTGGACCGACCTCGACCCGCTGCCCTTCGACTACTCGAAGGAGCTTGTCGGAGGCCGTACGCCCTGCCTCCTCGGTCAGGACAACCTGCTCCCCACCGCCAAGCGGCTCGGCTGGCGTTACGACGCCAGCTCGCCCGGCGGCCGCCAGACCTGGCCCGTCAAGCGCCAGGGCATCTGGGACCTGCCGCTCCAGGCCGTGCCCTTCCCCGGGCACTCCTTCGAGGTCCTGTCCATGGACTACAACATCCTCGCCAACCAGTCGAAGAACACGACGAAGGGCATGCCCTCGCGCTACCCGGGCTGGCGCAAGCAGGCCACCGACGCCCTGCTCGGCGGCTTCACGCGCGCGTACGAGTCGAACCGCGCGCCCTTCTACGTCGGCAACCACTTCGAGCAGTGGAACGGCGGCATCTACATGGACGCCGTCGAGGACGCGCTCAAGGGAATGGCCGGGAAGAAGGACGTCCGGCTCGTCTCCTTCAAGCAGTTCGTCGACTGGCTCGACGTCCAGGACCCGAAGATCCTCGGGAAGCTGCGCTCACTGGACGTGGGACAGAAGCCCGCCGGCGGCTGGAACGCCTTCCTCAGGCCCGAGCCGGTCCCCACGTCCACCCCGAGCTAGAAACAGGCCCGTCGCTTAGGCGATCTTGACAAGGGGCTTTACGGGCACGTAGGGGGGTGCCCAAGATCCCCCAAACGCCCATGCGAAACTTTTCACATGAGCCTTAGCCGTGCCCCTCGACGCACCCTGCTCGCCGTCGGAGTGCTGACCGCCGCCCTCGCGCTCTCGGCCTGCGGCGGCGACAGCAACGGCAAGTCCGGCGGCGGTGGCAACACCAACTTCGTGACCAACACGGGCGGCATCTCCACCGCGGCCAAGGGGGAGCGCGCGTCCACCGGGAAGCTCGCGGGCGAGACCCTCGACGGCAAGCAGCTCGACGTCGCCGATCTCAAGGGCAAGGTCGTCGTCCTCAACGCCTGGGGCTCCTGGTGCAGCCCCTGCCGCGCCGAGGCCCCGCACTTCGCCAAGGTCGCCAAGGACCTCAAGGGCAAGGGCGTCGAGTTCGTCGGACTCAACACCCGCGACCCCAACAAGCAGCCCGCGCTCGCCTTCGAGGAGGACTACGGGGTCACCTACCCGAGCCTCTACGACCCGCAGGGCAAGCTCATCCTCTTCGGCTTCCCCAAGGGCACGCTCAGCCCGCAGTCCATCCCCTCCACCGTCGTCCTCGACAAGGAGGGCAAGATCGCGGCCCGTTCGCTCATGGCACTCAACGAGGAGAAGCTCCGGTCGATGATCGAGCCCCTCCTCAAGGAGAAGTGAGCCGGTGAACGAGACGGTCACCAGCGGAGCCCTGCTGCTCGCCCTGCCCCTCGCGGTCCTCGGCGGTCTGGTCTCCTTCTTCTCGCCGTGCGTCCTCCCGCTCGTCCCCGGCTACCTCAGTTACGTCACCGGGGTCACCGGCACCGACCTCGCCGAGAGCCGGCGCGGCCGGATGACGGCGGGGGCCGTCCTCTTCGTCCTCGGCTTCACCGCCGTGTTCGTGTCCGGCGGGGCGCTCTTCGGCTACTTCGGGTCGACCCTCCAGGAGTACCGAGAGACGCTCACCACGGTCCTCGGCGTGCTCATGATCCTCATGGGCGTCTTCTTCCTCGGCCTGATGCCCTGGTTCACCCAGCGCGAGTTCCGCTTCCACAGGAAGCCCGTCGCCGGCCTGGTCGGCGCCCCGCTCCTCGGGGCGCTCTTCGGCATCGGCTGGACGCCGTGCATCGGCCCGACGCTCGCCTCGGTCAACGCCCTCGCCCTGGAGCAGGCCAGCGCCGGGCGCGGCGCGATACTCGCCTTCGCCTACTGCCTCGGCCTCGGCGTACCGTTCGTGCTCGCCGCCGTAGCCTTCCGCAAGGCCCTCGGCGCGTTCGGATGGATGAAGAAGCACTATGTGTGGGTGATGCGGATCGGTGGCGGCATGATGATCGTCACCGGCGTCCTGCTCCTCACGGGCGCGTGGGACAGCATGGTCGCCACGATGCAGGGCTGGTCCAGCGGTTTCACGGTGGGGATCTGAGTTCCATGAGCAAGACCGAGACGAGCGAGACGCCGGAGCAGCGGGACAACGTCGGCAGCGCCGGGGCCCGGCTGTCGACCGCCCCCCGGGAAGAGACCGGCATCGGCGGCCCCACGCTCGGGGTCGTCGGCTGGATCCGCTGGTTCTGGCGACAGCTCACCTCCATGCGGGTCGCCCTGATCCTGCTCTTCCTGCTCTCCCTCGGCGCCGTCCCCGGCTCCCTCATCCCGCAGACCAGCGCGGACGAGCTGAAGGTCGCCGACTTCAAGAAGGCGCACGAGACCCTCACCCCGCTCTACGAGAAGCTCCAGTTCTTCGACGTCTACAGCTCGGTGTGGTTCTCCGCGATCTACATCCTGCTGTTCGTCTCCCTCATCGGCTGCATCGTGCCGCGCAGCTGGCAGTTCGTCGGCCAGCTCCGCAGCCGCCCGCCGGGCGCCCCCAAGCGCCTCGACCGCCTCCCCGCGTACACGACCTGGCGCACCGGGGCCGAGCCCGAGCAGGTCCACGAGGCCGCGCTCACCCTCCTCAAGGGACGCCGCTTCCGCGCCCACACGGCGGGCGACGCGATCGCCGCCGAGAAGGGCTATCTGCGCGAGGCCGGGAACCTGGCGTTCCACGTCGCCCTGATCGTGATGCTCGTCGCCTTCGCCTGGGGCCAGCTCTTCAAGTCCGAGGGCGGCAAACTGGTCGTCGAGGGCGACGGCTTCTCCAACACGCTCACCCAGTACGACGACTTCAAGTCCGGCTCCCAGTTCGGCATCGACGAGCTGGAGCCGTTCAGCTTCAAGCTCGACGCCTTCGACGGCACGTACGAGAAGAGCGGCCCCCAGCGCGGCACGCCCCGCACCTTCGAGGCGAAGGTCTCCTACTCGCAGGGCGGTACGGACAAGAAGGCCGTCATCCGGGTCAACGAGCCGCTCGAGGTGGGCGACTCCAAGGTCTATCTGATCGCCCACGGCTACGCGCCCGTCGTCACCGTCAAGGACGGCCGCGGCAAGACCGTCTTCCACGGTGCCGTGCCGCTGCTGCCCATCGACAACAACATCACGTCCACCGGCGCCATCAAGGTGATGGACGGCTACCGCGACAAGAAGGGCGAGAAGGAGCAGCTGGGCTTCCAGGCCTTCTTCGTGCCGACCTTCGCGGGCGCGGGTTCGGGCACGATGTTCTCGCAGTTCCCGGCGCTGGACTTCCCCGTGATGGCGCTCACCGGGTTCCACGGCGACCTGGGGGTCGACTCCGGTCTTCCGCAGAACGTGTACCAGCTCGACAAGTCCCACATGAAGCAGTTCACGGACGCGTCCCGCAACAAGCTCGCCAAGCGGCTGCTGCCCGGCGAGACCATGAGGCTCCCCGACGGCGCCGGCTCGATCACCTTCGAGAAGGACATCAAGGAGTGGGCGAGCTTCCAGATCTCGCAGCAGCCCGGCAACGGCCTCGCCCTCGCGGGCGCGATCGCCGCGATCGCCGGTCTGACCGGTTCGCTCTTCATCCAGCGGCGCCGGGTCTGGGTCCGGGCCGTCCGCGGTGAGGACGGCGTGACCGTCGTCGAGATGGCCGGGCTCGGCCGGAGCGAGTCCGCCAAGCTGCCGGAGGAGTTGGGCGATCTCGCGGTCGCGCTCACCGCGCAGGCGCCCCCCACCACGCAAGCCGATCCGGACGCCCTGCCGGAACCCGCGGAAGACCCCGCGGAAGACCCCGCCCCTTCTGGAGAGGCCGACAAGTGATCCTCGCCGCCACGACCAACGAGAGCCTGGCGCAGATGAGCGACCTGCTCATCTACTCCTCGATGGCCGTCTACACCCTGGCCTTCTTCGCCCATATCGCCGAGTGGGTCCTCGGCAGCCGCAGCAAGGTCGGCCGTACCGCCGCCGCCCTCACCGCGCGCCCCGCCACCGCCGCCGTGACGGTCCAGGTCAAGCAGAGCGGTGGCACCGCCGTCCTGGACAAGCCGAAGGTCGTCACCCGCGCCGCCGCCGGCACCCGTGACGTGCCGGACGGCCCCGGCGCCGCCGGCGGCACGGTCAAGGGCGACCTGTACGGCCGGATCGCCGTCTCGCTCACCGCCCTCGCCTTCCTGGTCGAGGCCTCGGGCGTGGTCTCCCGGGCGTTCGCCGTGCAGCGGGCCCCCTGGGGCAACATGTACGAGTTCTCCACCACCTTCTCCACGGTGGCGGTCGGCGCGTACCTCGGCTTCCTCGTCGCCAAGAAGAACGTGCGCTGGATCGGTCTGCCGCTCGTGACCACGGTCCTCCTCGACCTGGGCATGGCCACCACCTGGCTGAAGACCCCCAGTGACCAGCTGGTTCCCGCGCTCGACTCGTACTGGCTGTGGATCCACGTCTCCACCGCGATCTTCTGCGGCGCGGTCTTCTACCTCGGCGCGGTCGCCACCCTGCTGTACCTCTTCCGCGACTCGTACGAGAACAAGCTGGCGACCGGCGGGAACCCCGGCGCCTTCGCGCGCTCGGTCATGGAGCGGCTGCCCTCCGCGGCCTCCCTCGACAAGTTCTCCTACCGGGTCAACGCGGCCATCTTCCCGCTCTGGACGTTCACGATCATCGCGGGCGCGATCTGGGCCGGCGACGCGTGGGGCCGCTACTGGGGCTGGGACGCCAAGGAGGTCTGGTCCTTCATCACCTGGGTCGGTTACGCCGCGTACCTCCACGCGCGCGCGACGGCCGGCTGGAAGGGCCGGAAGGCCGCGTACATCGCGCTCATCGCCTTCGCCTGCTTCCTCTTCAACTACTACGGCGTCAACATCTTCGTGACCAGCAAGCACTCGTACGCGGGCGTCTGAGCTCGCGGGTGAGGGGGCCCGGGGCCACGCTTGAGACATGAGCGAGATACCCCGGGGCAGGAGCGAGACCCACGACGGGGACACGCACCTGCTGCGGTTCGTCGTCGAGCTTCCCCATCCGCTGCCCGAGGTCTGGGCGGCGGTCGCCTCCCCCGAGGGGCTGCCGGGCTGGCTCGGTGAGGCGGACCCGCTGGAACCCCGGCTCGGCGGCCGGGTCACCCTCCGCCGGCTCGACGCCGACACCGAGGTCTCGGGGCGGGTGACCGCCTGGGATCCCGACTACGTCGCCGAGTACACGGTCGAACCGACGACCCTCGGACGGATCCGGTTCCATCT
Source organism: Streptomyces sp. NPDC058326 (assembly GCF_042879855.1). NCBI lineage: Bacteria > Bacillati > Actinomycetota > Actinomycetes > Kitasatosporales > Streptomycetaceae > Streptomyces > Streptomyces sp. NPDC058326. Next base: position 69,898 of record NZ_JBHVZO010000024.1, on the reverse strand, counting down.
GGAGCAGGGGCCCTCCGGGGGCGGCGGGTCGACCGTGCTGCGTTTCACCAACGAGGTGCGGGGGTCGCGGGAGTACCGCCTCGACTGTCTGGCCAGGTGGCACGATCACTTCGAGCTGCTCGCCGAGGCGCTCGACGGCCGCCCGACGGACTGGCGGGAGTGGACGCCCGAGCGGTGGCGGCACCTGCGGGAGCTGTACGAGCGGGAGGCAGCGCCCTGGCCGAAGTGGGAGCCCTGACATCTAGGGGGTGTCCGGCTTCGCCACCGACAGGGGCTCGGCGATGTCCTCAAGGGAGCGCCGCTCCGCGTTGACCGCCAGGAACGCCGCCACCAGGCCGGCGGCGCACATCAGCCCGGCGCCGATCCGGAACGCGAGGACCGTGTCGCCGACGACGCCCGATTCGGTGAGCTCGGCGAAGACCAGCGGACCGCTGATACCGCCGGCCGCGGTGCCCAGGGCGTAGAAGAAGGCGATGGCCATCGCCCGGGTCTCCATGGGGAAGATCTCGGAGACGGTCAGGTACGCGCTGGAGGCACCGGTCGACGCGAAGAACAGCACCACGCACCAGCACACGGTCAGGGTCGTCGCCGTCAGCGAGCCCCGGCCGAAGAGCCACGCCGTCCCGAACAGGAGCAGGCCCGACAGCAGGTACGTGGAGGAGATCATGATCCGGCGTCCGGCGGTGTCGAAGAGCCTGCCGAGGAGCAGCGGGCCGATGAAGTTGCCCGCCGCGATGACGGCGAAGTAGTACCCGGTGTGTCCGGTCGGCACGTCGAAGAACGTGGTGAGGATGGCGCCGAACCCGAAGGTGATCGCGTTGTAGAGGAAGGCTTGCCCGATGAACAGGGACAGGCTGAGGACCGCGCGGCGCGGATAGCGGGCGAAGACCGTCCTCGCGATGAGACCGAAGCCGATGCTCCTGCGCTGGTGGATCGTGATCTCGCCGGCCGGCGGCGGCAGCGCCTCGCCCTTCTCCCGTTCGATCTCGCGCTCGACCGAGGACACCAGCGTTTCGGCGGCCTCGCCCCGGCCGTGGATGAACTGCCAGCGTGGACTCTCCGGCACATGCCGTCGTACGAGCAGGATGACGAGGCCGAGGACGACGCCCAGGGCGAAGCTGAGCCGCCAGCCGAGGTCCTTCGGGAAGATGTCGGTGTCCAGCATGACGATCGACAGCAGGGCGCCGCCGATGGCGCCGAGCCAGTAGCTGCCGTTGATGATGAGGTCGACCCGGCCCCGGTAGAGGGACGGGATCAGCTCGTCGATCGCCGAGTTGATGGCCGCGTACTCGCCGCCGATGCCGAAGCCGGTGAGGAAGCGGAAGAGGAAGAACCACCAGGACTCGAACGACAGCGCCGTCATCGCCGTCGCGCCGAGGTACACCGCCAGGGTGATCATGAAGAGCTTCTTGCGGCCGTAGCGGTCGGTGAGCCAGCCGAAGAACAGCGCTCCGGAGCAGGCTCCCGCCACGTACAGGGCGGCGGCGATGCCGGTGACCTGCGCGGAGGTGATGTCGAGGCCGCTGCCCTCCTCCGCGAGGCGGCCGGCGACGTTGCCGACGATGGTGACCTCGAGGCCGTCGAGGATCCAGACGGTGCCGAGGCCGATCACGATCATCCAGTGCCACCGTGACCACGGCAGGCGGTCGAGGCGGGCCGGGACCGCCGTGGTGACCGTGCCCGTGTCCGCCGGCACAGGTGCCGGTGCGGAGTCGACTCCCATGGATGGCGCTCCCTTCGTCCGGTCATGCGGCTGCCCGCGTACCCCCGGGACGGGTGGGCATGCCGGGCGCGCCGCTGTCCCAGCTTCGGCGGAGCCGCCGGGGGCGACAACAGCTCCCCGGTTCGGCTCGGCCGTTCGGGGACCTGGGGGGGGAGGGGGCCTGGGGGGTCAGCCGCGTTTCGGCGGGAGGCAGGACAGGGCCGGCGGCCTGCCCTCCGGCCAGGCGATCTGGACGAAGCGCTGGGTCCCGTCCTGGGCCAGTTCCACGATCGGGACCGCCTTGTTGTACGGGTTCCCGTAGTTGTCCAGGCAGATCCAGCCGCTCGCCCCCTGGACCCGCAGCGAGCCCTTGACCTGCGGCCACTGGGTGACGACGTCCGCGAGCTGCGGGTAGGGCGAGCCCTGCGGGGTGGCCTGGCGGATCGCGTGGACCGCCGTCGCCATCGCGTCGTACGCGACGATCGCCTGCCCGTCCGCGAGGGCCACCGGCGTCTTCGAGGCGCGGGCGATGTCCGTCACGAAGGTCGAGTACGCCACCACCGAGCCGCCCGTCGCCGGGACGGGCCGGCCGGGCGCCGGCTTCCAGGCGTCGGGGTGGGCGAGCGCGGCGTACCGCACGGTCAGCTTCGCCTTCAGCGCGTCCCGGTCGAGCTTCTCGTCGGCGCCCAGGTACGAGCCCTCGTCGCCGGTCAGGACCGTGAAGGCGCGCTCGACGCAGCCGCGGGAGCCGAGCGCGTTGATGAACTGGCGCAGCTGGGTGTGGCGGCCTGCGAAGAAGACGGTCTCGGCGCGGGTGTCGCAGATCAGATGGGTGATCTGGCGGAAGGTGTTGGCGGTGGTGCCCTCCGCGGTGGGGTCGGCGGGGGAGGTGAAGAGCGCCGGCTCGTGCGGGGCGCCCTTGAGGTTGGCGGCGAAGGCGGCCTTGAGGGTGTCGGTGTAGTGGTCGCCGGTCCGGGTGTCCTGGACGAGGAAGGCCTTGGCGGCGTCGACCCTGCCGAAGTGGGCGAGGGCCTTCGCCTCGTCGGTGTTGGTGGGGGAGACGCGGGCGAGGCCGGGGTAGCGGTTCCCGGCTCCGGGGCCGTTGGCGATGTCGTCGGCGGTGATGGTGGTGCCGACGACGGCGATCCCGGCTCCGGTGAGGGCGGTCACCGCCTCCCGCATCTCGGTGGAGGAGGTGGCGACGCCGGAGACGGCCCGCAGCCGGTCGGCGGTGTCCGTCATGGTGACGAGCCGGTCGACGGTGGTGCGCCAGTGGGCGTTGCCCTGACCGGTGTTGGCGAGGACGAGCCGGATCCGGGGAGTCTCGTCGTTGGACTCGTGGTTGGCGCGGTACTGGTAGGCGTACGCGCCCTGGAGCTCGTGCAGCACCTTGGTCCGCATGCCGCTGTCGGTGGAGGTCAGCGGCAGGAGGACGGCGACGGTCACGTACGCGTCCGCCGGGAGCGAGGCGTTCTCCTTGCTGATGGCGGCGGCGATGTCGCGGAGTTCGGCGATGCCGAAGTCGTGGCCGCCGCCGTTGACGCCGACGCACTCGTCGCTGCCGGCGGGACGTTCGACGCCGGGGGCGCAGGAACGGTCCTCCGGGGTGGTGAGCCGGGCGACGCCGTAGCCGCCGAGGCCGAGGACGACGGCGGCCGCGACGACCGAGGCGACGAGCTTCTGGCGGGGCGTGCGGACGCGGCGGCGCAGCTGGTCGGTCAGACGGTCGGGCATGGCGTCAGACTCCGTCCTCGCGGCCCGGCGGAAGCGAGAGCTCCCGCCAGGCACGGATGTCGCGCGGCCAGTGGGTGGCCGCGTCCCAGAGCGAACCGCTGCCCGTCAGATGACGGCCGGAGAGCCGGCGCAGCTCGTGCGCGAGGCGGTCGGCCACCTCGTCGTCGGGCAGTGCGAGCGGATCGGTGAGCAGCCATACGGCGTGCAGCAGCCGCCGTACGGACAGGTGGAGTTCGGCCGCGTCGGCGTCGAGCCCCGGCGGCAGCTCCCCGAGCGGCCCCTGGCCGAGGGCGACCGCCCGGCGCGGGTCGGGCCCGGTCCTGTCCCGCTCCCGGGGGCAGGGGGCGGATCCGATGAACCGCAGCCGGCCCAGCCAGCCGAGGACGTCCTGCTCCGGGAACGTCTCCCGCAGATGGGTGACGGCCTCCTCGGTGCGGCCGAGCGCCAGGTCGTGGTGGAGCCGGTACGGGCCGGGCTCGGGCCCGTAGTGCCGGCGGAGGGTCTCGTGGACGGCCTGCCAGGCGGCGTAGTGCGGGTGGTCGCCGTCCTCGAAGCGGAGCCGGTGCAGGAGCAGCGCGCGCAGGAGCGGGTCGGCGACGAAGTGCCCGGGGCCCTCCGGCCAGTCCTCGGAACGCAGCTGGTCCCGTACGCGCAGCGCCACGTCCCCGTCCAGGGACTCGCCCTGGAGCCTGGCGTGGGCGAGCATCCGGGCGGACTCCTCGTCGTGGGCGGCGGCGAGCACCGCGTACGGGCCGGGTCTGCGCACCGGGAGGAGTTCGGTCAGCAGGGTGGGGGCGACGGACACCGGCGGGGTGTCCTCGCGCAGTTCCACGGTCAGGTCGAGCAGCCCGGCCGGGGTGAGCCCGGCCCGCAGGTGCTCCGGGGCCTCTCCGGCGGCCCGGCCGAGGAGCGCCACGCCGAGCGGGCGGCCGCCGGTCAGCCGGTGGACGGCGCGGGCGAGTTCGGGAGGTGTCCGGCCCGCCGGGTCGTGGTGGTCGAAGGCGGAGCGGGTCTGGGCGGGGGAGAGCGGCGTCAGCTCGACGGCGAGGATGCCGGAGCCGACGCTCGTCCCGCGCGGGCACGGCGCCCGGTGCGCGGTTTCCGGCAGCCGGGTCCGGGTGGCGTGCCGCAGCCCCTCGTGCTCGCGGATCCGGGAGGCGGCGAGGACGACGACCCGGTCGCGGCGACCCTCGGCGCGGGCGCGCAGGACCGGTTCGACGAGCTGCCGGCCGAGCGGCTCGTGGGCGTTGTCGAGGAGGATCAGGGGACGTCCTATGCGGCTGCCGCGCCGCAGCCCGGTGTAGGCGTGGAGGAGGTCCTCGGTGAGGGCGCCGACGAGGAAGTCCTCTGCCTCGCGCCGGCGCCGGCCGCCCTGCTCGAAGTCGATCGCGAGCTGCTGGAGACCGGCCTTGCCGTGTCCGCCCGCGTTGCGGTAGCTGCCGTACCAGTTCTCCGAGGTGCGCTGGAGGCGCCCGAAGACCTCTTCGAGGACGGTCTCCACGGTCGCCTCGGCGAGCAGCCCGGCGAGCGGGACGGTGGCCTCGGCGAACCGCGCGGCGAGCTTGGCGAGGACCTTGCCGACCCAGTTCGCGGCCGCGCCCCGGGTCGCGTCGACGGTGGCGAGCAGGGGCCCGAGCCGCAGCAGGTCGCGCCGGGCCCGCTCGTCGTCCTCCCGGGACCAGCCGAGCGAGGCGACGGCCACCAGACCGAGCGAGAGCCGGGGGAACCGCACGGGCCGCGCGCCCAGCACCTTCGGCGACAGCTGGACGGCGAGCTCGGCGAGCGCCCCGGTGACCGGCGTCCAGCCCGGGCCGTGGTCGGCGGGCGGCTCGATGTGCGCGCAGTCGAGCAGGGCGAGCGGGGTGTACCCCTTGTAGCGGTTGCGGACCTCCTTGAGCAGGGCGGTCTTCCCCGTGCCGCGTCCGCCCGTGAACACCGTGACCGGCGGATCGTCCCCGTGCTCGAACGGCACCCGGGCGGCACCGTGCCGCGTGAGGCCGCTGAGCCGCGCGACCAGCCCGGCATCGTGCAGGACCGCCTCGCGGCCGTACAGCTCCCTGTCCACGCCCCGCCACCCCCGTCACAGTCAACTCAAGGATATCGACGGTGTGTTGGGAAAGCGGCCCGCTTTTCGACACTGCTTTCGAGTCGTGGTGAGGGGTGGTGTCATTTCTCCGTGGCGATGGCGTCGAGCTGGGCCCGCAGGTATCCGTGCGACTCGATGCCGTGGATCGTCGTCCCCGGGGTGCACTCGTAGAAGTACACCAGTGACATCAGCTCCTCCGTCGGTACGTCGGCCGGCGGCGGCAGCACCCGGTGCCGTCCCGAACGCCACCGTCCGCCGGTCCAACCGGCCATCAGATCACCGATGTTGACGGTGAAGGCGGCCGGGTCGTACGGCGCGTCCTGCCAGCCGCCGGCGTCGGTGAAGACCTGCAGACCGCCCTTGCCCGCCTCCCGGTCCAGGACGGTGACCGTGCCGAAGTCCGTGTGCGGGCCGATCCGGAACTGACCCGGCTCCGGATCGCCCGTCCGCTCCCGCCCCGGATACCAGTTGATGTTGAAGCCGAAGGTGGGGTGCCCGGTGTGCCGGGTGAAGAAGTCCCGCTCCTCGCCGAGCGCCACGCCGAGCAGGTCGAGGACGCGGTCGGCGAGCGCCTTCATCTGTGCGAGGTAGATCTCCACCAGGGGTCTCAGCTCGGGGACCTCGGCGGGCCAGGTGTTCGGCAGGAACCACTCGGCGTCCACGGCCGGGTCCCCGGTCGGCTCGTCCGCCGCGAAGGAGAGCGACTCCTTCAGGTCGGGCGGGGTCGCCGTACCCTCCGCGTACCCGTTGGCCTCCGCCCCCGGACCGAGCCACCCCCGGCCGCCGACCCGCACGGCGTACGGCTCCTTGAGGGCGGGCGGGAGGTGGAAGAAGGCGCGGGCGACTGCCCGGATCTCGGCCCGGAGTCCCGGGTCGACGCCGTGCCCGGTGACGAGGAGGAACCCGGCGTCGCGCAGGGCGCGGTCGACGGCGGGGAGCTGGGGGGCGGGGTCACGGCGCAGGTCGATGGTGGGAAGCCGCGCTTCACTCATGGCCGATGTCCTCGTTCCACAGCTCCGGACGGTCGGCGATGAACTTCCGCATAAGCGCGACGCATTCGGGGTCGTCGAGCACGAAGACCTCGACGCCGTGCTCCGCCAGCCAGTCGTGCCCGCCGTGGAAGGTCTCCGCCTCACCGACGACCACCCGCGAGATCCCGAACTGCCGGACGAGCCCGGAGCAGTACCAGCAGGGCGAGAGGGTGGTGACCATGGTCGTACCCCGGTACGAGCGCTGCCGGCCGGCCGCCCGGAAGGCGGCGGTCTCCCCGTGCGCGGACGGGTCCCCGTCCTGCACGCGCCGATTGCGCCCGCGCCCGAGCAGCGTCCCGTCGGCCCCGTACAGGGCGGCCCCGATGGGGATCCCGCCCTCGGCGAGCCCGGTGCGGGCTTCGGTGAGGGCGGTGGCGAGCCACCGGCGGGCTTGTTCCTGGTCCATGGCGGAAGCCTTCCCCGGTGGGTCGGTGACATCACACCTGCTGTGGGCCCTTGTCCGCCGGCAGGGGATCGACGACGAACGTGCCCTTGCCGTGAACGGTCAGGATCAGGACTCGCTCCCGCAGGACCCGGGCCGCGCGGCGGACTGTCAGGTACGCGACTCCGTACTCCTCGGCCAGGTCGCGCTCGGCGGGCAGGCGGGCGCCCGGGGCCGGCTCTCCGGCCGCGATCCGGGCGGCGATGTGGTCGGCCACCGCGACGTACACCAGCTGGGGGCCCTGAGGATCGAAGTCGGGGATCTTGCTGCGGTCAGTCACACGACCACCGTGACCGCGCGGGCGACGGCTGGTGGGTGTCGCCGGAGATCGCGGACGCTGTGACCGTGTCCCTGCTGGCCGACGCACTGACGGTCCCGGAGCCGGAGTACAGGTCGCCGCGCTGCGTCATGGGCCGTCACGACCACTGCCGTGACCATGTGCCCCGCGACAGCGGCGTACAAGGAGTCCGTTGTCTCGTATGCGGGTGCGCCTGCCATCCGGCGGCCCCTACCCGGCTCTGACGCCCCGGACGAGCAGAGTCCCTGTCCGCTTCCCTGCCGGAGGCGCGAGCACCTCGGCCGTCACGTCCGTGAACCCGGCCCGCTGGAGGATCTCCGTCCAGCGGCCGCGTTCGTAGTCCCAGCGCTTCACGTACAGGGGCTCCGCCCCCTTCTCCGGCGGCTGCACCTGGGACGCCTGCGGTCCGTAGCAACCCGCCAGGGCCGGGGGGGTGTGGGAGAACGCGTAGACGCCGCCAGGCGCGAGGCGGGCGTGCACCAAGGGCAGCAGTTCGGCGGGATCGGTGAACCAGGCGGCTCCGAAGACCGAGCAGACGGCCGTGAACTCGTCCTCGCCTGCCGCGAGGAACTCCTCGGCCGTCTGCTGCCTCACGTCGAGGTGTGGCCAGCGTTCACGCGCTTTGGCCACCTGCACGGGCGAGATGTCCACGCCGACCGCTTCGGCCCCCAGTGCGACCAGGTGAGCGAGGTTACCGCCGCTGCCGCAGCCCAGGTCGAGGACCCGCGCGCCGGGGATGTCACCGAGGATCGTCTCGTCGGGCCCGTGGTCGGGCCACTGCGTCCAGTTGAACCACGTCATGGCCCCAGCGGCGTTCGTCTCCCTGCGTCCCGGCCTGACCGCACCCCACACGTCCCACGTGCCGGCGTCCTGTTCGCGCACCTTCGTCCTTTCGCATGCGGAGAGCCCGCCCGTCGACCCGAGGGGCGAGGGGCGGGCGGTGCTGCTGTGCCTACTTCTTGCCGCCCACCGGGCTGTCCGTGCAGCCCGAGTGGCACTGCGTGCAGTCGGCGGCGTCGGGCCACAGCTCCTGGTCCACGCCGCAGCCTGCCGCACGGATGGCGGCCACGGTGCGATTCCGGGCCACCTCGGGGCCGCCCGTCCAGGTGGCGTCGGGAACGCCCGGGCGGTTGAGCCTCGGTGGCTCAGGCTTCGATCTGAATCCAGGTGTCCCCGGCACGGAGCCAGAGGACACCGTCGCGGCCCTGAGCGCAGCGCATCACTACCGGTCCCGGTAGGCGCAGCTTCTCCTGGGCGGTGATCACCCAGGCGTCGTCGACGAGCTCCGCGCGGCTCAGCTCGACGTCGGGACGGTTGTGGAACCGGTGGCTGAGGAGCATCCGGGTGCCGCGGACGGCGATGCCGTCGGTGTCTCTCAGGGGGTTGCGGTAGGTGGTGACGTCGCCGGTGGCGGGATCGACTCGGGACAGGAAGGCGCCCTTGTGGCTGTACCAGGCGAGCCAGGCGGCGGCCCCCTCGGTGGCGCCCGCGCTTCCGCCGAGGGGCCATACGGGGAGCCGCCCCTCAGGGCCCCAGGTGTGGGTACCGTCGGTGTCCCAGCGGGCCAGGCCGGCGCTGCTCTCCGGGTGGTCCCCGTAGATGCCCTCGTCACCGTACGAGGCCCAGATGCCGCCGTCGCGGTCGGTGATGAGGTAGTCGATGTCGTCGCCGATGCAGAAGTGACTCACCGGGTATCCCCCGGGGGAGTGCACCACCGCGTTCCTCTCCCAGCTCCCGTTCTGATCCCGGCGTGTACGGCCTGACACCAGCAGAAAACGTGACCACGAGAGCAGGGCCAGGCGGTTGGTTCCCGCGTCTATGCCGGTTACGGGGGTTCGGCGTTCGATCCCGTCCGAGACCACGACCAACACGCCGTCACACGGAGCCGCCACACTCCATCCGATCCATCCCTTGACGTACGGGGAACGGCGCAGGTTCCGTTCCTGGATCAGCATCACCGCGAGTTCGTTGCCCGGTCCGACGCTCCACCACAGCGCCCGCCATCCGGCTCGGGCGTCCTCGGCGGGCAAGCTCCACACGACAGGCAGTTCGCCAGGCGTCATCGGCATTCACCTTTTGGACTCCAGGATCCGACGGCGCCCGAAGGAATCCACGTTACCGGGCACACCGAAACGCCCCTTGGCCGGCCGGTGTCCTCACACGCCGGCCCCGGCGCCCACCTCATAAGGGAACCGCGCCGCCGGCGTCTCGCTCTCGAAGAAGGTCTTCGCCCGCAGCATCGCCCCCTCGTCGGCGCGGACGCGGCCCGGGCGGGAGCCCGTGCCCGTCAGGACGCCGCCGAAGCGCATGCGGAGGTAGGCCGCCGTGTGGTTCAGGGTGGTCGTCAGGGCGTCCCCGACGACGTGGTCGTCGTCCGCCATGGCCGTCACGCCCCACAGCGTCCGGCCCTCCATCCGCCGCTTGAAGTCCAGGTCCGGTACGTCCAGCCAGCCCGACCAGTAGTCGAGGTAGCGCTTGGTCTGCGCGGAGAGGGTGTACCAGTACAGGGGCGAGGCTATGACGATGTCGGTGGCCTCCAGCGTCGCCTGCCGCAGCAGTTCCTCGTTCTCGTCGACCGGCCGGCCGGCGTCCTCGTGCCGGCCGTCCTGGAAGTCGGGCAGCGCCAGCCGGTTCAGGTCCACCCAGCGCTGCGGGATCCCGGCGGGCAGCTGCGCGGCGGCCGCGCGGGCGAGGATCTCCGTGTTGCCGTCGGAGCGGGAGCTGCCGAGGACGAAGAGGAACGAGCGGTCCGGGGCGGCGCCTGTCGTGCCGAGGGTCATGTCTGCTCCGGTGTCTGGGGTGTTCCGGTGCCAACTTCCTCCACGCCGACGCTATTCCGGCCCCCATCGGCTCCGCCGATCGCCCCCATCGGGAAGACCCTCCACTGGCTCGTGGACCCGCTCCTGGCCCGTCCGTAGCGTCGTTCCCATGAGAAACGAGACCAGGGGAACCGTCGAACTCACCCTCGCCATGGTGCTCTCCGGCACCCTCGGCGTCTTCGTCGTCGAGTCCGGCGCCTCACCGTTCGAGGTGGTGTTCTTCCGGTGCCTCTTCGGGGCCCTCGCGCTCGGGGCGTACAGCCTCGTCCGGGGGTTCTTCACCGGGCACGGGTTCACCGCGAGGAAGCTGGGCCTCGCCGCCCTCGGTGGTGCCTTCATCGTCTTCAACTGGGTGTTCCTCTTCGAGGCCTATGAAGCCACCTCGATCTCCCTCGCCACCGTCGTCTACCACACCCAGCCGTTCTTCCTCGTGCTGCTCGGGGCGGTGCTCACGCGGGAGCGGATATCCGCCGGCAAGCTGGGATGGCTCGCCCTCGCCTTCGTCGGGCTCGTCCTCGTCTCCGGTGTACGGCCCGGGGAGACCGCCTCCCTCAAGGGGCTCGGCTTCGCGCTCGCCGCCGCCGTGCTCTACGCCCTCGCGACCTTCGTCACCAAGCGGATCACCGGCGTACGGCCCCATCTCGTCGCCCTCGTCCAGGTGCTCGTCGGACTTCCGCTGCTGCTGCCCTTCGCCGACTTCGGCGCCGCCGCCGGTCTCGGGAGCGGCTGGGCCTGGCTCGTGGGCCTCGGGATCGTTCACACCGGGCTCATGTACGTGCTCATGTACGCGGCCTACGCCAAGCTGCCCACCGCCAAGATCGCCGTCCTCGCCTTCACCTACCCCGCCGTCGCCATGGGCGTCGACTGGGCGGTGTACGGGCACCACATCGGGCTCGTCCAGGCGCTCGGCGTCCCGCTGATCGTCCTCGCCAGCCTCAAGGTCACCCTCGCTGCTCGGACACCAGCCGCCGCGCCTGCTCCACGAACAGCCGGACATGCGCCGGAAGCCGCTTCCCCCGCCGCCACGCGAGCTGCGTGAAGAGGGTGAAGGGGGCCTCCCAGGCCAGTTCCACGAGTGCCCCGGTCGCCAGCTCCCCGGAGACGGCGACCCTCGGCAGCAGTGCCACCCCGAGGCCCGCCGCCACCCCGCGCTTCGTCGCCTCGATCGTGCCGAACTCCATGAACGGCGGCGCCCACTCCCGCAGCTCCGCCTCGAACAGATCGCGGTACGGGCAGCCGGGTTCCGTGCCCACCAGCTGGGCGCCCGCCAGGTCCATGGCCGTCAGGGCCGTACGCCCCACCAGGGGGTGGTCCGGGCCCGCCACCAGGACCAGCGGCTCGGGCGCGAGGACCTCCGTCTCCAGGCCCTCGTGCTCCGTCTCCGGCTCCATCAGGAAGCCGACGTCGTACGTGCCCTGCCGCAGCGCCTGCCGGGTCTCGTCGCCGAGCGTGGGCCGCAGCGTCAGCCGCACCCCCGGGTAGCGGTGGTGGAAGTACTCCAGGAGCGGCGGCAGCCGGTAGGAGGTGAGGGACTCCATCGTGCCCACCGCGATCGTGCCCGAGGGTTCCGCGGTGACCTCGACCGCCGTACGGGCCTCCTCCGCGAGGTCCGCCATCCGGCGCGCGTACGGAAGGAGCCGCTCGCCCGCCTCGGTGAGCCGGATCCGGCTGCCGAGCCGCTCGAACAGCTCCACGCCGAGCGAGGCCTCCAGGGAGCGGATCTGGCCGGTGACACTGGACTGGGCGTAGCCGAGGTCGGCCGCCGCGCGGGTGAAGGAGAGGACGTCGGCGACCTTCTCGAAGGTGGCCAGGAGCCGCAGCTCCATCACTGGTCCTTGTCGCCGTCCTGTTCGCGCTTCTTCAGCTCCTCCTCGCGGCGCAGCTCCGCCTCCAGCTCGTCGAGGACGGACTCGTCGGCCCTGTCGGACTCCTCGGACCCGCCGGGCCCACCGCTCTTCTTCTCGTCCTTGAGCGACTTCAGGAACTCGGGGTTGTCGTCGGGGGCGACCCAGCCGCCCGCACCGCCCCGGGTCCTCGGACGGCGGTTCTTGCCCGCGGCGATCCAGCCGACCGCGCCGACCACCGAGAACAGCAGGATCACGATGGCCCAGACCGGCTTGGGAAGGTGCTTGACCTCTTCCTCCGGGGTGTTCAGGCAGTCGATGAAGGCGTAGATCATCAGCGCCAGCGGCAGGATGAACAGCAGCGCCCTGAGCATGTGGGAGAGCCCCCTGGAAGCGGTGGCGGGGGCGCGCTACGGCGGCCCCGGTGACACCTCCAGGGTAGCCGGTGACCGATACTTGCCCCTATGGCTTACGACGATCTCCGCTCGCTGCTCAGGGCCCTCGAGCGCGAAGGCGACCTCAAGCGCATCAAGGCCGAAGTCGACCCGTACCTGGAGGTCGGGGAGATCGTCGACCGGGTGAACAAGGCGGGAGGGCCCGCGCTCCTCTTCGAGAACGTCAAGGGCTCCTCGATGCCCCTCGCCATGAACGTCTTCGGGACGGACCGCCGGCTGCTCAAGGCCCTCGGCCTGAAGTCGTACGGCGAGATCAGCGAGAAGATCGGCGGGCTGCTCAAGCCGGAGCTGCCGCAGGGCTTCGTCGGTGTCCGGGAGGCCTTCGGCAAGCTGGGCTCGATGGTCCACATCCCGCCGAAGAAGGTGAAGTCGGACGACGCCCCCGTGCAGGAGGTGGTGCTCACCGGCGACGACGTCGATCTCGACCGGCTGCCCGCGCTCTTCACCTGGCCCAAGGACGGCGGCTCCTTCTTCAACCTGGGCCTCACCCACACCAAGCACCCGGAGACCGGGGTGCGGAACCTCGGCCTCTACCGGCTCCAGCGGCACGACAAGCGCACGATCGGCATGCACTGGCAGATCCACAAGGACAGCCGGAACCACTACGCGGTCGCGGCGGAGCGGGGCGAGCGGCTGCCGGTCGCCATCGCGTTCGGCTGCCCGCCGGCCGTCACGTACGCCTCGACGGCCCCGCTGCCGGGCGACATCGACGAGTACCTGTTCGCCGGCTTCGTGCAGGGCAAGCGGATCGAGATGGTCGACTGCAAGACCGTCCCGCTCCAGGTCCCGGCGAACGCCGAGGTCGTCATCGAGGGGTGGCTCGAGCCCGGCGAGATGCTGCCCGAGGGGCCCTTCGGCGACCACACCGGCTTCTACACCCCGCAGGAGCCCTTCCCCGCGCTGAAGATCGACTGTGTGACCATGCGGAAGCGTCCGCTGCTCCAGTCGATCGTCGTCGGCCGGCCCCCGACCGAGGACGGTCCGCTGGGCCGCGCGACGGAGCGTTTCTTCCTGCCGCTCCTCAAGATCATCGTGCCGGACATCGTCGACTACCACCTGCCGGAGTCGGGCGGCTTCCACAACTGCGCGATCGTCTCGATCGACAAGAAGTACCCGAAGCACGCGCAGAAGGTCATGCACGCCATCTGGGGCGCGCACATGATGTCGCTGACCAAGCTGATCATCGTGGTCGACAAGGACTGCGACGTCCACGACCTGCACGAGGTGTCCTGGCGGGCCCTCGGCAACACCGACTACGCCCGGGACCTCACGGTCGTCGAGGGCCCGGTGGACCACCTCGACCACGCCTCCTACCAGCAGTTCTGGGGTGGCAAGGCGGGCATCGACGCCACCAAGAAGCTCCCCGAGGAGGGCTACACCCGGGACGGCGGCTGGCCGGACATGGTCGAGTCGGACCCGGCGACGGCCGCCCTCGTGGACCGTCGCTGGAAGGAGTACGGCCTGTGACCACGGCCGCCGTACCGGGCGCCCGGCCGGGGCGTACGAAGGCGTTCCTGAGGCTCGTGATGATCGAGCACTCGGTCTTCGCGCTGCCCTTCGCGTACACCGCCTCGCTCACCGCGATGTACCAGACGGACAAGAACATCCACTGGTGGACGCTCTTCCTCGTCACCGTCTGCATGGTGGGCCTGCGGACCTTCGCCATGGCCTGCAACCGGATCATCGACCGCGAGATCGACGCCCGTAATCCCCGGACCGCCAACCGTGAGCTGGTGACCGGCGCGGTGTCCGTGCGCTCCGCGTGGACCGGGGCCGGGATCGCCGTCGTCGTCTTCCTCGGTGCCGCCGCCCTGCTCAACCCGCTCTGCCTGGCGCTCGCGCCGCTCGCCGTCATCCCGATGGTCGTCTATCCGTACGGCAAGCGGTTCACCAACTTCCCGCACGCCATCCTGGGGCTCGCCCAGGCGATCGGGCCGATCGGCGCCTGGATCGCGGTGACCGGTGAGTGGTCCTGGGACGCGGTGATCCTGGGCCTCGCGGTGGGCGTCTGGATCGGCGGCTTCGACCTGATCTTCGCCTGCCAGGACGTGCGGGCGGACCGGGCCCACGGCGTGCTCTCCGTCCCGGCCCGCTTCGGCATCCCGGCCGCGCTGTGGGGCGCCCGTGCCTCCGCGGTCGTCACCACGGGGCTGCTCGTCTGGTACGCCCTCGCGACCGGCGCCGGTCTCTTCTTCTGGACCGGTCTGGTGATCGTGGCGGCCGCCTTCTGCTACGAGCACTCGATCGTGAGGCCACACGACCTGTCCCGGCTGAACCGGGCGTTCTTCACGACGAACGGCTTCATCGGGATCACCCTGTTCGTGTGCGCGTCGATCGACCTGCTGGTGCGTGGCCTGGCGGTGTGATCAGGGGGTGAGGGCGGGCCGTCGGCGGGCGGGGCGGAAGAGGAAGGCCGTGCCCGCACCGGCCACCAGGCCGACGAGGTGGGCCTGCCAGCTGACGGTGGTGTTGGCGGGGGAGATGCCGAGCAGGATGCCGCCGCCCCAGATGGCGGCGACCGTCACTCCGACGGCGATGCCGAGGAGCCTGCGCTCCACGAAGCCGCGGACGACGAGATGGCCGAAGAGGCCGAAGACCAGTCCGGACGCGCCCGCGGTGATCGAGTCCGACGGGGAGATCAGCCAGACGCCGACGCCGTCGGCGACGATGATCAGCGCGCAGACGGCGAGGAAGCGGCGGATGCCGCCGAGTGCCGCGAAGAAGCCGAAGACGAGCAGCGGGACGCTGTTGGAGGCGACGTGCCCGAAGCCGAAGTGCAGGAACGGCGCCGCGAGGATCCCGCCCAGGCCGTCCGGGTCACGGGCGACGATGCCGTACGCGTCGAGCGCGTGACCGGTGGCGTGGTCGACGGCTTCGAGGGCCCAGAGGGCCGTCACCCAGACGAGCATGATCTTGGCGGCGGCCTTGGCCCGGTCGGCCGAGCTCCACTCGCCGGTGCGCGGATCGGTCATCGTGGCCCCCTGCTGTCGTGCCTCCCCCCGGAGACGTCCGGGACACCTTACTCAGTCCCGTCGTCGGCGGCCGGATAGGCTCGTCGGCGTGGAGCAGGCAGAGAAGCAGCAGCGTCGTCCCTGGATCGTGGGGGTTTCCGGGGCGTCGGGGACCCCGTACGCCGCCGCCGTGCTGAGGGGGCTGCTCGCCGCGGGGGAGAGCGTCGACCTCGTGGTGTCGCGGGCCTCGCGGCTCACGCTGCTCGACGAGACGGGGATCTCCTTCCGGGACGCGCACTGGCGCGAGGACCTGGAGACCTGGCTGGCGCGGGGCGCGGACGGGAAGCCCGGCACGTTCACGGTCGACGTGGGCGACGTGCGGTACTGGGCGGCTGGTGATCTGGCCGCGGGGCCGTCCTCCGGCTCGTACCCGGCGAAGGGGATGCTGGTGGTGCCGGCCTCGACCGCCGCGGTGGCGGGGGTGGCGCTGGGGCTTTCGAAGGACCTGCTGCAGCGGGTCGCGAGCGTGACGCTGAAGGAGCGGCGGCCGCTGGTGGTCGCCGTGCGGGAGACCCCGCTGAACGGTCAGACGCTCAAGCACATGGTGACGCTGGACGAGGCGGGCGCCGTGGTGCTGCCCGCCTCTCCGGCGTTCTACGCGGGGGCGACGCACATCCAGGATCTGGTGGACTTCGTCGCCGGGCGGGTGCTCGACGCGGCAGGTGTGCCGCACCGGCTGTACCGCCGTTGGGAGGGAGAGCTCGGTGGCGCGACCCCCCGGTCGGGTGAGCGTTCTGATTAGCGCTTCTTGGCGTGCTTCTTGGCGGCACGCTTCGAGGCGGCGGTGGGCTGGTGGGCACGCGAGCGGTTGGCCAGGTCCTGCAGCTCGCGCATACGGGCGTAGGCCATCTCGATCGTGTACACGGTGAACACCACTCCTGAAAGATCGTCTTTGATCTGCTGAAAGATTCACAGGGTGTCGACCCCTGTGTACCTTAGATTCTATACCTAAACTCGCGGTATCGCTGGACAATGGAAGGCTTCATACCTATGGACGCCGTGGACAGGCAGCTCATCCAGGCTCTGCGCGAGAACGGTCGTGCCTCGTACGCCGAGCTCGGCCGGCTCGTCGGGCTCTCCGGCCCCTCCGTCACCGACCGCATCAACCGACTTGAGGCAGCCGGAGTCATCACCGGCTACCGCGCCACCGTCGACGCCGCCTCGCTCGGCCTCGGCGTCACCGCCCTCATCGGCATCTCCCTCTCCGACGCCGCCGACCACGAGGACGTGGCCCGCCGCCTCAAGGACCTCGCCGAGATCGAGGACTGCTGGTTCATCGCCGGCGACGACTCCTTCATGCTCAAGGTGCGAGCCAACGACGTCGACGGCCTGGAGAAGACCATCCGCCGCCTCAGCGGCACCAAGGGCGTCTCCCGCACCCGGACGACCATCGTGCTCTCCACGAAGTGGGAGAACCGGGTCGGGGAGCTGCCCGAAGAGGGCTGACAGAACGGCTGAGAGTACGGTGGACGAAGTCTGATTTCGGAGAAAAGGGAGGCGGCCGCACATGGACGCTGGGCTCAAGCGCGACCTTGAGCAGAAGGTCCGGGACGGTGAGCGGCTGAGCCGTGAGGACGGCATCGCCCTGTACGAGTCCGACGACCTCGCCTGGCTCGGCGGTCTGGCCCACGAGGTCAGGACCCGCAAGAACGGCGACGTGGTCCACTTCAATGTCAACCGGCATCTGAACATGACCAACGTCTGCACCGCCTCCTGCGCCTACTGCTCCTTCCAGCGCAAGCCGGGCGAGAAGGACGCGTACACCATGCGCATCGAGGAGGCCGTGCGCCTCGCGAAGGCCATGGAGAACGAGAACCTCACCGAGCTCCACATCGTCAACGGGCTCCACCCCAACCTGCCCTGGCGGTACTACCCGCGCTCCCTCTCCGAGCTCAAGAAGGCCCTGCCGAACGTCTCGCTGAAGGCCTTCACCGCCACCGAGATCCACCACTTCGAGACGATCTCCGGGATGTCGGCCTCCGACATCCTCGACGAGCTCATCGAAGCCGGTCTGGAGTCGCTGACCGGCGGCGGCGCCGAGATCTTCGACTGGGAGGTCCGGCAGCACATCGTGGACCACCGCACCCACTGGGAGGACTGGTCCCGGATCCACCGCCTCGCCCACGAGAAGGGGCTCAAGACCCCCTCGACCATGCTGTACGGGCACATCGAGGAGCCCCGGCACCGCGTCGACCACGTGCTGCGGCTGCGTGAGCTCCAGGACGAGACCGGCGGCTTCCAGGTCTTCATCCCGCTGCGCTACCAGCACGACTTCGTCGACATGCGGGACGGCAAGATCCGCAACAAGCTCCAGGCGCGCACCACGATGGCGACCGGCGCCGAGGCCCTGAAGACCTTCGCGGTCTCCCGGCTGCTCTTCGACAACGTGCCGCACGTCAAGGTCTTCTGGGTCATGCACGGCGTCCAGACGGCGCAGCTGGCGCTCCAGCACGGTGCCGACGACATGGACGGCTCGGTCGTCGAGTACAAGATCACGCACGACGCCGACAACTACGGCACGCCGAACAAGCTGGGCCGCGAGGACCTGCTCGAACTCATCCGGGACGCGGGCTTCCGGCCCGTCGAGCGGAACACCCGGTACGAGATCATCCGCGAGTACCCGGGACCGGACGCGGGACTGCGGGAGACGCCGCAGGCGATGCGGGTCTGACGGACCGACAGCACACGCACGGCAAGGGCCGGCGGGGAGTTCCCGCCGGCCCGTCTCCGTTCCTCCCCCGCGTGCCCGGTACGCCCGTACGCCCTGTCAGGCCTCAGGCCCCCGTGCGCTCCACCGGGATCCACAGCTCCGCCCGTGCCGTCGTCCAGTCCGCCGAGGGACGGACGCTCAGCAGCTCGGGGCCGGGCCGGCTCGCGTACGGGTTGGAGGGGAACCACTGCGTGAAGACGTCCCGCCACAGGTACTGGATCGCCGTCGGCAGCGGCCCCTCGTTCTCGAAGACGGCCCAGGTGCCGGCCGGCACGTCGAGCGCGTCGAACTCCTGAGGCACCTCGGCGCCGCTGACGACCCCGTGCCAGTAGTCGAGCTCGGCGCCCTCCTCCCGGCTCTCCGAGAGGTGCGTGACCGCCGAGACGACGCCCCCCGGCTCCCCGTCCGAGAGGCGGGCGAGCCGGTCGAGGGCCTCCTGGCCGATGGACCTGATGTGCGCGGCGATCGCCGGGTTCTCCCCCTCGTGGACGAGGGGGACCCGGGCTCCGCGCCCGACGACCCGGAAGGCTTCCTTCTCCACGACCCTGTACCGCATGGTGCTGTTCCCTTCGACGACGAGGCGGAAGGACATCCGCGGCTGGGAGCGCAGCGCCGCCCCGGTACGGCGGGCCTCGCCGGGGCCGACGCCGTGCACCGCGCGGAACGCGCGGGCGAAGGCCTCCCCGGAGCCGTAGCCGTACCGGACCGCGATCTCCAGGAGCGTCCGCTCCCCGGCGAGCACCTCGGCGCCCGCGACGGTGAGCCGCCTGCGGCGTACGTACTCCGACAGGGGCATCCCCGCGAGCGCCGAGAACAGCCGCCGGAAGTGGTACTCGGAGGTCGTCGCGATCCTGGCGAGCCCGGCCGGGTCGAGGTCGCCGTGGAGGCGCTCCTCGATGTGGTCGAGTGCCTGGTTGAGCCGCTCCAGCACGTGGTCCGTCCTTCCTTTTCCGTGCCTTCACCGTAGGAAGGGGCGGGGGGCGCGGACCCGACTTCCTGTGCCCGTTCCGGTCGGGTCGGGTCTTCGGCGTCAGGTCTTCGGGGTCAGGTCAGGGGGAGCAGCATCATGATGTCGTCGCGGTCGTCGCCGGGGGCGACCCGGATCGCCCCGGGGACGCGGCCGACCTCCTTGTAGCCGGCCCGGGCGTAGAAGCCGTCGACGCCGGTACCGCCCCGGCAGGTCAGCCGGATCGCCTCGATCCCCTCGAAGCCCTCGCCGGTGCGGGCGGTGTGCTCGACCGCCGCCATGAGGTCGCGGCCGTATCCCCTGCCCTGGTGCCGGGGGTGGACCATCACCGTGTAGAGCCACACCCAGTGGGTCATCAGCGGGTGGGTGTTGAAGGTGAAGAAGGCGGTGGCGGCGACCTCGCCGTGCTCGTCCCGGCCGACGAGCAGGCGGGTGCCGCCGTCGGTCATCCCGATGAGGTGCTTGAGCAGGACGGGGCGGATGTCGTCGGGAGTGACGGGAGGGACGAAGCCGACCGAGCCGCCGGCGTTGGAGACGTCGGCCCAGAGGGAGAGCACGCCGTCGCGCAGGGTACGGCCGACCGCCGGGTCCATCTCGAACGTAAGGGTCATGCGGCGAGTTTAGTCATTACTCATGGGTCGCTCAAGAGGCCCGGCCCCGGGCCGCCCCACCCCCCGTGCTTCACTGGAGGGACTCGTCCCGTAGGGGAGCCGGGGAACTTTTCGGAACGTCGGAACGGAAGAGTGGGCTGACATGCTCCGCTACACGCTGATGCGTCTCGGTGTCTTCGCCGGATGCTTCCTCGCCCTGTGGGGTCTCGTCTACGTCGGTGTGCTGCCGCGCGGCCTCGGCGACTCGAACCTGCTCTGGGTCCTCATGCTCTCCCTCGTCATCTCGGCCCCGCTGAGCTTCGTCCTCCTGCGCAAGGTACGGGACGACGCGAGCGCCGCGGTCGTGGCGAAGGTCGACCGCGCCAAGGGCAGGCTGGCCGCGAACCGGTCCCAGGAGGACACTCTGTAGCCCGTAAAGGCTGCGTAAGCTTCATCACAGATCGTCCGCCCCGGGCGGAGCTTCCAAGGCTCCCGCCTGGGGCGTTCTGCGTTTCGGAGGTGGAAGGGCGGCCCCGCACCCCAAAGAAGGGCTTTGAGGTTCTCAAAGTTCAAGTGTTAACGTGTTCGGCATGACGACAGCAGTGCGCCTTTCCGATGCCGCGAGCACCCCGCTCGTGGCGCGCCTGCACGTCGATCTCTGCCGCTGTATGTCCGCGGTCTGTTGCCGCGAGCTCTGACCCGGCATCATGCAGCGGCCCGCGTGAAAACGCGCGGGTGCCGCACCCCCGTCCCCGTATTGCCCGATACGCACCTGTGGAGTGTGTCTGTGTCCGCGTCCGCGACCACACCCGAGCAGAAGTCCCCGGCTTCCTCGCGCATACCGAAGATCCCCTTCTGGGCCCAGATCGTCGCCGGTCTCGCCCTCGGCGTACTCCTCGGCTGGATCGCCCGCAGCCAGGACGTCTCCTGGCTGAAGGAGACCCTCGGCCAGGTCGGCGACATCTTCGTCCAGCTGCTCAAGCTGGCCGTCGCCCCGCTCGTCTTCTTCGCGATCCTGGTGTCGATCACCAACCTGCGGAAGGTGAACAACGCCGCCAGGCTCGCCACCCGCACCCTGCTCTGGTTCATGATCACCTCCCTGATCGCGGTCGCCATCGGCCTCGCGATCGGCCTGCTCACCAACCCGGGCGCCGGAACCGGCCTCACCCCGCAGGACGGCAAGCTGCCGAAGCGCGAGGGCTCCTGGATCGACTTCCTGACCGGCATCATCCCGACGGACGTCATCACGCCCTTCACCGAGCTGAACGTCCTCCAGATCGTCTTCATGGCCGCCGTCGCCGGCGTCGCCGCCCTCAAGCTGGGCGACAGGGCCAAGCCGATCCTCACCTTCTCCGAGTCGGTCCTCGAGCTCCTCCAGAAGGCCCTGTGGTGGGTCATCCGGCTCGCGCCCGTCGGCACCGTCGGCCTCATCGGCTTCGCCATCGCCGACTACGGCTGGGACCTGATCGGCAAGTACGCGACCTTCACCGCCGACGTCTACATCGGCTGCGCCCTGGTCATGTTCGGCGTCTACCCGCTGCTGCTCGCCACGGTCGCCAAGGTCAACCCGATCCAGTTCTACAAGGGCGCCTGGCCGGCCATCCAGCTGGCCTTCGTCTCCCGCTCCTCGGTCGGCACCATGCCGGTCACCCAGAGGGTCACCGAGCGCCTCGGCGTCCCGAAGGAGTACGCCTCCTTCGCCGTCCCGTTCGGCGCCACCACCAAGATGGACGGCTGCGCCGCGATCTACCCGGCGCTCGCCGCGATCTTCATCGCGCAGATCTTCGACGTGCAGCTCGGCATCGGTGACTACCTGCTCATCGCCTTCGTCTCCGTCATCGGCTCGGCGGCCACCGCCGGCCTCACCGGCGCGACGGTCATGCTGACTCTGACCCTCTCCACCCTGGGCCTCCCGCTGGAGGGCGTCGGTCTCCTGATGGCGATCGACCCGATCCTGGACATGATCAGGACGGCCACGAACGTGGCGGGCCAGGCTCTGGTCCCGGTGATCGTCTCCGCCCGCGAGAAGATCCTCGACCTCACCGCGTACGGGAACGCCTCGTCGTCCCCGATCGACGACCTGGCCGACGGCCGCGAGGCCGAGCCGAAGGTCGCGGTCGCGGTCTGACGCCTCCACGGCGCCTTCTGACAGCCTTTCGTGCCCCCTGCCCCCGTCCGGGCAGGGGGCACGTACGCTTCTGCGGGGCATCCAGTGGATCTTGGAAGCAGGGGTGGGGCGCCATGGCCGGCGGGGCGAGGGCGCGGCGGCTGCCGCGGGCCGTGCGGGAACGGCAGATGCTGGACGCGGCCGTGCGGAGCTTCGCGCGGCACGGGTACCAGACGGCTTCCATGGACGAGATCGCCGAGCTCGCGGGAGTCTCCAAGCCGCTCGTGTACCTCTATCTGAACTCCAAGGAGGAGCTCTTCACCGCCGTCATCCGGCGGGAGGCCCAGGCGCTGCTCGCGGTGGTGGCCGAGGCGGTCGTCGACCGGAGCGCGCCGCCCGACGAGCGGCTGTGGGCGGGGCTGCTCGCCTTCTTCACGTACGCCGCCGAGCATCCCGACTCCTGGACGGTACTGAGCCGGCAGGCGCGCACGCAGGGAGAGCCGTTCGCCGGGGAGGCCGCCCGGATGCGGGACGAGATCACCGCGTTCGTCGCGGGTCTCATCGGTGAGGCCGCGCGGGAGGCGCGGGGCGGGACCGCCATCATGGAGCGGGACGTGGCCGCGCTCGCGCAGGCGCTCGTCGGTTCCGCCGAGTCGCTGGCCGCCTGGGCCAACGAGACGCCGGGGGTGACGGCGCGGGAGGCGGCGGCGACCCTGATGAACCTCGCCTGGACCGGGCTCGGGAACCTCATGAAGAGCGAGCGCTGGTCCCCGCGCTGACCGGCCGCCGGGCTCCGGAACGCGCGCGCCGGTCTCCCCTTCGAGCCTTGCCGCGCACGGAACTCCGGGCACCTGACTCCGTCCCTCGAGCTCGGACGGCGTGCGGTGCCGCGGGACTTCGCGCGGGAGACCGAGGAGATGTACGGGGCGGGGGAGAAGTCCTCCGGCGGCTCCGCCCCGTACTCCGCGCTCTCCTCACACCATGAGGGACACCTCGTGGATCTCGTCGGCCGCGTGGCCCGTGCGGGCGTGGACCCGCTGGACCGCCTCGGCCGACGGGCCGTGCGACAGGCAGTAGACCGTCCCCGACTCCGGGTCGGCCCAGGCCTTCTCGAAGTGCACTCCCTCGTCCTTCTCGACGGCGAGGTCGGCCTGGTGCGCCTCGTTCAGCTGCTCGGCCGTGATGCCCACCATGCCCCGGTGCACGTCCATGTACGTTGCCATGGTTCACCCACCTCCTCTTCCATGGTGCGCCCTCAGGGCCAGAGCAGCTCGCGCAGCCAGCCGGTGCCGGCCGCCGGGTCGCGGCGGTAGCGGAGGCGCAGGTGGCGGCGGTGTCCGTCGCCCTGGAAGAACTCCACCTCGGCCGGTTCGACGACGTAGAGGGTCCAGGTGGGCGCCGGGGCGTCCGGTTCCGCCTCGGCCCGGCGCCAGGCCTCCGCGCTGGCCTCCGCGAGGGTCTCGGGGGAGTCGAGGACCTCGCTCTGCCGGCCCACGAGGGCCGACGCGAGGGCGCCGGTGGTGCGGGCGTGGAGGTCCTCGTACGCCTCCTCGGGCGTGCCGGTGGTGACGTGGCCCCTGATGCGGACCTGGCGGCCCTGGACCGGCCAGTAGAAGCCGAGGGCGGCCTCGGGGCGGGCGGCGAGCTGGCGGCCCTTGGCGCTGGTGGCGTGCGAGGCGAAGTGCCAGCCGCGCGCGTCGGCGTCGTGCAGCATCACCGTACGGACGTCCGGCCTGCCGTCCTCGTCGGCGGTGGCCAGGGAGAGGGTGTGCGGTTCGGTCTGGCCGGCCGCGACCGCCGCCGTGAACCACTCGTGGAAGAGCGGCAGCGGCTCGGGCGGGGCGCCCGCCGGGTCGAAGGAGGGCAGCTCGGTGTCCCAGACCTTCAGGGAGCGCAGGGCGTGGTGGAAGTCGGTCATGCGGCCACGTTAGGCCGGACCGGCCGGTCCGCCGGCGGGAGCGGGGGGTCCTCGCCCGGGACCGTGTTCGCCGCCGCCCGGAGGTCGGCGCGGATCTTCTTCACGGTCGGCCCCTGCCCAGCACCACCGTGCCCGAGGAGCAGAACCAGCCCCCCGTCCCCGAGGCCACCGCCACCTCCGGCAGGCTCCCGTCCGGCCGGCGCACCTGGAGGCCCGGCGCCTCCCCGCGCAGCTGCCTCACCGCCTCCACCAGGAGGAAGAGCCCCCGCATCCCGGGGTGGCAGGCCGAGAGGCCACCGCCGTCCGTGTTCACCGGCAGCCCGTCCTTCTCCTGGACGAACGGCCCGCCCTCGCCCTTCGCGCAGAAGCCCAGGTCCTCCAGGGTCACCAGGGTCATATAGGTGAAGGCGTCGTAGATCTCGGCGACATCGACGTCCCCGGGTCCGACGCCCGCCCGCTCGAAGGCGAGCCGGCCGCTGACCGCCGCCGGGGAGACCGTGAAGTCCTCCCACTCCGACATCGTGGTGTGCGAGACGTGTTCGCCGGTGCCGAGCACCCAGACCGGGGCCGTACGGCAGTCCTGGACGTACTCCTCCGCGACCAGCAGCACCGCGCAGCCGCCGTCGCTGCGCAGGCAGCAGTGCAGCTTGGTGAACGGGTCCGCGATCATCGGCCCGGCCAGGACGTCGTCGACGGTGATCGGGTCGCGGAACATCGCCTCCGGGTTGAGCGCCGCGTTCGCCCGCGCCCGTACGGCCACCTCGGCGAGCTGCTCCAGGGTCGTCCCGTACTGGTGCATATGGCGGCGCGCGGCCATCGCGTACTTGGCGATCAGGGTGTGCCCGTACGGGACCTCGAACTGGAGCGGGCCGCGTGCCCCGAACGAGAGGTTCGCGGTGCGGCGCCGGGCGCGGATGTCGGCGCGCGCGGTGGAGCCGTACACGAGGAGGACCGCGTTCGCGTGGCCGGCGGCTATCGCGTCGGCGGCGTGCGCGGCCATGACCTCCCAGGTGGCGCCGCCGACGGCGGTCGAGTCCACCCAGCGGGGGCGCAGCCCCAGGTACTCGGCGACCTCGACCGGGGCGAGGGTGCCGAGGCCCGCCGAGGCGAGGCCGTCGATCACCGAGCGGTCCAGGCCGCTGTCCGCGAGCGCGCGGCGGGCGGCCTGGGCGTGCAGCGCGTACGGGGTGGCGTCGTCGACCCGGCCGCAGTCGGCGAGGGCGACGCCCGCGACGGCGACGCGACGGGAACTCCGTGCGGTGGTGGGCTGGGTGGTCGTGGCGGTCGGCATGAATCTGACGGTACATCAGATCTGGTGGATCGGGACCGGCGCGTCTCTGGGCAAGCGGCCGTGCCCGCCTCTAACATGACGCACCGTCAGATTCGGAGGGAGCTCTATGGACGCCGCCGACAGCGCAGCGCTCACCGCCGCCGGAACCGCCCCGTTCGCCATCCCGCTCACCGACGAGCAGCAGGAGATCCGCCGCGCCCTGCGGGGCCTCCTCACCGAGCGGGCCGGGCCGGGCCGGAGCCGTGGGGCCACCGCCACCCCCCAGGGGTACGACCCCGAGCTCTGGGCCGCGATGTCCGGCACCCTCGGCCTCGCCGGCCTCACCCTCCCCCGGGAGTACGGAGGCGCCGGCCGCGGGCCCGTCGAACTCGCCCTCGTCTGCGAGGAGACCGGCCGTGCCCTCGCCCCCTCCCCCCTCCTCGCCACCAGCGTCCTCGCCGCCCCGCTCCTCACCGCTCTCGGCACCCCCGCCCAGCGCGCCGCGCTCCTCCCGCGCCTCGCCGACTCCTCCCTCACCTGCGCCCTCGCGGTGGCCGGACCCCTCGCCCTCGCCCTCGGCCTCACCGGCGACAACACCGCCGACGACTGGTCCGGCGGCGGCCGCGCCGGCGGCGTCCAGGCCCACGCCGCCGACGGAGGCTGGCGGCTGTACGGCGAGGCCGCCCAGGTCGTCGACGGACACAGCGCCGGCCTCCTGCTCGTCGCCGCCCACGCGGGAGGCTTCGCCCGCAGCCGTACGCTCCTCTTCCTCGTACGGACCGACGGGCCCGGCGTGCCCGGACTCGTCCGCACCCGGCAGCACACCCTCGACCCGACCCGCGCCCGGGCCACCGTCCAGTTCCGCGACACCGGAGCCGAACTCCTCGGCGAGGAACCGGCCGACGTCCTCGGCGCCCTCGCCGCCACCGGCCGCGCCGCCGCCGTCATGCTGGCCGCCGAGGCCGTCGGCGCGGCCCGGGAGGCCCTCGACCGCGCCGTCGCCCACGTCACCGCCCGCGAACGGCCCGGCCGGCCCGCCGGACACCGGCTCGCCGACCTGCACGCCCAGATCGAGACCGCCCGCTCCCTCACCCACCGCGCGGCACGGGAACCCGGCCCGGGGCCGGAGAGCGGGCCGCTCGCGCTCGCCCACGCCCTGGACGCCCTGCGTGCCACGACGGGGGAGTCCGTCCAGCTGCACGGCGGCACCGGAACCGCCTGGGAACACGAAGCGCGCCTCTTCTTCGAGCGGGCCGCCTCCGACGAACTGCTCTTCGGCCCCGTGCGGCGGCTGCGCGCTCGGGTGGCGGAACGGGCCGGACTCCTCGGAGAGGCGGCGGCGTAGATGACCGTCGGACGCAGACTCACGCAGAAGATCTCCTCGACCCGGACCTTCGCCCGGATCGGCCCCCGCGTCGTCCCCGCCATGGACAAGGCCGTGCACCGGCTCACCCGGGGAAAAGTGCTGCTCAGTGCCCGGATGCTGCCCGGGCTCCTGCTCACCGCGCGGGGCGCGAGGAGCGGGCTGCCCCGGGTCACCCCGCTGGCCTGCATGCCGGAGCCGGACGGCGGCTGGCTGCTCGTCGGCTCCAACTTCGGCCGCCCCGGCCACCCGGCGTGGACCGCGAACCTCCTCGCCCATCCGGATGCCGAGGTGAACTGGCGGGGCGCCGACATCCCCGTACGGGCGGAGCTGCTCACCGGGGAGGAGCGGGCGGCGGCCTGGCGGGCGGCGCTGGAGTTCTGGCCGCCGTACGCCACCTATCAGGCGCGGGTGGAGCGCGAGATCAGGCTCTTCCGGCTGACCCGGCGGTGAGGGAGGCGTCCGGCGATCCGGGAGGCGGGCTCTCCGGCCGGGGGCGTGGATCAGGGGGCGACGTGGATCCCAGGGGCCGGGGAAACGGCGACGCCGACGGCGGTCCGTGGGGGCGGGCCGCCGTCGGCGTCGACGACAGGACGGGGGGAAGGTGAGCGAGGCTCGGTTCGGATCTCCGGAAGGGCTATCTGGTCGGCTTCTTGCCGGTGATGCCCAGGTGCACCAACAGGGCGAGGTTCGGCTTGAGTTCGGCCTGCTTCACACCCCAGGTCGTGAAGCCCTTCTGGTGCCCGGCGACCGCGGCCAGCATCGCCACCAGTGAACCGGCCATGGCGGCGGGGCTGACCTCCTTGTCGACCTTGCCCTTGCCCTGGAGCTCCTTCACCGCGTCCGTCAGGGAGTTGGTGACCGAGTTCAGGATCTTCATGCGGATCTTGTAGAACCGTTTGTCGCCCTCCGCGGCGCCGAGGTCCACGACCCGGAGGATCGCGTCGTGCTTCCGCCAGAAGTCCAGGAAGCCTTCCACTAGTTCCTCGGAGGTCTGCCAGCCGGCCTTGCCGACCCAGGAGCGGCCGGAGACCAGCTCGGTCAACCCGGCTCCCTCCTTGGCCATTTCCTCCGCGATCTCGAGAACCGCTCCCTCGACGTCCGGGAAGTACTGATAGAACGTCGCGGGTGAAGTACCCGCCTTCCGGGCCACATCGATGACCTTGACGTCCCGGTAGGGCGAGGAGCTGAGCATCTCACCGAGGCAGTCGAGCAGCTTCTGCCGCGTCGCCTGGCCGCGTCGTCCGGCCACGCGGCCGTCGACGGTGCGTACTTGTCCTGTCATGCCGTCAGCTTACCGAGGGGGTGTCGGCGCGCGATTCGGCCGACTGCAAATGGGGTGCGACCCTGTTCCGCGGGTGTTCCGCGAGGTCGGCGCGGGTCCGGGGCGCGATGTTCGAGGGGCGGGTTCAAGCCAGCGCGGGGTGCGGGTGGGCCGGCCGGGGGAGCCCCGTACTCGAATAGCCTTATGAACAGGCTGTGGACAACTTCGGTGGACAACCCGGGCGCCCCAAGGGCTCCCACTCCATGAATCGCCCCTTTGTTCGCATATCGGGGCATGCGGGGCCCTCCGCTCGGCCCTAGCGTGGACCCATGGCGGCACGCACTGAGGGCACCCCCTGCTGGGTGGACGCACAGCTCCCCGACCTGGAAGCGGGCAAGCGCTTCTACGGCGAGCTCTTCGGCTGGACCTTCGACCCCGACCGCGACGAGGCACTCCTCGCCGGGCGACGCGTCGCCGGACTCCTCCCCAAGCGCGACGGCCGCATGCCCACCACCTGGACCCTCTACCTCGCCACCCGGGACGCGGGCTCCCTCTCCACCCGGATCAAGGCCGCCGGCGGCCAGATGGTCATGGAGCCCTACCCCGTCGGCCCGTTCGGCGTCCTGGCCCTCGCCGCCGACCCCGGCGGCGCCGTCTTCGGCCTCCGGCAGTCGGGCGACGACGACGGCTTCGAGGTCGTGAACCGGCCGGGCTCCTTCTGCTGGATGGAGGTGTACACGCGCCGGCCCGAGGCCGTCGACACCTTCTACGCCAGCGTCTTCGGCTACCTCGGCCGCCAGGCCGACGCCGAAGAGGAGGGCAGGGACGCAGGCTTCGACTACCGCGTCTGGTCACCCCCCGGCTCCCGCCCGGGCGACGACAGCGCCTTCGGCGGGCGCGCCGTCATCACCGATGACTTCCCCGCCGAGATGCCCGGCCACGTCCTCGTCTACTTCGCCGTCCACGACTGCGACCAGGCCTGTGCGATCACCGTCCGCCTCGGCGGCCGCGTCGCCACCCCCGCCTTCGACACCCCGCACGGCCGCATCGCCGTCCTCCACGACAACCAGGGCGCCCGCTTCGCGGTCCTCGCGGAACCGAAAGGCCCCGGGGAGCCGAAACGCCTCGCGGAAACGAAACGCCCCGCGGAGCCGACACGCCCACCGGAGACGAAACCTGCCGGTACGGCCTGATCCCTCCTGACCTGTACGGTCCCGTACGGGCCGGTACGGTACCGAGCGGGACCACCCCCATATGAGCTGTGACACCCCGATCCGCCCCCGGGTTCGCAACCGGGCCCTCGGACAGGAAGAATCAGCGCCACGGGGCCGTACCCTCATGGCCCGTACGGGGAGGTGGCAGGCAAGTGGAACAGCTGACGCAGCACGACCCGAGACGTATCGGGCCCTTCGAGGTGCTGGGCCGGCTCGGCGCGGGCGGGATGGGCCTGGTCTATCTCGCGCGCTCGGCCTCGGGCCGGCGCGTGGCGATCAAGACCGTGCGCACGGAGCTCGCGGAGGACCAGCTGTTCCGGGTCCGCTTCACCCGGGAGGTGGAGGCTGCGCGCGCGGTCTCCGGCTTCTACACGGCCGCCGTCGTGGACGCCGACCCCCGGGCCGCCGTGCCCTGGCTGGCGACCGCCTACGTCCCCGCGCCCTCGCTCGAAGAGATAGTGAACGAGTGCGGGCCGCTCCCGGCCCAGGCCGTGCGCTGGCTGGCCGCCGGTGTCGCCGAGGCCCTGCAGTCCATCCACGGCGCGGGCCTGGTCCACCGTGACCTCAAGCCCTCCAACGTCCTCGTCGTCGAGGACGGCCCCCGGGTGATCGACTTCGGCATCGCGTCGGGCGTCTCCAACACGCGCCTGACCATGACCAATGTCGCCGTCGGCACCCCGGCCTACATGTCTCCCGAGCAGGCCCGCGACTCGCGCAGCGTCACCGGCGCGAGCGATGTCTTCTCGCTGGGCTCGATGCTGGTCTTCGCCGCCACCGGCCACGCGCCCTTCCACGGCGCCAACCCGGTCGAGACCGTCTTCATGCTGCTCCGCGAGGGCCCCGACCTGGAGGGCCTGCCCGAGGAGCTGCGGCCCCTCATCGAGTCCTGCATGCAGATGGACATCGCCCGCCGGCCCACCCCGGCCGACCTCCAGGCCCAGCTGGCCCCGCATCTCTTCGGCCCCGGCAGCGACGACAGCGGCACGGCATCGGCCTGGCTGCCGGAGAGCGCCACCGCCATGATCGAGACCCGCCGCGGCGGCCGTCCCGCTCCGGCGCCGACCGCGCCCCCGATGCCGCCGCGCCCGCCGCGGCAGCCCGGCGACCACGGCGGCGACCCCCGCTTCCCGGAACCCGCGCCCGTCGGAGGCGGCCGCCGTCCCGATCCCGCGCCCGTTGGCGGCGGCCGGCACGCCGGGCCCGCCGAGAGCGCGGGCGGGCCCGTACGCCTCGGGGGCGCGACCGTGCCCATCGGCCCGGGCCCCCGCGTCGCCGACACCCGGGCCGCGCTCGCCGTCGGCCGGAGTGCCGACGCCGGTCCCGCGACCGGCTGGATCCGTCCGCCCGGCGGCGGCCCGCACGGCGCCGACGCCGGTTCGTACGCCGGAGAGCCCGGCCCGCCGCCCGGCTCGCGCCCCGTGAGCGTCCCCTCCCAGGGCTCCGAGCAGGCCCCGCCGGAGCCGGGCCCCTGGCGGCCCTGGCGCTTCCGGATGTCGAACGACGTCTGGGGCACCCCGGTCGTCGACGGCGACCTGCTGTACGTCACCTCGTTCGAGGTACACGCCCTGGACACCGGCAGCGGCCGGCGCCAGTTCAAGACCCGGGACGTGGCCTGGTCCATGGCCGTCGCCGCAGGCCGTATCCACGCCTCCGACGGGCCCACCCTGTACGCCCTCGACGCGACCGACGGCAGTGAGCGCTGGCGGCTGCGGACGGACGCCTGGGTGTACTCGCTCCAGGTCGACCGGGGCACGGTCGTCACCGGTACGCGCGGTGGCGGGGTGCAGGGCTGGGAGGCCTCCAACGGCACCAAGCTGTGGGAGATCACCGGCGCGCAGACCGACTTCGAGACCCCGGAGGCGGGGCCCGCCGTCCACGGCGACACCGTGTACGTGTGGCGGGAGGCCCGGCTCCAGGCCCTCGACGCCCGCACCGGCGTCGAGCGCTGGTCGTATCCGATCGGAGACGCCGCCTCCTGCGCCGGCGTGCCCGTGCGGGTGGCCCCGGCCGAGGACGGCTGCGTGTACGTCTCCGCCGGGACCCGGGTCCTGTCGATCGACATCGCCGCCGGACACGTCCGCTGGCACTTCGAGGCGCCGGCGGTCTTCCTCTCGCCGCCGACGTTCGCGCCGGGACCCGCGGTGACGGGCGGCGGGGTGTACCTCTCCGACCACCTCGGCACGGTGTACGCGATCGACGCCACCACCGGGCAGGACCGCTGGCGGATCGCGACCGAGCCGCGCCAGTCGGCCGAGCCGGTGCTCGTCGCCGACGGCAACGTGCACGTCGGCAGCGGCAGCGCGCTGTACACGCTGGACGCGGTCACCGGCACGCCCCGCTGGCGGTTCGCGGCGGGCGGCGAGCTGGTCGGCTCCCCGGTCGTCGCCGACGGCCGGGTGCACTTCGGCTCCGCCGACCACGTCCTCTACACCCTGGACGCGACCGGCGGTCAGCTGCGCTGGAAGCTCGCGACCGGCGGCGAGATCACCGGGTCGCCGGTGGCCAGGGGCGGGGTGGTGTACGCGTGCAGCAAGGACCGCTGCGTGTACGCGCTCGACGCGGTCAAGGGCACGGCGACGGGGCGGGGGTCCGCCGCCCGGTAGCCCGCGGGGGCCGGACAACAGGCCCTACGGCGTGTTCTTCGGCGGCGGGTTCTCCCGGTCCGGGTCCCGGTCCGGCACATCGGAGGTCCGCGTCGGCGCGTACGGTTCCGAGTCCCGCGCGTGGTCGCGCGGCCCGTCGGGCGCCGCGTCCTGCGGCGGGCCGTCGAGCGGCGGACGGGGGTGCCGGGGGTGCCGGTCCACCCGGCGCCTGCGGTGCCTGCCCGCCATGACGAGCGCCCCGATCAGCAGCAGGACCCCGCCGCAGAGGGCGATCGCGACGCCGTCGCCGAGCCCGGAGCCGTCGCCGCCGACCGTGAGGCTGCCCTCGGCCTGCCCGACCTGGACCATCCACAGGATCGTGAAGCCGAGGACGACGACCCCGGCGAGGGCCACGAGCAGCCGGGAGCGCAGCACCACGCCGACGAGGGCGAGGAGCGCGGCGAAGAGGAAGGGCAGCAGGATCGACCCGAACACGTCGGCCTTGTCCCCGGTGATGCCGGTGAACAGGTCCCCGATGGCGTAATCGCGGCCGTGACGGCCGTCGTACCAGGCACGGAAGGGGCTCCAGACGGCGGCCGCCGCTCCGACGAGAGCGAGGACCGAGCCGGCGACGTTTCGGATCATCGGTGCGGCCTCCTTGACGGTCGGCTCTCGTCTCCGACGCTACGCCGGGTGCGGGGGGCCCGCCAGGCAGCACGGAAGCGCCGTGAGAAAGTGGCGCGGACACGGCAGGGACGGCGGGGAGCGGTGATGGTACGGACACGCCTGAAGCTCGCGGCGACGCTCACGGTGGTGGTGCTGGCGCTGACCGGTTTCCAGACCGGTAAGGGCGGCAGCAGCAGTGGTGGCGGTGGCGGCGGCAAGAGCAAGAGCGGCAAGAGCCGCTCGGACGACGACTCGGGCGGCGGCTGCTCCAGCGACGAGAAGAACAACGACGACTACAGCGGTTCGGGCAGCGGCTCCACGGCCACGGCGAGCCCGTCTCCCTCGGGGGCGCTGGTCGAGGTCGTGGTCGTCGACTGTGTGAAGCCCGCGCAGAAGAAGCGCAAGGGCAGGCCGGCCCGCAAGGCGGACACCACGGCGAACCTGAGGATCACGTCGCGCGACGCGCTCCCCGGGACGTACGAGGTGACGCTGGAGTTCAAGGGCGCCTCGGGGACCGCGGTCGATTCGGCCGTGGCCGTCGTCACCGTCGGCAGCTACGAGGAGAAGACCTTCGAGGTCGCGATGAAGTCCCCGAAGGCCGTCGGCCGGGTGAAGAACTGCTGGGTGTACGACGTGCGCCGGCGGGACGGCGCCACGACCCCTACCGCGTCCGGAAGCCCTTCGCCCTCGTCGTGAACAGTCCGGCCTGCCGGTCGGCCGGCAGGTTCCCCAGCGTCACCAGGTGCGGCGCGAGCGCGAGGGCCCGGGCCCTCGCCGTCTCCTTCACCGACCAGAGCGCCCGGACCGTGCCCTGGACGGCCTCCGTCGGGTACGAGGCGATGACGACGGCGGCCCCGCGGGCGGCGGCCAGCGCCCCGCCGGGCGCCGTCACCTCGCTGACAAGACCTGTCTCGTACGCCCGCCGGGCCGAGATCCGTTCCGCGCCGCCCATCAGCGCCATCCGGGCGATCTCCCCGTGGGGCATCCGCTGCGCCATGTGGACGGTCTCGAAGGCGCTGACCATCCCGTAGGTGGTGTGCGGGTCGAAGAAGGTGGCGTCCTCGCCCGCGATCAGGAACTCGGCCTCGCCGAGCAGGTAGAACGCCCCGCCGCAGGCCATGCCCTCGACGGCGGCGACCACCGGCTTCCACAGGTCGTTGGCCTTGGGACCGATCGTGAGGAGGGGGTCGTCGATCGTGTACGGGGAGGAGGGCTGCGGCACGTTCCCGGCGGCCTCCCGGTCGATGCCGGTGCAGAAGGCCCGTACCCCGGCCCCGGTGACGACGATCGCACGGATCTCGTCCTCGTACCGCAAGCCGCCCCAGACGGCGCCGAGTTCGCGGGCCATGTCCAGGGTGAGCGCGTTGTGCTTCTCCGGCCGGTCGAGGGTGACGACGGCGACCCCGGTCTCCTTGTCGCGCTCCACCCGGATGCTCATCCGCGCTCCAGGAGCCAGCGGGGGACGGCGAGACCGCCGGTCTCGGTGAAGGCGACCTTCACGGGGGCGCCGATGCGCAGCCGGGCCGGGTCGACCGAGTTCAGGGGGGCGTCCGGGGCGGCGACGACGTTGCCGGCGAGGCGGATGCGGGGGGCGTCGGCGAGTTCGACGAGCACCGCGTTGTACGGGGCCTGGGCGGCGTACTCGGGCAGGAGCGGCGGGTGGGGCAGGACGTACGACCAGATCCGGCCGCGTCCGGACATCAGGCGCCATGCGCTCGCGAAGGACTGGCAGTGCGGGCAGCAGGGGCGGGGCGGGAAGCGGAGCTCGCCGCAGTCGGCGCAGCTCTGGACGCGCAGTTCGCCCCGGGCGGCGTACTCCCAGAAGGGGGCGCCGTCCTCGTCGGTGACGGGGGTCAGCATCGGGATCAGCTCCTGAGGAGGACGGCGGATGTGGGGACGCCCTCGCCTGCCGTGACAAGGCAGGTGGCGGCGTCGGGGACCTGGGCGGTGGAGGTGCCGCGGAGCTGCTTCACGCCCTCGGTGATGAGGTTGAAGCCGTGGACGTACGCCTCGCTCAGCCCTCCTCCGCCGGTGTTGAGGGGCAGCCGGCCGCCGATCTCCAGCGCGCCGCCCTCGGTGAAGGCGGCGCCCTCGCCGCGCCCGCAGAAGCCGTAGCCCTCAAGGGAGAGCGGGACGAGCGGGGTGAAGGCGTCGTAGATCTGGGCGACGTCGACGTCCTGGGGGCCGAAGTCGGCGTTCTTCCAGAGGTGGCGGGCGGCGGTCCAGGCGGGGCCCGAGAGCGGGTCGTCGTTCCAGTAGTTGACCATGCCGTGGTGCTGGGCGGGCAGGCCCTGGGCGGCGGAGTGGACGTACACGGGCTTGCGGCGGCAGTCGCGGGCCCGTTCGGCGGAGACGATCACGCACGCCAGCGCCCCGTCGGTCTCCAGACAGTTGTCGAAGAGGCAGAGGGGTTCGCTGATCCAGCGGGCGGTCATGTACATCTCGCGGGTCAGCGGGCGTTCGTACATGATCGCGTCGGGGTTCTGGTTGGCGCGGTTGCGGCAGGCGAGGGCGACGTTGAAGAGGTGATCGCGGGTGGCGCCGTACTCGTGCATGTAGCGGCGGGCGAGCATGCCGATCTCGTCGGCGGGGCGGAGCAGCCCGAAGGGGCGGGTCCACTGGCCGGGGGTGGGCAGCTGGACGGCGGTGTTCTTCCAGGGCCGTGGGCCGCTGCCGCGCTTGCGGGACCGCCAGGCGACGCCGACGCTCGCCTGCCCGGTGGCGACGGCGGCGGCGAGGTGGCCGACGGTGGCGCAGGACCCGCCGCCGCCGTAGCCGACCTTGGAGAAGAAGGTGACGTCTCCGGCGCCGATGGCCTTGGCGACCTCGACCTCGTCGGTCTCCTCCATCGTGTAGGAGGCGAAGCCGTCGACCTCGGAGGGGGCGATCCCCGCGTCGTCGAGGGCCGCGAGGATCGCTCGGCAGGCGAGGGTCTTCTCCGTCTCGGGGAGCTGTTTCGCGAAGGCGGTCTGTCCGATCCCGACGATGGCGGTGGCGTCCTTGAGCACGGAACCTCCCGGTGCGACAGCGGTGCTGACAGCGCGTCAGGTTACAACTAATCTGACGGATAGTCAGCTACAGGAGGTTGGGTATGCGCGGCGACCTGGAGTGGGGCACGATCCCCGGTCTCGTACGGGCGGCGGCCGAGCGGTACGGCGCACGGGAGGCCGTCGTCGACGGCCGCACCCGCGTCAGCTACGCCGAACTCGGCGGCCGCGTCGAACGGGCCGCCGCCGCCTGCCTCGCCACCGGCATCCGGACCGGTGACCGGGTGGCGGTCTGGGCCCCCAACACCCTCGACTGGATCGTCTCCGCCCTCGGCGCCGTCACCGCCGGCGCGGTCCTCGTCCCCCTGAACACCCGCTTCAAGGGCACCGAGGCCGCCCACGTCCTCCAGCGCTCCCGGGCCCGGCTGCTCTTCGTCACCGGTACCTTCCTCGGGACCTCGTACGTGGCCTCCCTGCGCCGCTCCGGAGTCCCGCTGCCGCACCTGGAGAAGGTCGTGGTCCTCGGCGACACCGCGCCCGAGGAGTGGACCACCTGGAAGGCCTTCCTCGCGGAGGGCGACACCGTCCCCGCCGACCGGGTCCGCGCCCGGGCCGAGGAGATCGACCCCACCGCCCCCTCCGAC
This sequence comes from Streptomyces sp. NPDC058326, assembly GCF_042879855.1. Classification (NCBI taxonomy): domain Bacteria; kingdom Bacillati; phylum Actinomycetota; class Actinomycetes; order Kitasatosporales; family Streptomycetaceae; genus Streptomyces; species Streptomyces sp. NPDC058326. The sequence goes on along the minus strand of NZ_JBHVZO010000024.1, from coordinate 34,194 downwards.
ATCATCTACACCTCCGGCACCACCGGCAGCCCCAAGGGCGCCGTCATCAGCCACGCCCAGAGCCTGCGCTGCTACGCGATCTGGTCCGCGCTCGCCGGCCTCCGGGAGGACGACCGCTACCTCGTGGTCAACCCCTTCTTCCACACCTTCGGCTACAAGGCCGGGATCCTCGCCTGCCTGATGCGGGGCGCGGTGATCGTCCCCCAGTCCGTCTTCACCGTCGACACCGTCCTCGCCAACATCGCCGCCGAACGCATCACGGTCCTGCCCGGCCCGCCCACCCTCCACCAGTCCCTCCTCGACCACCCCGCGCGCCCGGCCCACGACCTGTCCACCCTGCGCCTCGTCGTGACGGGCGCGGCCGTCGTCCCCCTCCGGCTCGTCGAGCGGCTCCGCACCGACCTGGGCGTCGGCACGGTCCTCACCGCGTACGGGCTCTCCGAGGCCAGCGGCATCGTCACCATGTGCCGCCGCGACGACCCGGACGAGACCGTCGCCGCCACCTCGGGCCGCCCGATCCCCGGCACCGAGGTCCGCCTCTCGCCGACCGGTGAGGTCCTGGTCAGGGGTCATCACGTGATGAGCGGCTACTTCGAGGACGAGGAGGCGACTGCGGCGGCGATCGACGAGGACGGCTGGCTCCGCACCGGCGACATCGGCGTCCTCGACGAGGCGGGCAACCTGCGGATCACCGACCGGCTCAAGGACATGTTCATCGTGGGCGGCTTCAACGCCTACCCGGCGGAGATCGAGCAGCTCCTCGGCCTCCACCCCGACATCGCGGACGTCGCCGTGATCGGCGTCCCCGACGCGCGGCTCGGGGAGGTCGGCAAGGCGTACGCGGTACGGAGGGCGGGGGCGCGGGTCACGGCGGACGACCTGATCGCCTGGTCCCGGCGGGAGATGGCGAACTACAAAGTGCCGAGAGAGGTCGAGTTCGTGCCGGAGCTGCCGCGGAACGCGAGCGGGAAGGTGGTGAAGGGGGAGCTGCGGGCGAGGGGGTGAGGGGTGCCGGGTGTCCCGGCGGCGCTGCGGTGAGGCGTGCCGGGCGCCCCGGCGGTGCTGCGGTGAGGCGTGCCGGGCGCCCCGGCGGCGCCGCTGTGAGGCGTGCCGGGTTCCCCTGCGGCGCCGCGGCCGCAACCAACTCCCTTTTCACACACGTCATATGGGCAGTCCTTCACCTACCCCTCTCCAGGAGCAGCCGGTGTCGACGCAAGAGATCCCCCTCACCCTCACCCCCCAGCAGGCGGCCCAGGGCGTGATCATCACCGTCCAGCTGCCGACCGGCCCCGCCCACCTCACCGTCCGCCCCTGCCGCCACGGCGAACTCGTCGCGGCCCGGCTCGGCGACGGAACCGTGTACCTGCGCATCACGGTCGCCGGGGCGCAGCCCGCCAAGAAGTCCGGCGTGCTCGGGTGTCTGGTCCCGCTCTTCGTCATCGGCGCGATCATCGGCGGCGTGTCCCTCCTGTCGGACGACGGGGACGACACGGCCGGCTCAAGGGGCCCCGGCCCGGTGCCGACGTTCTCGCACTCGCCGTTCCCCACCTTCGACCTCGATCCCACGGCCACCGCCGCCCCCACCCCGACCGAGGAGGAGCCCGACCCCTACGACAAGGGCACGTGCCTCAACGGCTCGCTCCCCGACTCGACGACCGCGCAGACCGTCGACGACGTCGAGGAGGTCTCCTGCTCGGCGTCCGACGCGCACTACAAGGTGATCCAGACCTTCCCCTTCACCTCGGACATGGACAACTGCAACTCCAACCCCAAGACCCAGTACGCCTTTTCGCACCGCTACACCATGAACGGCGCCGTCGTCAGCGAGTACGTGTACTGCCTGATCGGCCTCGGCTCCTACGCCCGCTGACAGACCGAAGGGGCCGGGCAGATGCCCGGCCCCTCCTGGTGCGGTGGTCCGATCGCGTTGCGCACGGGCCCTGCCCGGACGGATCCCCCCTGGTTCCGCCGGGTGTCCCCCGAACCCGTGTGCTCCCCCGTCGACCGGACCTCCCTGGTGGGCCCCGGCGGCTCCCCCGAAGTCGCCGCCGCGGCCGTTCCCCGTCGGGAATGGTCTACTTGGCGGGCTCCGTCGTGGCGTGCATGTCCATCGTGGTGATGGTCTCCGCGCCGCCGCCGGTGACCTTGTCGGTGATCGCGTCGATCGCCGGCTCCGTCGTGGCGTGCATGTCCTTGGTGGTGACCGTCTCGTCGCGGCTGCCCGTGATCTTGTCGGTGATCGCGTCGATCGCCGGCTCCGAGGTGGCGTGCATGTCCATGGGCTTGATGATCGGGTCCTGCTTGATCGGGTCGGTCATGCTCGTCAACTCCTGCGTGTGATGTCCGGGATGTGAGGAGATTCGTCCAGCCGTTCCCCCGTGGACCGCTGGACGAATCTCCGGGGCCGATCACCCTAGTACTCAGGGGCTGTGACCCTCATCGGCGACCCGTCTGCCCCCCGACGCGGCGGATCGTCATGGGAAAAGCATGCCGGTCGGCGATAAACGAACGATGAACGTACTGGCCAGAGTGGTCTAGGCGGCCGTTGCGGGGGTCAGCAGCGCCCGGACCTCGGTGGCCTCTGGAGCCCCGAGATCGTCGAAGATGCCGAGCGCCTCCTGCCAGCAGACCAGGGCCCGGCCACTCTGGCCGATGCCGAAGAGGGCCCGGCCCAGGACGGTGAGGACGTTGCCCCGCCGCCACTCTCCCCCGATGCCGCGCAGTACCGTGAGGGCCATCTCGGCGTTCGACGCGGCCTGGGCGTGCCGACGTGCGGCGAGGTCCACCTCGGACAGCCGGAAGAGGGTCATGCCCTCCCAGAGCCGCTGCCTGCTGTCGGCGAAGACCGCCAGCGCCTCGCGGAGCTGCTCGCCGGCCGCGGCGAGCTGGTTGTCCTGGGTGAGGGCGAGACCGAGGGCGTACCGCCCGTTGGCGCCCCGCAGCGCGTGTCCCATCGAGTCGTAGATCTCCGTGCCCTGCCGGGCGAGGGCGATGGCGCTCGACGTACGGCCGGTGGCCAGGTGGATGCGCGACAGATTGCACAGGGCGCTCGCTTCCCCCGGCTCGTCCCCGATGCCACGGAAGCGTTCGATCGCCTCGGTGAGGTACTGCTCGCCCTCCGCGAAGCGGTTCTGGTACAGCGCGATGATGCCCCGGGCGTTGGCGGACCAGCAGGCCGGCACCGGATCGTCGGCCCGGTCCGCGTGGGGCAGGGCGAGTTCGGCGTCGCGGTCCGCCTCCTCGAAGCGGCCCGCCGTGTGGTGGACACCCGCGAGCACCATGAGCGCACGGCCCTCGGCCCTGGCATCCGCGTGGGTGCGGGCGGCTTCGCGCACGACGACGCCCGTCGCCTCGAACTCCTTGGAGTTCGCACCCGATTCCCCGAGGTCCAGCGACGCCCACAGCAGGTCCACCGCCCTGCGGAGGGTCGTCGGGGACGATGCCGACTGGCGGACCGTGGCCAGGAGGCAGTTCGCCTCCGCGTACAGCCAGTCCTGGGCCTCGTGGCGGTCCGTGAAGGTCAGGCCCTCGTAGGCCGTCGGTTCCAGGTGGTCGACCAGTCGGTCGCCGGGGCGTTCGATCGCGTACACCCGTGCCGCCGTCGACAGGTAGAAGTCGAGGAGACGGGACAGGGCCGCCTCCTTCTCCGACGGGGGCTGCTCGTCGCGGTCCGCGCACGCACGCGCGTAGAGGCGGACCAGGTCGTGGTACCGGTAGCGGCCCGGGGCCGCCGATTCGACGAGGGACGTGTCGACCAGGGCCTCCAGGAGGTCCTCCGTGTCCCGGAGCGGGAGGTCGAGGACGGCGGCCGCCGCCGCGAGCGAGATGTCCGGGCCGTCGGCGAGGCCGAGGAGGCGGAAGGCGCGGGCCTGGGCCGGTTCCAGCTGGCCGTAGCCGAGCTCGAAGGTCGCCTTGACCGCGAGGTCGCCCGCCTGCAGCTCGTCCAGACGCCGCCGCTCGTCCGCCAGCTTCGCCGCCAGGACCGACACCGTCCACGTACGGCGGGCCGCCAGGCGGGACGCCGCGATGCGGATCGCCAGGGGCAGGAAGCCGCACGCGGCGACGACGTCCAGGGCGGATTCGCGTTCCGTCTGGACCCGCTCCGCCCCGACGATCCTCGTGAAGAGCTGCAGTGCCTCCTCCGGGGACATCACGTCGAGGTCCACCAGGTGCGCCCCCGCCAGGTCCACCATCCGGATGCGGCTCGTGACCAGGGCCGCGCACCCCGCGGTGCCGGGCAGCAGGGGCCGGATCTGGGCCGCGTCCCGGGCGTTGTCGAGGAGGACCAGGACCCGGCGCCCGTCGAGCGTCGAGCGGTAGAGCGCCGCCCGGTCGTCGAGCGAGTCCGGGATCGCCGAGTCCGGGGTGCCGAGCGCGCGGAGGAAGGAGCCGAGGACGGTCTCCGGGGCGGCGGCGCGGTTCCCCGCGCCCTGGAGGTCCACGTACAGCTGGCCGTCAGGGAAGTGGGGCCTCGCCTCGTGGGCCACGTGCACGGCCAGTGTCGTCTTGCCGACGCCGCCGATGCCCGCGAGCGCCGACACGGCCATGACATGGCCCTCGGCGGTGGCGAGCCGGGCGCCGAGCTCCCGTACGAACGCGGCACGGCCCGTGAAGTCGGGCACGGTCGCCGGGAGCTGGGCGGGGCGCGCGACGGGCGCGGCGGCCGGGGCGGCCTCCTCGACCGGGCGGGCGAGCTCGGCGTCGGCCTGCAGGATGCGCTGCTGGAGCCGGGAGAGTTCGGGCGTGGGGTCGACGCCGAGCTCGTCGGCGAGGAGCCTGCGGGTGTCGGCGTACACGGCGAGCGCCTCCGCCTGCCGGCCGCTGCGGTACAGCGCCAGCATCAGCAGCTCGCGGAGCCGCTCGCGCAGCGGGTGCGCGGCGGTCAGCGCGGTCAGCTCCGAGACGGCGTCGGCGTGCGCACCGACCTCCAGATCGATGTCCAGGCGGCTCTCGAGGAGGCTGAGCCGCCATTCCTCCAGGCGGGTCCGCTGTGTCTCCGCGTACGGGCCGGGTACGGAGGCCAGCACCTCGCCGTCCCACAGGTCGAGGGCCTCGGCGAGCCGGTCGCGGGCGGCCGCGCGGTCCCCGGCGGCCCGCAGCTTCTCGGCCTCGGCGGCGAGGTCCTGCGCGGTGCGGAGGTCGAGCGCCTCGGTGCGCAGGGCGTACCCGCCGGACTCGCTGACGAGGACCTTCGGGTCGAGGGCCTTGCGGAGCCGGGAGGCGTAGGTCCGTACGGCCGCGAGGGCCTGCGAGGGCGACTCCTCGCCCCAGAGGGCGTCGATCAGCTCGGAGGCGGTGGCGGTACGCCCGCCGCGCAGGAGCAGGGCGGCGAGCAGGGCGCGCTGCTGGGGCGAGCCGGTGGGCACGGGCTCGCCGTCACGCCAGGCGCGCACGGGCCCGAGCACGGCGAAGCGCAGCCCGGTGGTGGTGGTCGTTTCGGCGGTGGTGTCCGCGTCCCTCGTGGTCCCGCCGGCGGTCTTCGCGGTGTCCACGGCCGTGCCCGCGGCTCCGCCCGCGGTGGTGTCCGCGTTCGCGGCGGGACCTCTGCCCGCGCCCGTGCCGGACTCGGCACGCGCGCCCGCGCGTGTCCTCGGAGCCCGCTGTACCGGAACTCGCGCTCCGTCCTCACGGTCCATAGCTCCCCCTGCCCGTACCGCTGGTTTCGCCCAGGACAGTCTGCCTTGTCCGGAGGGAGTCCGTCAGCATCGGGTCGGCCGTTGTGGGCCCGTAGTACGGCTGTTGCGCGACCGTAGTACGGCACGATAGCTGACGGGTCGTCAGATCGGCGCTACCGTGAAAACCATGGAGACCTTCCCGAAGATCATCTCGGTGGACGACCACACCGTGGAGCCCCCGCACGTCTGGCGGGACCGGCTCCCGTCCCGCTTCCGCGACACCGGACCTCGCATCGTCCGCGCGCCCCTCAAGGAAATGACCTTCCTCGGCGGCAAGTTCGCCCCGGTCATGGGCGCGAAGGGCGACGACGGGCCCATCGGAGACTGGTGGGTCTACGAGGACCTGCACCGGCCCCTCACCCGGCTCGACACCGCCGTCGGCTACGACCGCGACGAGATACGCCTCGAAGTCATCACGTTCGAGCAGATGCGGCCCGGATCCCACTCCGTCCCCGACCGCCTCGCCGACATGGACGTCAACCACGTCCAGTCCGCGCTCTGCTTCCCCACCTTCCCCCGCTTCTGCGGACAGACCTTCACCGAGGCGAGCGACCGCGAGCTCGGGCTGCTCTGCGTCCGCGCGTACAACGACTGGATGGTCGAGGAGTGGTGCGGTCCCGAGGCCCACGGGCGGCTGATCCCGCTCACCCTCATCCCGCTCTGGGACCCGGAGCTCGCCGCCGCCGAGGTGCGCCGCAACGCCGCGCGCGGGGTCCGGGCCGTCGCCTTCTCCGAGATCCCGCCGCACCTCGGGCTCCCCTCCGTCCACACGGACCACTGGGACCCCTTCTTCCGTGCCTGCGACGAGACCGGCACGGTCATCGCCATGCACATCGGCTCCTCCAGCCGGATGCCGTCCACCTCCGCCGACGCCCCGCCGGCCGTGGGCTCGACCATCACCTTCGCGAACTGCTGCTTCTCGATGGTCGACTGGCTGATGAGCGGCAAGTTCGAGCGCTTCCCGAACCTGAGGATCATGTACGCGGAGGGGCAGATCGGCTGGATCCCGTACATCCTGGAGCGCGCCGACGTCGTCTGGGAGGAGAACCGGGGCTGGGGCGGGGTCGCCGACAAGGTGCTGCGCCCGCCCTCGGAGCTCTTCGCCGGGCATGTCTTCGGCTGCTTCTTCGACGACGCCTTCGGGCTGCGCAACCTCGACGCCATCGGGGCGGGGAACGTCCTGTACGAGACCGACTACCCCCACTCGGACTCCACCTGGCCCGCGTCGCGGGAGGTGGGCGAGGCTCAGATGGGGCACCTCGCCCCGGACGTCGTCGAACGGATCGTCCGAGGGAACGCCATCGAGCTGCTCGGCCTGACGCCGGAAGGGCTGTGGCGGTCCTAGGACGTATCCGGCAAGGGGCGTGGACCCGCCCCAGGGCCGTCCGACCGGTACGGCGATCCCCGGGTCCGTCCGGCCCCGGGGGTCGGTCCTGCCCCCGCCCGCGAGCCGTGGTCCAGACCGCTGGTCACCCCGTTGGTCGAACAAGGCCGCCGCCTGATGGCCGGGTGTCCTGAAATGCGCACTAATAGTAGTTAAGTGTGCGTTTCTTGCACATCACCAGACAGCCATGGTGGACGCCCCAGGGAATGTTCACGAACGGAGCCTGTGACATGACCCCCGACCTCCCGCACATCCATCCCGCGGACGACGACATAGCACCGACCACAGAGCCCGTTCTGGGTGCGGGCCACCAGTCGGCTGTCTCTCCGTCCCCGTCCCCGTACCCGTACCCGTCAGCCTCGTCCGCACCCGCGCCCCCGTCCTCGCCGCCGTCCTTCTCGCCGGGACTCGACGCGCCCCCCTACCCCGAGCGTCCGACCGTGGCCCCCGCCGTACCGGCCACCCCGATCGTGACGGTGCTCCCGGCGAGCCCGGCGCACGACGTCGACGCCGCACGGTCGAAGGAGGTCCCGGCCGTCCCGGAGGCACCGAGCGCACCCGAGCCGCCGAGCGCTCCGGAGCCGCCGAGCGCTCCGGAGGCGCGGACCGCCCCTGAGGCGCCGAGCGAGCAGGAGGCGCGGACCGCCCCGGAGGCGCTGGGCGATCCCGAGCCGCAGTCCGCCCCGGAGACGCCGGGCGATCCGGACCCGCAGACCGCCCCGGAGGCCTCGGACGCGGACGCGGACCCGCTCCCGGAGGCCTCGGACGCGGACCCGGAGTCCGCCCCCGCCCAGGACGCTTCCAGTGACGAGGCGGTCCACACGCTCCTGCGGACCGCGGCGACCGAGCGCCCCGTGGAGGAGGTCGCCCGCCTGGTGGCCCGACTCCAGGCGACCGGCGAGCTCTCCAGCCCCGCCGACGTGGCGCTCCGCGCCGCCGCCGTCACCCGCCCCCTCGGAGAGGTGCGCCAACTGCTCGCGCTCCTCAACGCGTCGGGGTACGACCTCCACCAGGCCGAGACCACGCTGCGCGCCGCCGCGGTGGGACGGCCGATCGAGGACGTGGTCCAGCTTGTCGGCATCCTCGGTGCCGACAGCAGCGACTGGCAGCCCACCGCGGGCAAGGGTGAACCCGGCCGGGACGACGCCGCGGGGGCCGACGGAGGAGCCACCCCCGTCGTCACCGTCCCGAAGCGTTCCCGGGGCGCCGCCAAGCAGCGGAAGTCGGCCCTGGACGGTGCCCTCGCCACCGGGCCCGGCAGCCACAGCGCCTCTCCCGCGCTGCGGTCGCCGCTGCGCTGGCCCGCGGCGCTCGCCCTGTTCGCCTGCGGTCTCCTCCATCTGCCGACGGACCTCGCGGGTCTGCGCTCGGGCAGTGACGCGGAGACGATGTCCGTGGTCGTCACCGTGCTCTGCCTGGTGTGCGCGGTATGGCTCGCAGCCCGGGACACGCTGATCGTCTGGGCCGCCGCCGCGGGTGTGGCCGTCGTCGTCATCGCGCTCCACGGAGTCGCGAGCGCCCGTACCGTCGACCTGCTGGGCGGCAGTCTCGGCACCACCTTCGCCTGGGCGAAGGCGGTGGCGCTGCTGAGCGCCGTGGTCATCGTCTGCCTGGCAGGCTCGGCCGTGGTGCGCCACGCGAGGGCGGCGACCGACGCGCCGGACAGCACCTGACGTACCGGCGTACCGGCGTACGCACGCGATTCCCCGCTCGGGCAGCCCCCGCTGCCCGAGCGGACGCGTGTCCGGCCGGCCAGGCCCCGACACTCCAGTGCCCGCCCGTACGCCGGCTGCCAAAGGGGCCCGAGAGGCTCCGACCCCTTGTCTGATGAGTCGTCAGGTACGAGCATGGGCCCGCTCGCGTAAATGACGGTCCGTCAGATCCGGGTCCGGCCGGACCCGGGCGCAAGGGGGTTTCCCATGGTGGTCTACGGGATGCAGCTTCCCGTCCAGTCGCAGTCCGCCCTCTACGCGGAGGCCTGGGAGGCGACGGCGGGGCCGGCTGATCTGCTTGCCGTCGCCCGGGCCGCCGACACGCACGGTTTTGACTACCTCGCGAGCTGCGACCACGTCGCCATCCCGCGCCGGCTCGCCGCGGCCATGAGCACCGTCTGGTACGACCCGGTCGCCACGCTCGCCTTCCTCGCCGCCGCCACCGAGCGGGTCAGGCTCCTCTCGCACGTCGCCGTCGTCGGACTGCGCCACCCGCTGATCACCGCCAAGGCGTACGCGACGCTCGACCACCTCTCCGGCGGCCGGCTCGTCCTCGGGGTCGGGGCCGGGCACGTCCAGGAGGAGTTCGAGGCGCTCGGGGTGGACTTCGCGCGCCGGGGCGCCGTGCTCGACGAGACCGTCGACGCGCTGCGGGCGGCGCTCGGGCCCGAGGAGTTCCCCGAGCACCTGGGGGAGCGGTTCGCGTTCAAGGACCTCGGCCAGCTGCCCCGGCCCGCGCAGGAGAGGGTTCCGCTCTGGGTGGGCGGCTCCTCCCCGGCCGCCGTGCGCCGGGCCGCGCTCAAGGGGGACGGCTGGCTCCCGCAGGGAGATCCGCGCGACCGGCTCGCCGAGCAGATCCAGCGGTTGCTGCGGCTTCGCGCGGAGGCCGGGATCGCGGAGCCGATCACCGTGGGCGCGATCGTCGAGCCGCTGTACGTCGGCACGCCCGGCTGGCAGACCGGCCGGCGCACCCTGAGCGGCCGGCCGGAGGAGATCGCCGCCTCCCTGCGCGCGTACGGGGAGATGGGCGTGCACCAGATCCAGGTGCGGTTCCGTTCCCGGAGCCGTACCGAACTCACCGATCAGATGGCGGCCTTCGGCACGGAGGTCGCCCCCCGTCTGAACTGAGGAGCGTGGCAGCCATGGGCAAGCTGGAGGGGCGGGTCGTCCTCGTCACCGGCGCGGCGCGCGGGCAGGGCGAGCAGGAGGCGCGGCTCTTCGCCGCCGAGGGGGCGAAGGTGGTCCTCGGGGACGTGCTCGACGACGCCGGGCAGGCACTGGCCGAGGAGCTGGGGGAGGAGCGGGCCGCGTACGTCCACCTGGACGTGACGGGCGAGGCCGACTGGGCGGCTGCCGTGGGCGTCGCCAAGGAGAGGTTCGGGAAGGTCGACGGGCTCGTCAACAACGCCGGCGTCCTCCGTTTCAACGAGCTGCTCTCCACTCCGCTGGAGGAGTTCGAGGCGATCGTCTCCGTGAACCAGACCGGCTGCTTCCTGGGCATACGGGCGGTCGCGCCCGAGATCGCGGCGGCCGGCGGCGGGACGATCGTCAACACCGCCTCGTACACGGGGCTCACCGGGATGGCGGGGGTCGGCGCCTACGCGGCCTCCAAACACGCCGTCCTCGGGCTCACCCGGGTCGCCGCCCTGGAGCTGGCCGCGCAGGGGATCCGGGTGAACGCGGTCTGCCCGGGGGCGATCGACACGCCCATGAGCAACCCGGAGGGCGTGGACCCGGCGGCGACGGCCGAGCTGTACCGGAAGCTCGTGCCGCTCGGCCGGATCGGGCGCCCGGACGAGGTGGCGGCCCTCGCGCTCTTCCTGACCGGGGACGACTCGGCGTACATCACGGGCCAGCCGTTCGTGATCGACGGTGGCTGGCTGGCGGGAGTCACTCTGTTCTGACGCTCCGTCAGGTATTGACGCGCCCATCCCGTGGTGCGACAGTCGGGCACATCAAGAATCTGACGGTTAGTCAGAAATGCTGGTGACGACGAGGACGGTGAACCCCCTTGGAATTCGGGATCTTCGTACAGGGATACGTCGGCAAGCGCGCCGAGACCGATCCCGAAGCCGAGCACAAGGCGCTCATGGAGGAGACCGAGTACGTCATCCAGGCGGACAGGTCCGGCTTCAAGTACGCCTGGGCCTCGGAGCACCACTTCCTGGAGGAGTACTCGCACCTCTCCGCCAACGACGTCTACCTGGGCTATCTCGCCCACGCCACCGACCGGATCCACCTCGGCTCCGGCATCTTCAACCCCCTCGCGCCCGTCAACCACCCCGTGAAGGTCGCCGAGAAGGTCGCCATGCTCGACCACCTCTCCGGCGGGCGCTTCGAGTTCGGCTCCGGCCGGGGCGCGGGCTCCCACGAGATCCTCGGGTTCATGCCGGGCATCACCGACATGAACCACACCAAGGAGCTGTGGGAGGAGACGATCGCCGAGTTCCCCAAGATGTGGCTCCAGGACGAGTACGTCGGCTTCCAGGGCAAGCACTGGTCGCTGCCGCCCCGCAAGGTCCTCCCCAAGCCGTACGGGAAGTCCCACCCCGCCATGTGGTACGCGGCCGGGTCCCCCTCCTCGTACGCCATGGCCGGCCGGAAGGGCCTCGGCGTCCTCGGCTTCAGCGTGCAGAAGGTCTCCGACATGGAGTGGGTCGTCGAGTCCTACAAGACCGCGATCAAGGAGGCCAGGGCGATCGGCGACTTCGTCAACGACAACGTCATGGTGACGTCGACCGCGATCTGTGCCGAGACCCACGACAAGGCGGTCGAGATCGCCGTCGGCGGCGGCCTCAACTACCTGCAGTCGCTGCTCTTCCGCTACCACGACACCTTCCCCCGGCCCGAGGGGATCCCCGCGTGGCCCGAGCTGCTGCCCGAGTACTCGGCCGAGATCATCGAACTCCTCATCCAGGAGGAGCTGATGATCTGCGGCGACCCCTCGGAGGTCCTCGCGCAGTGCAAGCGGTGGGAGCAGGCCGGGGCCGACCAGCTCTCCTTCGGGCTGCCGATCGGGATCTCGTACGAGGACACGATGAACTCGATCCGGCTGATCGGTGAGCACGTGATCCCGAAGATCGACACGGACCCGGTCCACCGGACGACCCGCTTCCGGCAGGGCGCGGGAGCCTGACGAGCGCCCGCCGGCCGGGGCGCCGGCCGCCCGCCGGGGCCGCCGCCCGGCCGCCCGCAACCGGGACGCGGGGCGGAGCCGTTCGTGCGAGCGCGGGGTGGTGTCTTCCCGGACCGCCGCCCCGTACCGGCCCCGGCCGGAGGCCGTTCCGCGGCGGCCCCCGGTCCGGGGCACACCCGTGTCCACGTCCAGAAAGGGAACGTCATGCTCGATCACCTGATCAAGGGCGCCACCGTCGTGGACGGCACCGGCGCCGCCGGCCACGTCGCGGACATCGGCATCCGCGACGGGCGGATCGTCTTCGCCGAGCCCGGCGCGGCCGCCCGTACCACCCAGGACGCCACCGGTCTCGTCCTGGCCCCCGGCTTCGTCGATCCGCACACCCACTACGACGCCCAGCTGTTCTGGGACCCGTACGCCACTCCCTCCATGAACCACGGCGTCACCACCGTCGCCGGCGGCAACTGCGGCTTCACCCTCGCCCCGCTCCACCCGGACCGGCCCGAGGACGCCGACTACACCCGCCGCATGATGTCCAAGGTGGAGGGCATGGCGCTGAAGGCCCTGGAGGAGGGCGTCGACTGGAGCTGGTCGTCCTTCGGCGAGTACCTCGACGCCCTGGAGGGGCGGATCGCCGTCAACGCCGGCTTCATGGTCGGCCACTGCGCCCTGCGCCGGTACGTGATGGGCCCCGACGCCGTCGGCGGGCAGCCCACGCCCGGGCAGCTGCGGCAGATGGTCACCCTCCTCAAGGAGGCCATGGCGGCCGGGGCCTGGGGGCTCTCCACCACCCAGTCGTCCACCCACTCCGACGGCGACGGCGCCCCCGTCGCCTCCCGGCACGCGGCCCCCGCCGAGCTGCTCGCCCTCTCCACGGCCGTCGGCGAGCACGAGGGCACCCAGATCGAGGCGATCCTGGCCGGCTGCCTCGACCAGTTCTCCGACGACGAGATCGAGCTCTTCGTCGGGATGACGGCCGCCGCCGGGCGGCCCCTCAACTGGAACGTCCTCACCATCGACGCCGCCGTCCCCGAACGCGTCCCGCGCCAGCTCACCGCGTCCGCGCGGGCCCGCGAGGCAGGCGGCCGGATCGTCGCCCTCACCATGCCGATCCTCACCCCCATGAACATGTCGCTCGGCACGTTCTGCGCCCTCAACCTCATCCCGGGGTGGGGCGAGATCCTCGCCCTGCCCGTCCCCGAACGGATCGCGAAGCTCCGCGACCCCGGGGTGCGGGCCGGAATGCTGCGGCGCGCCGACTCCAGGGAGGCCGGGGTCTTCCGGCGGCTCGCCCACTTCGGGCGGTACGTCATCGGGGACACGTACTCCAAGGAGAACGAGGACCTCACCGGACGCGTCGTGCAGGACATCGCCGCCGAACGCGGCCAGGACCCTTTCCAGTGCCTCGTCGAGATCTGCGCCAACGACGACCTGAGGACCGTCCTGTGGCCGATGCCCAGTGACAACGACCCGGCCTCCTGGGCGCTGCGCCGCGAGACCTGGGACCACGAGGACGTCCTGCTCGGCGGTTCCGACGCGGGCGCTCACCTGGACCGGATGTGCGGGGCCCCGTACACGACCCGGTTCCTCGGCGACTGCCTGCGCGGCCGGAAGCTGGTGCCTCTGGAGAGGGCCGTGCGGATGCTGACCGACGACCCGGCGCGGCTCTTCGGGCTCCGCGAGCGCGGCCGGATCTCCGAGGGATTCCACGCCGACCTGGTCCTCTTCGACCCGGAGCGGATCGACGCGGGCCCGGCGACCCTCGTGCACGACCTGCCGGGTGCCAGTCCCCGGCTCGACTCGCGCGCGGTCGGGATCGTGTCGGTGCGGGTCAACGGCGTGGAGACGGTACGGGACGACGAGGTGACCGGCGCGGTCCCGGGGAAGGTGCTGCGCTCCGGCCGTGACACGAGGACGGTGAGCACCAGGTGAGGACCGAGCGGCTTTTCATCGGCGGCGAGTGGGTCGAGCCCGACGGCGGCCACTACGAGGTGGTGAACCCCGCCACGGAGGAGGTCGTCGGCCTCGCGCCGGAGGCGAGCACACGGCAGGTGTACGAGGCCGCCGCCGCGGCCCGTGAGGCCTTCGGCTCCTGGTCCCGTACGAAGCCGGAGGAGCGGGCGGCGATCCTCGACCGGGCTGCCGACCTCATGGCCAGGGACGCCGGGGCGCACACGCTCCTCGCCCGCGCCGAGACGGGCGCGACGACCGCCACCGCGCGCGGGATGCAGGTCGCGGTGGGCGCCGCCCGCTTCCGGCGGTACGCGCGCGGGGCGATGGAACCGGTCGAGCAGGCGCTGCCCCCGCAGATCAACGAGGCTGGCCCGATGGGGAAGGCCGGGGTGTTCGGCGCGGTGGCGGTGCGCCGCCCGGTCGGCGTCGTCACCTGCATCACCTCGTACAACAACCCCTGGGCCAACCCGGCCGGCAAGATCGCCCCGGCGCTCGCGATGGGCAACACGGTCCTCGTGAAGCCCGCCCCGCAGGACCCGCTCTCCGTGTACGCGATGACCCGGGCCCTTGAGGAGGCCGGGGTCCCGGCGGGTGTCGTGAACGTGGTCACCGGCTCCGGCGTGGAGGCGGGCGAGGCGGCCGTGGACTCCCCGGACGTCGACATGGTGTCGTTCACCGGCTCCACGGCGGTCGGACAGGCGATCGGCGAGGTCTGCGGCCGGGAGCTCAAGCGGCAGCTGATGGAGCTGGGCGGCAAGGGCGCCGCGCTCGTCCTCGACGACGCGGACCTGGACTCGGCGGTCCTGGGGATCGGGACGACGTTCGCCTTCTACAGCGGCCAGATCTGCACGGCACCGACCCGGGTGCTCGCCCAGCGCGGGATCTACGAGCGGCTGGTCGGAAAGCTCACCGGACATCTGGCCTTCATGAAGGTGGGGGACCCGGCGGAGCGGGGCACCGTCGTCGGCCCGGTGATCTCGGCGGCGCACCGCGACCGGGTGGAGTCGTACGTCGAGCTGGGGCGGAAGGAGGGGGCGCGGGTGGTGGCGGGCGGCGAGCGCCCCGACTTCGCCAAGGGCTTCTACGTGGCCCCGGCGCTGCTCGCCGACTGCACCAACGAGATGCGGGTGGTGCGGGAGGAGATCTTCGGTCCGGTCGTCGTGGTCGTTCCCTTCGACGACGAGGAGGAGGGGATCGCGCTCGCCAACGACAGTGACTACGGGCTCATCGACTACGTGTGGTCCGGCGACGTGGCCCGCGCCTTCCGGATCGCCGCCCGGCTGCGGGCCGGCGGGGTGGGGGTGAACACGATCGGACGGAACATGGAGGCGCCGTTCGGCGGATTCAAGAGGAGCGGGGTCGGACGGGACGTGGGCTCGTACGCGCTGCACGCGTACAGCGAGCTGCAGGCCGTTGTCTGGCCGGGTTGAGGGTGCCTTCGAAAATTCCTCGGGAAATTTTTAAAACGGACATTTGGGGCACCGCTGCGGTTCCCGCATATCGGACGTGGCTGGATCGACCTACCGGTTGGTCGGGCGGTTCCAGTCGTCGATCTTTCAATCATTGGCGGGCGTCCGCTTCGACCCCCGCAAAGTAAGGCGATGATTGATCAGGTCGGCGGAGTTCGATCCTCCGGATGTGGAAACCGCAGCCTTTAACGTCCTGTTCATGACTCAGGTGGAAGCACGGCCCCAGGCCGGAGACACGGTAAGGGGCGTCAACGCCCCCGGCGACGCGAACGGCGTCCGCAAGAAGGGCCTCGGCGGGAACTCCGTCGGGCTGATGGGCGGTGCCGTCATCGGCATCTCGACAGTGGCCCCGGTCTACTGTCTGACCTCCACGCTCGGCCCCACGGTCGGCGAGGTCGGACTCCAGATGCCGGCCGTCTTCCTCGCCGGCTTCCTGCCCATGCTCCTTGTCGCGTTCGCGTACCGGGAACTGAACAAGGCCCTGCCCGACTGCGGCACCTCCTTCACCTGGTCGGTGAAGGCCTTCGGACCCAAGATCGGCTGGATGTGCGGCTGGGGTCTGCTGGTCGCCACGATCGTCGTCCTGTCCAACCTCGCGGGCGTCGCGACCTCCTTCTTCTGGCTCACCGCAGGCGAGGTCACCGGTAGCGCCGGCGTCGCCGCCCTGGACGACAACAAGGCCGTCCACATCCTCACCACGCTGGTCTTCATCGGCATCGCCACGGCCATCAGCTACCGCGGCATCACCGCCACCAAGTGGGTCCAGTACATCCTCGTCGGCCTCCAGCTCACGGTCATCGCGATCTTCGCCTTCATGGCGATCAGCAAGTCCGATGAGGTCGCGGGTTCGATCGACTTCTCCCTCAGCTGGCTGAACCCGTTCGGCGTCGAGTCCTTCTCCGCCTTCACCGCCGGCCTCTCCCTCTCGATCTTCATCTACTGGGGCTGGGACGCCTGCCTCTCCATCAACGAGGAGAGCACCGGCAGCGCCCGTACCCCCGGCCGCTCCGCCTTCCTCGCCATGGTCGTCATCGTCGCCTCCTACCTGCTGGTCGCCATCGCCGTGCAGATGTACGCGGGCGTCGGCGAGGAGGGCACCGGCCTCGGCAACCCCGAGACCTCCGACAACGTCTTCGCCGTCCTCGCCGGCCCGGTCATGGGCTCCGGCCTCGGCATCCTGCTCTTCGTCGCCGTCCTCGCCTCGGCGGCGGCCAGCCTCCAGACCACGTTCATCCCGGTCGCCCGTACGGCCCTCGCGATGAGCACGTACGAGGCCCTGCCCCCGGCCTTCGCCCGGATGAACCCGCGCTTCAAGACGCCGGGCCGCGCCACCGTGTGGGCGGGCGTCGCCACCGGAGCGTTCTACGCGGTGATGAGCCTCGTCAGCGAGAACGTCCTGGTCGACACCATCTACGCCCTCGGCCTGATGATCTGCTTCTACTACTCGATCACGGCCTTCGCCTGCGTCTGGTTCTTCCGCAAGGAGCTGACCTCGTCCTTCGCCAACCTGATGGTCAAGGGCATCCTTCCGGGCGTCGGCGGCCTCATGCTCACCGCCGTCTTCGGCAAGACGCTGTACGACATGTGGGACCCGGCGTACGGCTCGGGATCGGCCGTCCTCGGCGTCGGCTCGGTCTTCGTGATCGGCGTCGGCCTGCTGCTCCTCGGCCTGGTGATCATGCTGGTCATGCAGCGGAAGAGCCCGGCGTTCTTCCGGGGCGAGGTCCTCACCAAGGAGACGCCGTCGCTGGTGGTCGCCGACTGACCTGCCGCGCCGAATCCTGAGTCATCCGAAGAACGCGAAGGTGGCGGGCCCGTGGGGGGTCCCGCCACCTTCGTCTTTCCGCTTCCTCCGGCGGATCGGCTCAGCGCCCGGGAAGCATGCGCTCCACCGCCGCGTTGGCGGGCGGCAGGCCGGGCGTACCGGCCGGCGCGGGCTTGGGGTCCAGGACGCCGCTGAGCGGCACGACCGACGGCAGGTTCATCCCACCGGTGTCGGCGGCCGCGGTGCCGGCGGCGGAGAGGCCTCCGGTCGCGGCGAGACAGGACAGGGCGGCTGCGGTGAGGATCTTCTTCATGCCCGCTTCAACACGGACGACGCAGGTCCGGTTACGACCGCCCGTCCGCCCGTCCGCGCGTCCGCACGGTCCTCCGTCGCCCGTCCCCGTACCCTCACGGTCCTGCGTCGCCCGTCCGCGCGTCCTCAGGGCCCTTCGTCGCCCGTCCTCCTGCCCTCACGTTGCCCTCACGGCCCTACGCCTCCGCGATGAGGGCCGTCGCGACCGTACGGAAGCCGAGCCGGCCATAGAGGCGGGCCACGTCCGCGTCGGTCGCCGACAGGAAGACGAGCTCAGCCCCGTGGGCGCGGGCGTCCGCGACCAGGGCCGCCGTCACCGCGAGACCCAGGCCCCGGCGCCTCGCCGCCGGGACGGTGCCGACGCCGACGACCTCGGAGACCGGCCCGACGGGCTGGTGCTGACCGGCCGCGAGAGCGTGTCCCGTACCGTCGAGCGCCGCCGCGAGCCGGGTCCACCCCGCCCCGATCCTGGCGCCGACGTGCGCGGCGGCGCCAGGATCGGGGGTGGCGCCGAACGCGGCGTACGGGGCGGCGGCGGCGCTCTCCAGGGCGGAGTCGTCCGCGCCGACCATCCGCACGGTGACGCCCTCCGGCTCCGGTACGGCGGCCCCGTCGCCCTCCAGGACCATCAGCGGGTGCTCGTGCACGGTGAGCCCGCTCGCCTCCACGGCCGCCCGCAGCCCCGGGGTGGTCTCCGCGACCCACTCGAAGGCCTCGGGCACACCGAGCTCCCGCTGCCGGGCCCGGACCTTCTCCACGGCCTCGACCGGGATCTCGCCGGTGGCCCCCAGGGCCGGCCGCGCGTAATAGGGCCAGCCCTCCCCCTCCCGCACGAAGAGGGTCAGCGGCCCGAACTCCTCCGCGCGTGCGGAGGACCGGGGGACGGCGTCGTAGTACGTCTCGATTCGCTTCAGCACCGGGCCACGGTAGGCGCAGGGGCGGGGCGGCGCAGGCGGATTTCCGGGCCGCCCGCCCGGGAACAGCGCGGCGCCTCTGCCGTACCTCTCGGAAATCCGCACCGCACCCCCTACCGTGCCGCTATGCGGATCTCGACCACGATCTTCCTGACCGACGAGACCATCACCCCGGTACGGCTCGCGCGCGACCTCGAACAGCGCGGGTTCGCCGGGCTCTACCTCCCCGAGCACACCCATATCCCGGTGGAACGGGCCACGCCCTACCCGGCGGGCGGCGAGCTGCCCCGGGAGTACGGGCGCACCCTGGACCCCTTCGTGGCGCTCGGGCAGGCCGCCGCCGTCACCGAACGGCTCGGGCTCGGCACCGGCATCACGCTGGTCGCCCAGCACGACCCGATCGCCCTCGCCAAGCAGATCGCCACCCTCGACCACCTCTCCGGCGGCCGCTTCACCCTCGGCGTCGGCTACGGCTGGAACCGCGAGGAGGCCGCCGACCACGGCGTCGACTGGCCGACCCGCCGTGAGCTCACCTCCGACCGGCTCGACCTGATGCGAGCCCTGTGGGCGCCGGAGCCCACGGCGTACGCGGGGAAGTCCGGCGCCTCGGTGCGCGCCTCGGAAGCCTGGCCCAAGCCCGCCGGCGGGGCGCCCCGCACCCTCCTGGGCGGCGCGGCGGGACCGAAGCTCTTCGCGGAGATCGCGGCGCGGACGGACGGCTGGATGCCGATCGGCGGCCGGGGCCTGACGGAGTCCCTCCCGGTCCTGCGCGAGGTGTGGGAGGAGGCCGGCCGCGACCCGAAGGCCCTCCAGGTCGTCCCGTACGCGGTCCTCCCGAACCCGGGCAAGCTCGCGCGCTACGCGGAACTGGGCTGCGAGGAGGTCGTCCTCCAGCTGCCGCCGGGGGGTGAGCGGGAGGTGCTGGGGATTCTGGACGCGTACGCCCAGTACCTCTGAGCGATCGACTTCGGAATACACGTCGCCCCGCCACCGGTCGGCCAGGAGGGGCGGCTGCGCTTCGCGACGAACGAGGCGGCGAGGCATGGGGCGAACTCGCCGCCTTCCTGCGGGGACCCGAACCCTCCCCTTCGGAGCCGCTCGTATGCTCGGTTCATGACGGATCACCAGGAAGCCCGGCCCACCGCGAACGCCATGCGTCGCGCCCTCAAGCGGGCCAGGGACGGGGTGGCGCTCGATGTCGCCGAGGCCGCCGTGCTGTTGGCGGCGCGGGGGGACGATCTGACGGATCTGGTCGCCTCCGCCGGGCGGGTGCGGGACGCCGGGCTCGAAGCGGCCGGGCGGCCCGGGGTCATCACGTACTCGAAGAGTGTGTTCATCCCGCTCACCCGCCTCTGCCGCGACAAGTGCCACTACTGCACCTTCGTCACCGTCCCCGGCAAGCTCCGCAAGGACGGCCACGGGATGTTCATGTCGCCGGACGAGGTGCTCGACGTCGCACGGCGCGGGGCCGCCATGGGCTGCAAGGAGGCCCTCATCACCCTGGGAGACAAGCCCGAGGACCGGTGGCCCGAGGCCCGCGAGTGGCTCGACGCGCACGGGTACGACGACACGATCGCGTACGTACGTGCCATGGCGATCCGCGTCCTGGAGGAGACCGGCCTCCTCCCGCACCTCAACCCGGGCGTGCTGTCGTGGACCGACTTCCAGCGCCTCAAGCCGGTCGCCCCGTCCATGGGCATGATGCTGGAGACGACCGCGACCCGGCTCTGGTCGGAGCCCGGCGGCCCCCACTACGGGTCCCCCGACAAGGAACCGGCCGTCCGGCTCAGGGTCCTGGAGGACGCGGGCCGCTCCTCCGTCCCCTTCACCTCCGGGCTGCTCCTCGGCATCGGGGAGACCCTGGAGGAGCGGGCGGACTCCCTGTTCGCACTGCGGCGGGTGGCGAGGGCGTACCACTCGGTCCAGGAGCTGATCATCCAGAACTTCCGCGCCAAGCCCGACACGGCCATGCGCGGCACGCCGGACGCCGAGATCGACGACCTCGTCGCCACGGTCGCCGTCGCCCGGCTCATCATGGGGCCCTCCGCCTGCCTCCAGGCCCCGCCGAACCTCGTCGACTCCGCGTACGAGCGGCTCATCGCCGCCGGCATCGACGACTGGGGCGGGGTCTCGCCGCTCACCATCGACCACGTCAACCCCGAGCGGCCCTGGCCGCAGATCGAGGAGCTGGCCGAGCGCTCCCGCGCCGCCGGTTTCGCACTGCGCGAGCGCCTGTGCGTCTACCCCGAGTTCGTCACCCGGGGAGAACCCTGGCTGGACCCCCGGCTCCTCCCGCACGTCCGCGCCCTCGCCGACCCCGAGACGGGTCTCGCCAACCCCGACGCGGAGGTACGCGGTCTGCCCTGGCAGGAGCCCGACGAGGCGTTCACCGCCGCCGGCCGCACCGATCTGCACCGCACCATCGACACCACGGGCCGTACGCACGACCGGCGCGACGACTTCGACGAGGTGTACGGCGACTGGGAGGCGCTGCGCGAGGCCGCCGCGCCCGGAATGGTCCCGGAGCGCATCGACACCGACGTCCGCGAGGCGCTGAGCACGGCCGCCGACGACCCGACGAGACTCACCGACGCCCAGGCCCTCGCGCTGCTCCACGCGGACGGTCCGGCGCTCGACGCGCTCACCCGCATCGCCGACGACGTCCGCACGTCCGTGTCCGGCGACGACGTCACGTACGTCGTCACCCGGAACATCAACTTCACCAACGTCTGCTACACCGGCTGCCGTTTCTGCGCCTTCGCCCAGCGCCGTACCGACGCCGACGCGTACACCCTCTCCCTCGACCAGGTCGCGGACCGCGCCCAGCAGGCGTGGGACGTCGGCGCCGTCGAGGTCTGCATGCAGGGCGGCATCCACCCGGACCTGCCCGGCACCGCGTACTTCGACATCGCGCGCGCGGTGAAGGAGCGGGTCCCCGGCATGCACGTGCACGCCTTCTCGCCGATGGAGGTCGTCAACGGCGCCACCAGGACGGGCCTTTCGATCCGTGAATGGCTGACGGCCGCGAAGGAGGCCGGCCTCGACTCGATCCCCGGCACCGCCGCCGAGATCCTCGACGACGAGGTCCGCTGGGTCCTCACCAAGGGCAAGCTGCCGACGGCGACGTGGATCGAGGTGATCACCACGGCGCACGAGCTGGGCATCCGCTCGTCGTCCACGATGATGTACGGGCACGTGGACCAGCCCCGGCACTGGCTCGGCCACTTCCGCACCCTCTCCCGCATCCAGCAGGAGACAGGCGGCTTCACCGAGTTCGTGACCCTCCCCTTCATCCACACCAACGCGCCGGTCTACCTCGCGGGCATCGCCCGCCCCGGCCCGACCGCCCGCGACAACCGCGCGGTCATCGCGATGGCCCGGCTCCTCCTCCACCCGCACATCCCGAACATCCAGACCAGCTGGGTGAAGCTCGGCACGGACGGCGCCGCCGAGATGCTCCGCTCGGGCGCCAACGACCTGGGCGGCACCCTGATGGAGGAGACCATCTCCCGGATGGCCGGGTCGAGTTACGGCTCGTACCGCTCGATCCGCGACCTGGAGGCCATCGCGGAGGCGGCGGGCCGCCCGGCGAAGCCCCGGACGACCCTGTACGGCGAGGTGCCGGAGGAACGGCAGTGCACGGCGAGGGCGTCGGACGGCCACCTCCCGGAGCTGCTGCCGGTCCTGCCGGCGGAGTGAGGTGGAGGTCCGGCGCTCTTCGGTCAAAAGCGGCCTGAAGGGCGTCGGATCACATAACGTTCCGGCCCCTGAACGGACGTACCCGGTCGATTACAGTGCTGCGCAGACCGGTCTACGGGGGGAGGGCACGTCGTGGCCACGACAGCCGCGGCCGTGTGGGGCCGCGCCGAACAGCAGGACTTCCGGGCCCGCGTACGGGGCTGTCTGCTCGGCGGGGCCCTCGGCGACGCCCTGGGCGCGGGCGTCCAGGACCTCACCCTCGACGGGATCCGCGACGCCCACGGACCTGACGGACTCATCGAGCCCGTTCCCGCGTTCGGCCGCAGGGGCGCCGTCACCGCCGCCACCCAGATGGGCCTCTTCACCGTCGACGGCCTGATCCGCGCCCAGGTGCGCCGCGACACCGGCGTCTGGCATCCGCCCACCGACGTCCACCGGGCGCATCTGCGCTGGGCCGCCACCCAGCGCGACTGGGGCCCCGACGAACGCCGCAAGGACAACGGCTGGCTCGCCCGCGAGGAGTGGCTCTACGCCCGCCGCAACCCGCCCCGCGCCTGCCTCACCGGCCTCGGCGACGAGCACGTCGGCACCCTCGACAAGCCCAAGAACCCCACCGCCGGCGACTCCGGCGCGGTCGTCCGCTCCGCCCCCTTCGGGCTGCTCGTCGGCTGGGAGCCGCAGCTCGTCTGCCAGCTCGCCGTCGAATGCGCGGTCCAGACCCACGGCGCCCCCGCCGCGAGCCTCGCCGCGGGCGCCTTCGCGGTCACCGTCCACGGCCTGGCGCGCGGCGGCTCCGTCGAGGCGGCCGTCGACCGGGCCCTCGGACAGCTGGCGGCGCGCCCCGGCCACGAGCCGGTCACCGAGGCGCTCGGCCGCGCCCTCGGAGCCGTACGGGAAGGAGCGCCGGACCCCGAGCGGGTGACGGCCCTCGGCGCGGGGGAGGACCGGGCCGAGGGACAGCTGGCGGCGGCCGTCTACTGCGCCCTGGTCGGTGAGGACGTACGGCACGGGCTGCGGCTCGCGGTCAACCACGACGGGCCCTCGGCGGCGACGGGGGCGCTCACCGGCGCGCTGCTCGGAGCCCTGCACGGCGAGACGGCCCTCCCGCCGGCCTGGCTGGCCGAGCTCGAGGGCCGTTCGACGGTCCTGGAACTCGCGGACGACTTCTCGATGGAGATGACGCAGGGCGCCGCCCTGCACACCCCGGCCGAGTCCTCGCCCGGCTGGCTGGCCCGCTACCCGAGGGGCTGATCCGAGCGGTCGCCGCCGGTCTGCGCGGGAATCGCCGCCGCTCCGGCGGGGCTCCCGTCGTCCGAGTGGAGCTTGTCGAGGACCGCGTCCCGGTCCGGGGTGTCCTCCGGCCTGATGAAGCCGATGAGGATGTACAGGATCAGGGAGGTGGCGAGCGGCGAGACGATCTGGATCTGCAGCTCGATGCCGTCGAGACCGTAGTTGGTCAGCCAGAAGGCGAAGAGACCGGCCGCCCACGAGACCAGCGCCGCCGTCGGTCCGGACTTCCGGAAGGTCCGCAGCAGGCCGAGCATGAACGGGATCGCGATCGGTCCCATCAGACCGGCCACCCACTTGATGACGACGGTGATGATGTCCTTGAACGCGGGGGAGTTGACCTGGGTGGCGACCGCCATCGACAGCGCGAGGAACGCGATCGTCGACCAGCGCGCCGCGATCAGCCCGGCCTGCTGCGTCCAGGTCCGCGCGGCCTTGCTCATGACGGGCGCGATGTCGCGGGTGAAGACGGCCGCGATGGCGTTGGCGTCGGAGGAGCACATGGCCATGGTGTGCGAGAAGAAGCCGACGATGACCAGGCCGAGCAGGCCGTGCGGCAGCAGCTGCTCGGTCATCAGGGCGTAGGAGTCGGAGGCGTCGGGCTTCTTCGGGTCGACGAGCAGCGGCGCGACCCACATGGGGAAGAAGAGGACCAGCGGCCAGACGAACCAGAGGACGGCGGAGAGCCGGCCGGACCGGGTGGCCTCGCGGGCGTTGGGGGTGGCCATGTAGCGCTGGGCCTGGTTCCACATGCCGCCGCTGTACTCGAAGGTCTTGATGAAGAGGTACGCGAGCAGGAACGTCATCGTGTACGGGCCGGCGGTCGGCGCGGTGTGCCCCTGGAGCTCGGGCCGGTCCCAGACCGTCCACAGGGCGCTGAAGCCGCCCAGTTTCGCGAGCACGGCGACGAGCATCGCGATGCCGGCGAAGAACTGGATGATGAACTGCCCCAGTTCGGTGAGGGCGTCGGCCCACAGGCCGCCGACCGTGCAGTAGATGCCGGTGATCACGCCGGTGATGAGGATGCCCTGGTTGAGGGAGATGCCGGTGAAGACGGAGAGCAGGGTGGCGATGGCGGCCCACTTGGCGCCGACGTCGACGATCTTGAGGAGGACGCCGGACCAGGCGAGCGCCTGCTGCGTGGGCAGGTTGTAGCGGTTCTTCAGGTACTCGAGCGGGGACGCCACGTGGAGCCGCGACCTGAGCCGGTTGAGGCGGGGCGCGAAGAGGTGCGCGCCGATGGCGATGCCGATCGCGATGGGGAAGGACCAGGTGACGTAGGACGTGACGCCGTAGGTGTAGGCGATGCCGGCGTACCCGGTGAACATCACGGCGCTGTAGCCCGACATGTGGTGCGAGATGCCGGAGAGCCACCAGGGCATCTTGCCTCCGGCGGTGAAGAAGTCGGAGACGTCGTCCACGCGCTTGTGGGACCAGACGCCGATCGCGACCATCACGCCGAAGTAGCCGATGAGCACGGCCCAGTCGAGACTGTTCATTGCGCCCCCTCCATGAGATCCGGTCCGTCTTGTGAACGCGGTTCATCGTGTGGGGAGTCACAAGGCAGGGACAATGCAAAGGAGGGTCAAGGGACAGTAAAATCGTTCTGCTTACTGACCCTTGTTCATGAGTGTGAATCTGCGGGTGTGGCCGCGCGTACGGGTCAGCGCATCAGCTCACCCGCGTTGACCAGCAACGACTGGCCCGTGATCGCCCGCGCCCGGTCCGAGGCGAGGAAGGCCACCGCCTCCGCCACGTCCCCGTCGGTCGCGAGCTCGGGAAGCGCCATCCGCTCGGTCAGCCGGCCGAGCACCGTCTCCTCCGGCACTCCTTCGGCGCCCGCCGCGATCCGGACGTACGCCTGTACCGGCGGCCCCCACATCCACCCGGGCAGCACGGTGTTGACCCGGATCCGGTGCGGTCCGAGCTCGTGCGCGAGCGAGTACATCGCGGAGGTGAGCGCCCCCTTCGACGCCGCGTACGCCGCCTGCCGCACCTGCGAGGGCGCGGCCACGGAGGACTGTGTGCCGATGAGGACCACGGAA
This sequence comes from Streptomyces sp. NPDC058326, assembly GCF_042879855.1. Lineage (NCBI taxonomy): Bacteria > Bacillati > Actinomycetota > Actinomycetes > Kitasatosporales > Streptomycetaceae > Streptomyces > Streptomyces sp. NPDC058326. The sequence continues at coordinate 8,843 of NZ_JBHVZO010000024.1, read as the reverse complement.
CCGCCGCGCTCCTTCAGCACCGGCAGGCAGGCCCGGGTCATCCGCAGCGTGCCGAGCAGATTGACGTCGAGGACGGACTGCCAGGTCGCGAAGTCGGCGTCCTCGAGGCCGCCGAAGTGGGAGTCCAGGGCGGCCACGTGGACCACCGCGTCGAGCCCGCCGAATCGCTCCACCGCGAGCGCGGCGAGGGCCTCGCACTGGTCCTCGTCGGTGATGTCGGTGACCCGGTACGCGGTACGGCGCCCCTCCGGGTCGATCCCGGCGGCGGACCTGGCGAGATTGTCCTCGGTGCGCGCCCCGAGCACCGCGTTGCCCCCGTCCCGCACCACCGTCGCGGCGACCCGGTGCCCGAGCCCGGCGCCGACGCCCGACACGACGACCGTCTTCCCCTGGAGCGGCATCCGGACCCCTCTCGACCCTGGCCAAGTAACTGACGGGCCGTCAGAGTAGGTCTCCGGCACCTACTTGGGAAGGGGTACGAGAGTGAGCGAGGAGACCCGCAGGGCCGCCGTCGCGACAGGTGAGGCGTACGCGGAGCTGGCGTCCGTCGGTCCGTACGGCGTCCGGCCCGGCCACGCGCTGATCACCATGGTCGAACCGCACCCGGGCCACGAGTACACGTACAACCGCTGGTACGAGGACGATCACTACTACGCGGGCGCCATGGCCATGCCCTGGATGTACGCCGGTCGCCGCTGGGTCGCCACCCGCGACCTCCAGGAGCTGCGCCGCCCGGAGAAGTCCGCCGTCGCCCGGCCCGTCACCGCCGGCTGCTACCTCTCCACGTACTGGATCACCGAGGGCCGCTACGACGAGCACATGAGGTGGACCGTCGGCATCAACAAGCGGCTCAACCGCGACGCCCGCGTCCACCAGGAACGGACGCACGTCTTCACCTCGTTCCAGGACCATGAGGCGACCGTCTACCGCGACGGGCCCGCCGGCCCCCGCGACTTCCACGCCCTCGACCACCCCTATGCCGGGCTCGTCCTCCAGGTCGTCGACACCGAGGGGCCCGGGGAACGGGCGGCGCTGCTCGACCGGCTGCGGACCCGGGAGCTCCCGCGCCGGCTCGCCGGCTCACCGGCGGCGATGGTCACGGTCTTCCGGCCCACCCCGCTGCCCGGCGACCGCATGACGTACGTGAAGCAGGTCGAGGGCGTCGACACCCGCCTGACGCTGCTCTGGTTCCTGGAGCGGGACCCCCGGGAGTGCTGGGCGGAACACTTCGCGGACCTGGAGTCGCTCGGGGAGGCGGGAGGCCGGGTGGAGCTGGTGGCGCCGTTCGTCCCGACGGTGCCGGGAACGGACCGGTACGTGGACGAACTGCGCTGAGCCGGGGCCTTCCGGGTACGACCGAGCCCCCTCGGCCAGGACGGCGGACCGGACGAGAGGGCTCTTCGGGTACTGCTGGTGACGACGGGGACGCATCGGGGCTCAGAGCGCCCCGTTGCTCACCTCGCCGACGAACGCGTTCCACGAGCCCGGTCCGAAGGAGAGGGACGGGCCTTCGGGGGCCTTGGAGTCCCGTACCGCGATCGCGGCGAGGACGGGGGACTTCACTTCGACGCAGGCCCCGTTCCCGCCGGAGTACGAAGACTTGGTCCACGTGTCCGTTGCACCCTGAATGATCGCCATGAGACTCAACTCCGGTTCTGCCCGTGGGGATGTGGCACCGACCTTCTTGGCGGCGTGATCGACGCTACTCGCCGGTCCCGGCCGGTGGGACCGGCGTTCACACGTCCGAGTGGCATATTCCAGATCGGCTTCCGTGGGAGCGATCACCCGGTGTACCGTGCCTGCCCCGGTCGGCTCGGAGTTCCCGCCGACCCCTCGGAGTCAGCCCCTCGCGTGCTTCTTCACCATCTCCGAGATGAAGTCACGGGTCTGCTCGACGTTCAGCGCCTGCGCCCTGAGGTGCTCGTACATGACGCTGTACTTGCCGACGTCCTGCGCCTTCTCCAGATACAGGTCGCTCGTCACGCCCTCGATGTAGACGACGCTGGAGTCCGAGGTGTCCGGGAACTCCAGGATCGAGTACTGGCCACTGATCCCCGGATGCGCGCCCATCTCGAACGGGATGACCTGCACGGTGACGTGCGGCAGGTGCGACTGCTCGATGAGGTGCTCCAGCTGCTCCGCCATCAACTGCCGGCTGCCGACGATCCGGTGCAGCGCACCCTCGTCGATGACCGCCCACAGGCGCAGCGGACGCTCCTCGTCCCGGATCCGCTCCTGACGGCGGGTGCGGACCGTGACCCGCTTCTCGATGTCGGTCGGCGTCGACTCCGGCATCGCGCCGGAGATCACGGCCTCCGCGTAGGCAGGGGTCTGCAGCAGTCCGGGGATGATCTGCGACTCGTACATCCGCAGGCTCTCCGCGTCCGTCTCCAGACCGATGTAGACGCTGTACGGGATGTCGCCGAAGGCGTGCCACCAGCCCTGCTGGCGCGAGTCCTTGGCCATCTGCATGAGGGAGTCGACCATGCGCTCGTCCTCGACCTCGTACACGCCGCACAGGTCACGGACATCGCGCTGGCTGATGGAGCGACGGCCGTTCTCCAGCCGGCTGATCTTGGACTGGGAGACGAGAAGACGCTCGGCGACCTGCTCGGCCGTCATGTTCTTCGCCTCGCGGAGCTTGCGCAGCTCCTGGCCCAATCGGCGTCGCCTGACGGTGGGATTGACGTTGGACGCCACGGAAACTGCACCTCCGGCTGTCTGCTGCGTAGCTGTGAGTATCTACCGCTTGGCAGACTGCCACCAATGGCCGGGTGTGCGCTGGAAAATGACCACAACGTATGCGCGGGGGAACAGGAACGTTCCTGCGCGCTCCGGGGTGTGAACGGGGCGTCGGACGAGGTGCGTACGTCCGCGCCCCGGCGGCGCGCGTACGTGTGCGGGGCGGCCGTAAGACCGCCCCGCACACCGTGCGGCTCCCGGGTGGGTTCCTCGGAGTCGTCCTAGTGCGCCGCCGCGCGGGCCATGCTGCCGCGAGGCTGCGCCGGGACACCCGCGGCGCTCCGGCGCGGCTGTGCCGCCGCGCCGTTCTGGACGTCCATCACGGCGTGCGCCACGAGTCCGCCCATGGGGTCGTGCCGGATCAGATCGCGCAGCCGGGACCGCGACGACCGTCCTTCGTTGCCGGGGTACAGGTGCTTGCCGAGCCCGACCGCGTGGGCCAGCGCGGCAAGCGCCGCGGTCCGCGGGTCCGGCGGTACGCCGGTGCGGATCGCACTGTCCAGCCGGGAACGGATCTCCCGACTGATCGCCGTCTCCGTCGCCTGGTAGCGAGTCGTCGGCAACACCCCGCACATCTGGCCCTCCACGGCATGCACCATGCCGCATCGCTCCAGATGCGAGAGATACGTCTGGCGGAGCCCCAGTCGGGGCCCGCCGATCCAGTGGACGGCCCGGACCGGACTGCCACGCCTGCGCAGCAGTTCCAGTGCGGAGTCCAAGGTCGGATCTCCGGTCGGCCGTGGCATCACCACGGCGATACGATCCCCGTCAGGGGCTATCCGGCCTGCCAGTGCCAGCTCCACTAGCTGAGCTCCGGCCAGACCGAGGTCGAGCGACTGCGGCTGCGCTGTGGTACCCGTGGTCGGGTCCAGAGCGAGCAACAGAAGCTCTTCCGGAATACTTCTGCGGCTCCTGCCCATCCATGCCTCCCCGCGTGGATGAATGACAGGGTGACCCCTCTCACATTCATCTGTCGAGAGTGCCTGGGTGGTTCATCCGGGAACCAGTAGGTATGTCGTTCTCGTCTAGCACGGGGGCCAAGGGGTTCACACAGGACACTGGTACACGGACCGGTACATGGTCCGTACGTACGCATGACGCATGGAGGAGGCACGGTGGCGGGCGAGTCCCCCGACAGGGCGGAGCAGCAGGGGTCGTCTCAGGAGACGGCGGCCTCGGGCGGCGGCGGCCGGGATCCTCGGCTTTCCGTGCTGCGTGAGTCAGACGCCTCGTCGGCCTCGTCGGTTCAGGTCGACCAGCCGACGGCCGTCTTCAAGAACCTGGCCCCGCGGACCCCGGAGGACGACGCGCCGACGGCCGGGCCGGAGACGAAGCCGGAGACTCGCGCGCCGGAGCCGGAGACTCGCGAGCCGGAGGGCGAGCGCCTGAAGGCGGCGGTGGCGGCGTGGGTCGCGACGGCGGGGGAGTCGGAGGACGCGGGGCCGCAGGGCGACGCTGAATCCGAGCCCGAGTCCGAGTCGCAGTCCGAGCCTGAGCTCGAGTCGCTGTCCGAGCCCGGGCCCGAGGACGCTTCGACGAGTGTCGAGGCCGTTGCCGACGACGAGGCCGCTGAGCCGGCCGGCACGACGACGGCCGACGCCCCGGCAGAGGCTCCGGCCGACGACGTGGCTGCGGCACCCGCCGAGGAGCCCGTCCAGGAGCCCGTCCAGGAGCCCCTGGAGGTGCCCGGAGAGGCGAAGGAGTCCGCCGAGTCCTGGTTCGCGGCGCGGAAGCCGGGGACGGCGGACGAGAAGCCCTCGGAGCCCACCCCGCCGATCGCGCGGGAGCCCGGGGCCGGGTCTGCGTCCCCGACGCCGTCCGGGTCCGGGTCTGCGTCGCCGTCGCCGTCCGCGTCCGCGGTCGAGTCCGGAACCCCGTCGCCGGCCGCGTCCGAGCCCGGGTCCGGAACCCCGACGCCGGCCGCGTCCGGGCCGGGGTCCGGCTCCGCGTCCGCGCCCGAGTCCGGCTCCCCGGCCGCGGGTGAGGACGAGGACCCGGAGCCGGTCGACCAGCCGACCACGATGTTCAAGGCCGTCCGTCTGCCCGCGGCGCCCCCCGTGGACCAGCCGACGACCGCGCTGAAGCTTCCGCCCCGCCTGGGCGCGGACTCCGACAGCGAGCGCACCAGCACCTTCCTGCCGCTGCGTGCGGACATCCCGGCCGAGCAGAAGGCCGAGAAGGCCGCCGAGCGCGCCGGCACGGCGCGGAAGGCCTCCCAGGCATCCGCACCGGCACAGGCATCCGCACCGGCGTCCGCGCCCGCACCGGAGGCGGCCAGGCCCGCCAGGACCGACCCGGCCCCCACCCCCGTACCGCCGGCGGCCGCTCTCGCGGAGGCGGAGCGGACGCGGCAGCAGCCGTTGCCGCCGCTGCCCCCGCTCGACCTGCTCGCCGAGCTGACGAACACACCGCCGCCGCCGCCGACCCCGCTGCGGACGACCATGCGCCGGGTCCGGATCTGGACGCCGCTGGTCCTGCTCGTCCTGATCGTCTTTGCGATCGTGCAGATGGTCCGCCCGCTGCCCGCGCCCGTCCTGACGCTCTCCGCCGCGCCGACCTTCACCTTCGGGGGCGGCGAGCTGAAGATGCCGTGGCCGACCGAGGGGCAGGGCGCCGTCGAGGTCGAGGGCGTGGGTTCCATGGGCACGTACGGGGCACAGAAGCCGGCCCCGATCGCGAGCGTCACGAAGACGATGACGGCGTACGTGATCCTCCGGGACCACCCGCTCAAGGGGAAGCAGCAGGGCCCCGAGATCACCATCGACAGGAAGGCCGCCGAGCAGGCCAAGGCGGAGCACGAGTCGACGGCGGCGGTCCAGGAGGGCCAGACCTACTCGGAGAAGGAGCTCCTCCAGCTCCTCATGATCCCCTCCGCGAACAACGTGGCCCGGCTCCTGGCCAGGTGGGACGCCGGTTCGGAGGCCGCGTTCGTCGAGAAGATGAACGCCGCCGCCAAGGACCTGGGCATGACCCAGTCCACGTACACGGACCCGTCCGGTCTGCTGGACAGCACCGTGTCGACCCCGCAGGACCAGCTGAAGCTGGCGAAGGCGGTCATGCAGTACGACGTGTTCCGGGAGATCGTGAACACGCCGAACACGACGATCGAAGGCGTCGGCCGGATCGAGAACAACAACAGCAGCATCCTGCTGAAGCCGGGGGTGAGCGGCATCAAGACCGGCTCCTCCACCCCGGCGGGCGGCAATCTGCTCTGGTCGGCCAACACGGTCGTCGACGGCAAGATCAGGCGCATCCTCGGCATCGTGATGGGGGCCAAGGACGCCGACCAGCTCGGCAAGAAGCTCCAGCTCTCCATCGACTACAGCTACGAGCTGATCAAGAAGGCCCAGGACGACGTCACCTCGGCCGCCGTGGTCCGCAAGGGCCAGGTCCTCGGTTACGTCGACGACGGCCTCGGCGGCCGCACGCCGGTCGTGGCCACCGAGGAGCTCAAGGCGATCGGCTGGCCGGGCCTCGAGGTGAAGCTGGAGCTCACCGACGGCGGCAAGGTCCTCCCGCACGTGGGCAGGGCCGGCGACATCGTCGGGCAGGTGTCCATCGGCACCGGCGCCGGCAAGGTCAGCTCCCCGGTCGCCCTCAAGACGGACCTGGTGGAGCCCGGCTTCGACAAGAAGCTGACGCGCGTGGGCTGAGCAGCGCGAGCGCGGGCCGGGAAACACCCGCGTGGGCTGAGAAGCCACCCGCTCGGCTGGGCGCCCCGGTTCTCCGGGGCGCCCAGCTGTTAGCGTCTTCGGGGGACGAGACGCACGCGTGACACACGTGAGAAGTGAGACGGGCAGCACGGGAAAGGGCCGCAGTGACCACCGCCGAGCCGACACGCGCCGACCGCGCCGACAGCGGATCCGACCATGAGTCCGCCCCAGTCCCCGCCGCCCCCGTTCCCGCCGCCACCGTCCCCCTCCCTTCCGTCCCCGTCCCTGCCGTCCCCGCCCCCGAGCCCCGTCCCGACCGCGCCGAAGCCGGATCCGCCCGTGAAGCCGAACGTGAAGCCCCCCACGACTCCGCCTCCGACTCGAACCCCACCCCTTCTTCACACTCGCGAATAGTGCTCCCAGCGCAGCGGCACGCCCCGCCCTCCATGGACGCGACGCCCCCCTCTCCGGGGTCGGCGGCTCCGGCACCCGCGTCCCGGCCGCCCCGGCGGAAGCGTCGCTACACGGTCATGGCGGCCACCGGACTCGCGGCCGTCACCCACGTCCTCTGGTTCTTCTTCTTCGCGAACAGCGGTGGGGACCTGGCCGCGCAGGACGCCTGGGCGGAGTTCGTCGGGCGGCACCCGGACTCGGCGTACAACCTGGCCTGGTACGGCGGGATGCACCCGGTCTCGTACAGCGTCGTGTCGCCGTATCTGATGTCCCTGCTCGGTGTACGCAGCACGATGATGGTGGCCGGGACGCTGTCGGCCGCGCTGATCGCGCTGATCCTGGTGCGGGTGCCGACGGTCCGTAATCCGCTGGCCTGTTCGGTCGCGGGCGTCTTCGCTCTCCTGTGCAACGCGCTGTCGGGGCGGGTCACGTTCGGCCTCGGCATGATGTTCGCGCTCGGCGCGGTCGCGGCCGTGTTCTGCTGGCCTCACCGCTGGCGCCGCAAGCGCTGGGCCAAGGCCGCGGTGGCCGCCCCGCTCGCCGGTCTGGCGACGGCGTGCAGCCCGGTCGCGGGTCTGTTCCTCGGGGTGGCGGCGGCGGCGCTGTTCCTCAACAAACGGCGCCCCGGCGCGTACGCCCTCGGGCTCGCGCCGGTGGCCGTGGTCGCCCTCTCCTCCTGGCTCTTCCCCTTCTCCGGGACGCAGCCGATGGCGTTCGGCTCGACGGCGCTGCCGCTGGCGTTCGGGGCGCTGGTGTTCCTCCTCGTGCCGGCGGACTGGCGGACGGTCCGCACGGCCGCCGCGGTCTACACGCTCGGCACGCTCCTGACGTGGCTGATCGACTCGCAGATCGGGTCGAACATCTCGCGGCTCCCGATGCTCTTCGCCGGTGTCGTGCTGCTCGCGGCCCTGCCGTACACGGCGCCGCGCTCCCGCCGCTGGTACGCGCTGCTGCTCGCCTTCGCGGGCCTGAACTTCTGGATCGGCTTCAAGGGCGTCGACGACGTGATCCGCACGGCGCCGGACGCCTCCTGGGCGCGGGAGCTCGCGCCGCTCGTCAACCAGCTCCAGGTGCGGGGCGCGGGCAAGGCGCGGGTCGAGGTCGTACCGGCGTCCAGTCACCGCGAGTCGTCGGCGCTCAGCCCGTACATCAACCTGGCGCGGGGCTGGAACCGCCAGGCCGACATGGAACGCAACCCGCTCTTCTACGACGACACACTGAACGCCGTGAACTACGAGGAGTGGCTCGACCGCTGGGCCGTCCACTTCGTGGTGCTGCCCACCGGCACCCCGGACTCGGGCGCCGAGCAGGAGGCGGAACTGGTCGGCGAGGGCCTGCCGTACCTGAAGCAGGTCTGGTCGGACGCGAACTGGCGCCTGTACGAGGTCGAGAACCCGACCCCCCTCGCGGACCCGCCGGCCGAAGTGCACAGCGCGGAGGCGAACGAGGTCGTGATCAGCGTCGACCGCCCCGGCAGGGTCCTCATCCGCGTCCCGTACTCCCCTTGGCTGGCGCTCGTGGACGAGAACGGCGGCAAGATCGAACCGCCGCAGGAGACCGAGGCCTCGAAGCTGGCCCGCGAGGAGTCGGAGACGGAGCTCCCCAAGGTCTTCGCCAACGAGGAGGGCTGCCTGTTCAAGGCGGAGGCGGACACCGAGGGCGACGAGTGGACGGAGCTGGTCGCCCCGAAGGCCGGCGTCTACCGCCTGGCGGCCCCGTACAAGCTCTCACGCGGCACGGCCTGCCCGGAAGAACTCCGCTGACACGGGGCCAGGGCCTGTCCGCACATGCAAAGTCCGACGGTTTCCGGACACCCCCTAGGGGGTGTCCGGAAAGTCATGGGAGCCAGAGTCGGAGGCAGGCGAGGGTGACCATGGCTTGGTAATGGGTGGCTCGTTTGCGTAGCGGGTGGCCAGGGCCCGGTTCTGCTTGAGCCGGCTGAAGCAGCGTTCGATGACGTTGCGTCGTTGATAGGCGGCTTTGTCGAGGCGGCAG
>NZ_JBHVZO010000023.1:0-124697 GCF_042879855.1 Streptomyces sp. NPDC058326 | reverse complement strand
GAGCGGGATATGCCCCGGCAAGCCGGGGCATAGAGCGCGAATTGCGCAAGCGCAATTCGGATTCCCGCGCAAGCGCGGGAATGGAATTCCGCAAGCGGAATTCCGAACGGAATGCAATTCGCGCAAGCGCGAATTGGAGGCGACCGCGCAAGCGCGATCACCGGGGCTGGCTACGAGGGGAGGTGCATCACGCGCGGGCCTGTGTAGGGCTTGGGGTTACTGACCACCACCCCCGCAACGAGGGTGACGGACCGTCGGCCCGATCGGGTGCCGGCCTCACCGCAGTGACGGGTTCCGCTGCGCTCCACCCGAACCCCTCCCCCATCCTCGAAACCGGCCGCTCACGTTCGCCAATACGCCGCCAGCATACCCTATGAACCGCGCCCTTGAGGCGGGATTCAGCCAAGTATCACCCTCCGGTGGGAAGCTGCCTTGTGGGTGATGCATCACGGGTGCTGAGTGTGTAGAGTCTGGGATCAGACACCACCACCCCGGCCCGCCACTCACCGCGCCGGACTCTCATTCCTATGACGCGCCGAATTCCGCGAAAAGGAGAACACGGGAATGGCCGTGAAACTGCGTGAACACCAGGTTGAGGCCGTAGCCGCCATCGTGCGCGGCTTCGATATCCCGCGGGGTGGCATTCCCTGGAATGGTCTGCGCGGGCAGGTGCACGCCGCGTGCGGGACGGGAAAGACCATCATCGCGGCGGCCTCCGCAAAGCGGATTGTGCCCAAGGGTCGCATTCTCGTGGTGGTGCCGACCCTGGATCTTCTGGCGCAGACGGTGAAGGCGTGGAGCGGGGCCGGGCACAAGGGGCCGGCGGTCATGGTGTGCTCGCCGCTGGACGATCCGGAGCTGTTCCACCTGGGGGTGCGGTGCACCACGAACCCGGTGCAGCTGGCGCTGTGGCACTCCGCGGGGCCGGTGACGATCTACGCCACCTACTCGTCGCTGGGCGTGCTCACGGAGGCGTTCGAGGGCGCCTACGGGCAGAAGCTCGCCCCGGTGGACCTGGCGGTGGTCGATGAGGCGCACCGGACGTCGGGCTCGATGGGTAAGGCGTGGGCGGACATCCACGACCAGACGAAGATCCCGGCGTACCGCCGGCTGTATCTGACGGCGACGCCGCGGATCTGGGAGGAGCGGCTGAACCGGGAGGTCGCCGAGGGGGTGCGTGACCCGCTGCCGCGTGAGATGGCGGCCTCCATGGACGACGAGAACATCTTCGGGCCTGTCCTCTACAAACTCTCGCTCGCGTCGGCCGTGTCGCGGAAGCTGTTGGCGCGGTACCAGATCATCGTCCTGGAGCTCCAGGACCCGGTCGTCACCCCGGAGCGGCTGATGGGTGAGGACCGGCACTCCGAGGAGGTCCGTGGGCAGCGCCTGGGCGCCCTCCAGGCCGCGCTGCTGCACACGATGGAGGAGCACAACCTCCAGACCTGCATCACCTTCCACCACCGGACCATAGAGGCTGCGGCGTATGCGGAGGGCCTTCAGCGCGTGGCCAAGCGGCTGCACGCCGACCAGCCGGAGAGGTACCCCTCCGAGGTCTGGGCGGACTGGCTGTGCGGCGAGCACGTCCCGGAGCGCCGGCGGGAGGTGCTGGGGAAGTTCGGCTCCACTGCCAAGCGTGCGGTGCTCTCGAACTGCCGCGTCCTGGGGGAGGGCGTGGACATCCGGGCCGTGGACTCCGTGGCCCTGCTGGACCCCAAGGGGGCGCCGCACGACATCGTGCAGGCGATCGGCCGTGCGCTGCGCCAGAAGCCCGGAGAGGGGAAGCTCGCCTCTTTGATTGTGCCCGTATTCCTCCAGCCTGACGAACAGCCGGAGGATATGTTCACCTCGGGTTCGTACAAGCCGTTGGTGAAGGTACTGGAAGGTCTGCGGGCTCACGATGAAGAGGCCGTGGAATTGCTGGCGATCCCGCAGGAGCCTCAGAAGGCTTATGTGCAGCCCTCTGAATACATCGGTGCCGCGCCGGGTGATAACGAGGAGGAAACTCGGCTGCTGCTCCGTTTTGCGGCTCCGCGTGATCCGGTGATGGTCGCGAACTGGGTGTCCTTCAACGTGATCGACACCGAGCGGCAGGACTGGGCGCGGGGCTGGTCGAAGCTCAAGGGTTTCGTCGAGCGTGAGGGGCACGCCCGGGTGCCGTACGAGCACAAGGAGGGCGCGTTCCCGCTCGGACAGTGGGTCGCGGAGCAGCGGCGTGCGTACGGGGCGGGGCAGATGAACGGCCGGCGCGCGGCGCGGCTGGAGAAGCTGGGCATGGCCTGGTCGGCGGCCGATGCGCGGTTCCAGGAGAACCTGGCGGCGGCCCGGGTGTACTACCAGGAGCACTGGACGCTGTGCGCCCCGAGGTCGGCGGCCGCGCTGGACAAGCCGGTGGGGCAGTGGCTGTCCAACCTGCGCCGTCCGGGTGCGCTGGACGGGCATCCGGAGTGGGAGGCCGCGTTGGAGGCGATCGACGAGGACTGGAACCCGTCGTGGTCGGCCGAGTGGCAGCGGCACTACGCCGTGGTGCGGGAGATGCTCGCCGAGGAGTCCATCCTCGCGTACGTCGAGCCGGGCGTCACCGTGCACGGGATGGACATCGGCAAGTGGCTCGCTCGGCAGCGCCGGCCCGAGGTGTGGGCGGCTCTGGCGGACGGGCAGCGCGAGCGCCTGGAGGCCGTCGGCGTCACCCCGCTCGCCGCGGCCCCGGCCCCGGTGGAGCCGGAGGGATCCGCGGAGCCGTCCACGGCGCCCGTGAGCGCCTTCGAGAGGGGCATTGCGGCCCTGGCGCAGTACAAGGCCCGCACGGGCTCTGTGAAGGTCCCCAGGGCCCACGTAGAGGCGTTGCCGGACGGGACTGAGGTCAAGCTCGGGGTGTTCCTGTCCAACAGCAAGAGCCGCCGGGCCAAGCTGTCCGCCGACAAGCTCGCCGCGCTCGCTGGCCTCGGGCTGGAGTGGGCGGTCATGGAAGGAGCGGTGGGATGACCGCGCCGGAGGAAGAGCGGCGCGTGCAGGAGGCCGCCCGGCGGCGTGCCCGCACCAGGGCCTTCGCGAAGGCGGAGCACGTCATCTCGGCTGTGCTGTCCGACCCGGCGGTGCAGGAGGCGCGGGCCCGGGTGGAGGCGGCGGAGGTGGAGCTCGGCCTGGAGCTGTGCACCCGTCTCCAGCCGTTCCAGGACCGCTACGACCAGGCCGTGGCGGAGGGCGACGCGGCCCGGCTCACCGGGGGCTGCGCGAGCAAGCACGGCCGCTGGGGGCGGATCTGCGTCCTGCCCAGCGGGCACGAGACCTCGATGGAGGAACCGCACTGGGGCCGCACCAGCGAGGGCCGACCGATCGCGTGGGTGGGCAGCGCACCTGACGACTGGTGAGCGGCGGCGAGGACAGTGAAGGACCCCGGGGCGCACGAGCGCCCCGGGGTCCTTCACTGTCCGGGGCCAGCAACATCGTTCCCAGGCCCTACACGCACTGAGGTGCGATGCCCGGGGCTTCTGAGCTGCGGCATCGCACTGGTGTGCGTGTAGGGCCTGGGAGCATCGGGCCGCTCCCTCTTCCGGACTGGGGCGCGCAGCGTGCCGCAGTCTGCTGGGGGGATGGGGTCAGTTGAGCAGTCCCGCGAGGAAGACGAGGGTGGCGCCCACGCCGAAGATGCTGAAGGACAGCTGGACATGGCGGTGCTTGCCCCATGCGATCTTGCTCATGGCGATGAGCTGGCGGCTCAGCACCGGGAGGATGTCCGTCTGCTTCAGGGCGGTGGTGAGTTCGTCGGTCTCTCGGTGCATGAGGTGGCCGAAGTAGATGAAGTTCGAGGGGGCTTCCGCTTTGACCTTTCGGGCGCGGAGACGGGGGACGACGACCAGCATCGAGAAGATGCCAGATACGAGGATGAGGACGGTTCCAGTCCAGAGGAGGGAGCGGGTGCCCCATCCGTGGAGGTTCGCGAGGACGTGGTCGTCGGTTGAGAGCGCGATGACGCCAGCGGTTGCCGCGGACTCCAGGGTGAGCGCGAAGGACGCCTTGGCGTCCACCTTCGCTGTCCAGTTCCCCAGTTCCGTGTGGATCCGCCAGGCGGTCTCGACGGCCTGGGCGTGCTTGGCATCCGGCTCAGGGGCGGTCACATGGACCACCAGTAGGTAGAGCGGTAGATCGTCATCGTCTCGCCGCCCACTTCCCTCCTGATGAGGCGCCACATGTCGACGCCCTCGGAGAACTTCGTCTCCTCGCTGAGCATGTTGTACACCTGCGAGGTGATGTAGGTGCTGTACATCGGCTCCTCACGGATATCGCTGAGCTTCGCGGCGACGTTCGGTGCTCGACCGATGGACACCAGGTCACTGCGGTCGCGCACTCCGGCGCGAGCAATGAACACCTCCCCGGATGCGATCCCGACGCACATTCGCGGCAGGAAGCTGGCGGTCCGCAAGCTCGGGAGCTGCCCGTAGAGAGCGGGCTGAACAAGATGCTCCATCGCGTACTTGATCTTCAATGCGGTTTTTGCCGCGTTCGAGTTCTTCGAGCCGCCGATGAAGATGCCCATAACGCGGTCACCGTCGTAGCTGCGGATCTCGCCGCCGAACTTCTTGATGATCGTGGACGCGGTGCGCAGCGAAGCGCGGATTACCTTGCCGGCGACTTCCGGGCTGAAGTCACGGGCCAGCTTGGTGGACCCCAGGAGGTCGGCGTAGAGGTAGACGGCGTCCAGCTTGACCGCGTCGTTGCTGTAGAGCCCCACGTCGTCTGTGCCCGGGACGACGTTGCCGTTCCGGATGCTCCAGGGATTGCCCACCATCTTGTCCAGGTCGGCCCGGATGTCGTCGCCAAGTGCCATGGATGACCTTCTGTCTCTTGCCGTGCGCTTTGGCAGAAAGTACTCGCACGCACTGACAGCGGCCGCCTCCTTTTCTGAAGTCCTGCCGTCAGCGCCGGCCTGCCGGATCGGTCGCCCCGCTCGGGGTGTGGTGGCCGCGGTCCGGGTATGGGCTCGATTCCGGTACGTCATCGGGTCCGGGTTGTCACCGCGACCCGTTGCAGGCGCGTGGTAAGTGCAGCCCGATCTCCTATCAGCCCCGCCTATCAGCAGGGCCATTCACCTGGGAAGACAGGGGGTGGACCTATCAGGGTCACGGCCGAACTCACCGTGGTGAGCTGTACTCACCAGCCCCCCGTCCGACTCGCGCAGGTGATCCGTGCGTACAGGCGGAGCGGGAAGGAAGGGGCGGCCCGGTGGTACTGCTCCCAGAGCGCGCTGGGCACCGGGCCTCGCCCGTGCACGCCATATCGGCCCGGGCTGGTGCCGACCCTATCGGGATCACGGAAGGCGTTTTCTACAGGAGCCGGGTCGTGCGAGAACAGACCCGGCCGGTGACAGCACGGCGAAGTCGGCATGGCGGACGAGGCGCGGCAGTCCGTGGGAGTGCAGTGGGGCTCGCGCTCGCAGGGCTGTGACCTGCGGTGGTGAGGTCGGTGGTGAGTGACGGCCCGAGCGTGGTGAGTGTGCGGAGCCCCGCCGCCTGGTCGTCGTGGGCCGGAGCCAGCGGCGCCGTCACCGCCGGGTGGGCGTCGCCCGGCCCGCCCGGCGGCCCCAGCTCGCGGCCGCCGGGCGGGCCGGGAGCTGGTTCAGGTGGCAGCGGTCTCCAACGCGTAGAGCTCGTAGGCGATGGTTCCGTCGTCGGTGTGCCAGTCGGACGCGCCGACGCGGGTGAACCCCGCCTTGGCCAGGACGCGACCGGAGGCGGGGTTGTCAGGGTGGTGCATGGCCTCCAGCCGGGTCAGGCCGGCGGCGGTGAAGGCGACGGAGACGACCTGGCGGGCGGCCTGGGTGGCGTAGCCGTGGCCCCAGCTGTCCTCGCGGAGGATGTAGCTGATGGTGCCCATGAGCGGGGTTCGTCGACGCAGGGCGACCAGGCCGATCAGATCGTCCTCGTGGAGGATGGCCCAGCTCCACTGCGCGCGAGGGGTTTCGGCGCGGCTCCACCTCGTCTACCTGGAGGTCGCCGCCGAGATCGGCTCCGTCGCGCGCCAGCTCGTCGACGACGCCGCCACCCGAGCCGGCCGGGCCGGTGCGAGCTACACCGAGCTCGGCGAGGCCGCCGGCGGCCTGTCGCGGCAGGCGGCCCGCAAGCGGTGGCCCGAGGCCGTCGGCACCCACTGGGTCCTTTACACCATCACCGGCAAGCAGCAGCCCCGCAGCCGGGCCACCACCCTCTACCGCAGCGAGGCGAAGGCGATCGAGCTCGGCCGCACCGCCGTGGACGAGGGGGCTTTGGCCGACGACGGCGCCATCGCCGCCGTCGTCGTCAACTCCGGTCGCGAGGTCGTGTGGGCGTGCCGGTTCAACGAGTCGATCTGGGGGCCGGAGGAGGTCGAGCTCCCGGAGAGCCTGCGGAGCGTGCCCGTCCCCGAGGCCCCGGAGCACACCGACTGGCAGTGGCGGTGGGAGCAGTTCGTGGCCAGCAGGCCGTAGTGCCAGAACAGCCGTCGGGCCCGGCCTCTTCGGAGAGGCCGGGCCCGACGGCTGTTCGCCTGGCGTCTCAGCGCCGCTCGATGTTGCCTCGCGGCCGCACTGCCCTGTTCGGCGCAGGGTTGGTGTCGCTCCTCTTGTCGGTTCCGATCATCGTCGAGTTGGTGAAGGCGTCGACGAAGTCCGGCTGGGGCGCCGGATCCGGAGTGGTGGAAGCCGGCGCGGGGGCGGGCTGGCCGCCCTCCTGGTTCTGTCCGCTGCTCATGAGGATCAAGTGTGCAACAGCAGTGCGACAGTCGACAGGCCCAGGCCCACGGCCATCGACCAGAGGCTCGTCGCCCAGAGCCACGCCTTCCGGTCGTGGATCTCCTTGTTCTTCTCGAAGATCGACGCCCGCGTCGCCGAGAGCTCGGCCAGCACCTGCCCCTTGGCGGAGCGGACATGGGCGGCAAGCATCGGGCGGGGCTCGAGGTCCTGGTGCTTCGCCACCCGCATGGTCAGCACGCCCGTGAGCAGGGTGACCGCGTACGCGGCGAAGGCGAAGTAAGCCAGGACGTCGTGGCGCTGGCGCGTCGCGAGGAACTGCGCGGCGGTGGCTGCGAACCCGATCAGGAACAACGCCTTGGCGTCGATCTTCGCCAGCGACTCCGACTGGCGTGTCAGCCGCGAGGTCACCTCGTTGTTCAGCAGCTCCAGGGTGTCCTTCTGCTCCTCGAGTTCTGCCGGTGTCATCGTCATGCCGAGAGCCTAGGAGCCAGGAGCGGGAACACCGAGTGGCGTACAGGAATCCGCCGGCGGTGGGGACGGCTCACTCGCCTTCGTCTTCCTCTGCGCGCCGGATCTCGCACTGATCGAGGAGACGGGCGAAGTAGCTGTAGGCGGCCAGCCTCTCCATGGCCTCCTGTTCGGTCAGCTCATCTCGGGTGTGCGTCGTGACGTTCCTGACGGTGAGGTTCAGTCCCGTCGCAAGGTTTTTGAGCGCCTGGGCCAGCGGCTCCAGCCCGCCCCGCATGCTTCTGTTCGTCTTGTCCGTGGGATCGCCCGGCCACGCGAGCTTGGGCTTGCCGCTGTCAGGCTCGCCCGGCGAGAGGGTCTGCTGCCAGAACACGGTGTCGTCCACATCGTTGCGGCCCAGAATGCCCTTCCAGTGGACGGTCAGCGCCTCCGCCGCCTCCCGTACCGCGACCCGGTACTGGTGGGTCGTCCAGTGTGCGGCCGCCGCCGTCCAGATGACCGTGTGGAGTTCGGAGGGGGCGAACCCCGGCACTGCGGACTCCGAGACGGCTTCGGCTTCGTCGATCATCCCGCTCAGGCGGCCCCTGACCTTGGCCGCCGTGGTGCGGACCTCCTGGGGTGTGAAGAGCGCCTTCGGAGCCGACATCAGCGACCAGTTCTCGATCGGATCAAGAACGCCGATCCCGGCGACGGCGATCTGCGCCCCGGCGACGGTGACCGCCCGAGCAGCAGCGCCCGCGGCCTCCGCCACGTCCAGCTCAAGCATCCGTACTGCCGCCTGATCCTGCCTGTCCTTGGGCCAGACCGTGGGAAACAGCCCTCGCGACTGGACGTGATCCGACTCTTCCTGGGTCTCCATCCAGCGCCCGAAGACCTCCTCGAACCACTCCACCGCGGCCAGCAGCCGCTTCAGGTAATCGGCGCTGTACGTCGCCACGTACTCCTCCTCCTGCAGATGCTGAGCAACAAGTACCCCACTGAGATCACGGAGCAGGCAACCCTCCAGCCCTCCCGAGGTGACTTGTCCGAGCCCTGTCGTGCTGTCGGTCCCGACTGAGCGGGAGGGCCGCCACCAGGATTGACCTGCCCGGATACCGTGAGGGCGTTCAGCAGCGAGACGAGGAGAGAGCACGCGACGGTGGCGAGGGAGCGGCTGTGTGACTGGGTGGTCAACAAGGACCAGGTCTGGGTCCACGGTGGCCGGATCACCGACGGCCGCGTCGCGTTGGACATGGACGGCATCGCCGGTCTTGACCCGAGCATCGTGGACAAGGACGGGCAGTGGCGGATCCGTAAGAGCCGGGACCCGCAGTGGCTGGGCCCGGACCACCCGGACCTGACGGACTGCCTTCCCTACACCGGCGCTGACTGGGAGCCGGTGCGGTGGTCGAACTGGACGACTGGCGGCGCCCGGATCGGCGCGGTCCACGGTCGGCCCGTCGCCGTGCACGCCGACTGGTTGTCCCGGCTCGAGGCCGGCTACCGGATCGAGTGCTCTCCCGAGAACCCGCTCCTGCGCATCATCTGCGAGACAGCCTCACCGACCGTGATCTACGGCACCGTCCACGCGAAGCCCGCCATCGTCGGCTCCGTCGTGCCCGTCCAGGTCGAGGCAAGCCCGGCTGTGCTCCAGGCGATCGTGGAGGAGATCAGCGACTGACCGACGCCCTGGCACCTCGACGGGCCCGGTCTTCCCGAGTGCGGAGACCGGGCCCGCCTGTGGATCATTTCTGACGACCGCCCTCTGCGGCTTTATCACCATGCTTGTCGTGTTCTGTGACGATGTAGCGATACTGCCGGGCTGCTGACAGTCGGGGGGGGGTGGTCGCCGGACCGGGGTGGGCCGGTCCGGCGGGAAGGGGTCAGGCGGTGCCCTCGGTGGTGACGGAGACTTCCAGCGGGACGGTCCAGGTGCTGCTGCCCTTCGATCTGGCGGTGATGCTCAGGCGCACCGGATCGTTCTCGTAGTCGCGGAGCCAGTCCTGTGTGCTGCTCGTCGACCAGGGGGGCGGGGTGGTGGGAGTCAGGCCGTAGCGCGTCCACTCGCCGACCGTGAGCTGCTGCGGGGCGACGGTCCGGCCGGTGTTGTCGCGGCCGTCACCGCTGAACTTCCACGGCCCCCAGATGTGTGCGCGCACCTCTTCGGGGGCGGCGGTGCCGGCGAGCTGGGGCCCGTTGCCGTTGCCGCGGTGCGGGTTGTCGTTGCGGATGGACACGGTTATCTCGATGGCGTCGTGGGACAGCAGCCCGGGCGGGCCCTCGAGGTGGACTCGCAGCATGGCGGTGGAGCGGGCCTCGTTGGCCACGATGGCGCAGCGGAAGACGGGGGTGAGGTCGGCGTGCAGGCGCTGCTGCTCGATCCGGGACAGGGTCTGGGCGGCCCCGTTGGCGTTGCGGGCCGCCTTCCAGGAGCCGATGGCGGCGAGGGCGGCGACGACCGCAACGCCCAGCGCCAGGGCAGCGATCGTGTCAGTGGTGGTCATGGGGGTGGACGCTATCGCCGCGCCCGCTCCCCCGTTGGCGGGACGGTCGATGTGGTGGACGCAGGCCGGCGGCTACTCGGCGGTGTGCTGAGGGTCCGGCAGCTGCGGCGGGAAGTGCCGCTCCAGGATCTCCGCCCACCGGTACAGGACGACGAAGCCGGTGGTGTCGGCCTGCGCCTGGACCAGCTCGGTCAGTGCGTCGATGAACGGCTGAGCGGGCGTGTCCGGCGGCATCGCGGCGGCGGTCTGCTGCAGTCGTTCGTGGGCGGCCGGAAAAACGCCCTTGGCCCAGGCGTGCTGTTCCTCGATACGGCGGGAACCTGCCTCGAAGTTGATCTGCATGATGGTCCACTGCGGACAGTCCGGCGTGTGCCACATCTGGATCGGCATGCCCACCCCGACACAGGCGTTCTCCGGACCGGGCCCGGCCTTGCAGTCCGGGCACAGCTCGCCCTCGGTCTCCGCGAAACCCTTCATCGGCATGCTCCCCTCGCCTGGAAGAACACGAGCCTGCCAGGCATGACGACGGGCTGACCAGGGCTTTAGGGGTGGCCATCGACAGGGGTGGTCGTCCAAGGTGGGGTGGTGAACGACAAGGACCCCATTGAGATCACGGACGAGATGCGTCAGGCCATGGACGCGGCCAAGCGGCAGGGGCTGCAGAAGGACCTGCGCACCCTCGCCGCCAACATCCGCGCCGACGCCCAAGGCCGGTACGACAGTGCGGAGCCCGGGTGGAGGGCCGGCGTCGAGTGGACGCTGCTGTGGATCGAGAACACCGCCAGCCAGCTGACCGAAGGCCGGCCGTAGCCCACGGCGCCTGAGAACCGGACGGTCAGGGCGTGTCGCCGGAGCAGTAGAAGCGGCACGCGACGCCGGGCCGGCTGCGCGGGGCTCGCCGGAGCGCGGGTCGTACAGGGCGCGCCCGCCGGGCCACCGGGACAGCTCGGTGGTCAGGGCGACGCCGTCGTCGACTTCCTCGGTGCGCCACCCGTGGATGTCCAGCAGCAGGCCGTCCAGCGGTCCGCCGACGAGTTCGGCGTAGGTCGCCGTCTCGATGACGCGCCGCACCGTCTCGTCTCCCAGAGCCCACAGCACGATCAGGGACGCCTGCGCCCGGAAGGTGAAGTCGAAGGCGAGCAGCGGGATCGCGCCCCGCTGCTCGATCTCGTCGAGCGGCTGCCCCAGGGCCGTGGCCCGCCGCGCTTCCTGCGGGCTGGCGCCGTCGGTCAGGCGCTCGCGTTCGATCCGGTCGGCGTCCGGGTGCCGGAGCTCTCCGACAGCAGCTCCAGCTCCCGCTCGCTGACCACCGAGCCGGCGTTCAGTCCGAGCGCGGCCAGGCCCAGCCCCACCCACCGGCCCGGTGGCAGCCCCGCCAACTCCTGGGCGTCCTTCAGCGGCTGGCCGACCGGACGGCGGCCGTCTCCGAACGCCACGCCGCGTATGTAGTACCGCCAGGCGTTGCGTCGGGTGGAGCGGCACCCGGACGATGAGACCGCAGTCTCCAGCGGGACCGATTCCTCCTGGCGGGACGCCGGACGACGTCGCCGACGCACCACTCGGAACGCGGCCGGCGCCTGCAGCCCGCGGACAACCTTCGCTGCACTCAACATCGCGACAGGCCACACCCGGTACAGCCGGGCTCGAAAGGACCGATCCCGCGGGGCGGGAGGGTTCACCAGACCCTCACCGCCGGGCCCGCGCAACGGGCCGCGCCCTTGAGGCCGGGCCCGTACGGCGGGCGCTGTCCGTCGCACCCGCCGAGCGCTGCAGGGCCAGGCAAATGCTGCGCGGCCACCTGTACCTCACCGAGTACGGGATCCCGGGAACGGTCGTCAGGAAGGACGTCGACGATCACGCGACAGTAACCGGACGGGGTGTGCACTCTCCCGCGCATGAATGTGTACGGGTACGGAGACCCCTGCCCCCTCTGCCACGCCCCGCTGTTCCTGACCGTGCGCCAGATACCCAACGGACAGTCCTTCTTCCCCAACGAACGGGTCGTGGGGCGCAGCTGCTCCACGTGCGAGGCCATCCGGTTTCCGCAGTGGGAGGAGGTGATGAC
This sequence comes from Streptomyces sp. NPDC058326, assembly GCF_042879855.1. Classification (NCBI taxonomy): domain Bacteria; kingdom Bacillati; phylum Actinomycetota; class Actinomycetes; order Kitasatosporales; family Streptomycetaceae; genus Streptomyces; species Streptomyces sp. NPDC058326. The sequence continues at coordinate 112,957 of NZ_JBHVZO010000023.1, read as the reverse complement.
GGCCCTCTACGGCTTCGTGTAAAGGGCACCGTCCCAACGCCGCGCACCCGACGCCGCCAGGTCCTCACCTCACGAAGGGGCCTGTTCCGCATCAAGTAGCCACAGCTCTGCCTCGAACCGACACCTACCGCCCCCGGCCGCCTCGGCCGGGGGCTTCGTCGTGCTGCCCGAAGGAGATCACCACCGTGCCCACTTTCGAGACCCTGCCTCGCTTCACCGCCGACCTCTAACGCCTCACCCCCGCCCAGCGCCGACGCTTCCGCCGTGTCGTCCTGGACGCCTTCGTCCCCGACCTACGCACCGGCCGCCGCTTCCGCCCCGGCTTACGGATCAAGGGGTGCGCTGCGCGCCGGGCGTCTACGAGCTCACCTGGGCGCCGGACGGGCGCGCGACGTGGTCGTACGGCCGGGCAGTGGTCGCCGGGCTCCCCCACGTCGTGTGGCACCGGATCGGGACCCACAGCATCCTGGACCGGCCCCTGGCCGAAGCCCGCCTTGCGGTTCTGGGGATGGAGCGGATCGCGGACGTCATCATGTGATCAGCGCGCACCACCTCGCGCGGTCGCATCTCGTTGGGCGGGACATGAAGCTGACTACCGGACCGGGCAGGGTCGAGACGCTGGCGGAGGAGGCCGTCGTCGCGGCGTGCACGCTGGCCGACGCCGCCGACCCGTCGCGCTGGAGCGCGGACGCGGTGGAGGACGTGGCCGCCGCCCTCGAGGTCCTGGCCGGTGCGCTCGCCCAGCTCGATCCCGAGTGCGCGGAGATCCTCTCCGTCGTGCCGATCGCCGCGGCCGCCGTCGTCGAGCGCGCCGAACAGGCCGCAGCCGGGACGAGCGAGTCCGCCGGCGGCAGGGCGACGGGCGGGACGAGTGCGGCGCTGCGCCAGGCACTCGCCGCGCACGGGCTGACCCGTCACCGCGTCCACCAGCTCGGTGCCGCGCTGGTCACCGTGACGCTGGACGCCCCCGAGGCGCAGGCCCTGGCCGTGCTCCTCAGCCGACCCGAGGCCCTCCCCCAGCAGACACAGCCGAAGGACGACGACGGCTGGGGCGCCGGGCCGGCGAAGACCGCGGCCGCCGCGCTCGCCGACGCCCTCCGCGCACACGGCACCGGCGCGTACACGCGGATCCTCGCCTCCGGGCAGGTGAGCGCCGGCCTCACCCCGCAGACCGCCCAGGCGGTGGTCACGGCCCTCACCGCCCGGCCCGGCACCGCGTCCCGCGGCAAACGGCGCGGGCTCGGCTCCGGATACAAGGGCATCGCCGCCCGGTAGACAGCGAAAGGGCCCGAGCTTCCGGTAGTCGACGGCCGGCACTGAGTTGGGAAGAAGGATGGGCAGGGGGCAGCAGTCGTCGTACAGCTTCTTGGCGTCGGCGGAGTACCCGATGTAGGGCGTGAGGATGTCGCCGTCCAGGGATTCGGCGAGCGCCGTTGCTTTCCTGGCTGATGCTTCGGTGTAGCTGGCGGTCGGGGTGCCGGTGAGGATCAGGTGGTTGACCGTCGGCCGGCCGGGGACCGAGCGTCGGAGGCGGTTCTTCTCCCGGACTCGGTCGAGTTCCTCGAACAGCGGGACCAGCAGCTTGACGTCCTTCGGATCGGCGCGGACCGACGGGATGACGGAGTCGTCCTCGTCGAGCATGCGGATCACGGAGTAGACTACGCCTTCGCTTATATCCCGGGCCTGCGGGTGGTGCCCAGCTGCAAGCGGAGCTGGTGTCGTCCAGGTAGCCGTCGACCGAGGACAGGTCCTCGATGTCGGCAGTTTCGGGCAGGTTGTCGAGTTCTCCGATGACGACGATGTGCGAAGGGCCGACGTCGGCGGCCACGGCGGCGTTGCGGACTTTGCGGGCCCTTCAGCCAGCGGCACGGGGGCGGTTACGTGCCCAGTGCTCGAGGTCCCCGGCACGGTAGAGAAACTCCGCTCCTCGTTTGCCACCCGGCTTCGGGAACTCCAGATCGTTGGCACGGGCCCAGCGCAGGGCGGCAAGGGAGACCACGGCCAGTGCCCGCTGGGCTTCGCGCAGTCCGACGAGTTCGTCCTCGGGCAGCTGCGTCCCGGCCTCCGGTTCGTCCTTCCGGGCCTGAGGTCGATGCTGCCCGGTGGGGTCCGGATCTGGGACCGCCTTTCGGAACGTGACCGGCCGCCCGTCTCCCGGGACTCCGGACATGGCCCAGGCGCGGGCTTCGGCTTCGGAGAGGTTGAGGACCTGGGTCTCGCGGGCGGTGCCGCCGAGGACGACCTGGACGCGGCCGGGGTGCCGGGTCGGCTTCGGGGCCGGGTGGACTTCGGGGACGAGCATCTTCCAGGCGTTGAGGGTGTAGCGGACGAGGATGCGGGTGGAGAAGTTCTCCCGCATCTCCGGGCCGCCGAGTGCGCGGGCGGTGGCGGACTGGGCGACGAGCAGGACGTGGAGGCGTACCTGGCGGCCCATGAAGAGGATCTCGGCGAGCGCGTCGATCGCCGGTGAGGTCTTGGGGTCGCCGCTCTCTCGGGTCTTCTCCCAGTAGCGGCGGAGCTGGGCCATGGTCGCGTTGATCTCCTCGAGGAGGATCACCATGCGGGGGCCGACCCGCTCGGGTTCGGCGGTCAGGACGTCGTCGCCGAGCTGTTCGGCGAGGCGGATGCGTCGTTGTCCCTCGGCGCCGAGCTCGATCAGGGCGTCGTGGATCTCGGCGATGTCGCGGCAGTAGTTCACGCCGGGGATGCCGCGGGCCCAGGTGTGGCTGATGCGCTTGAAGTCGAGGATGTGGGCCTGGGCGCCGTTGTGGAGGAACTGGCAGGCGATCGTGCGCAGGATGGTGGACTTGCCGCCGCCGGTGCCTGCGGAGATCAGGACGTGTGGGGAGTCGTGGTCCAGGTCGACCGATACCTTCTGTTTGCCCGCTCCGAGGCCGATGAGCGGTGCGGATTCCGGCACGGAGGCGAGCAGCTCGCGTACGCCGGCGTCGTTCAGGCCGAGTGAGGCCGGCGGCCGGTCCTTCTTCTTGACGATGAGGTGCGGGTCGCGGCCGGCCAGCCGCCAGGAGAAGGACGCGTTCTGCAGGGCGAGCTTCTGCATGACCAGCTCGGCGATGGTCTCGCGGTTGAACCGGAGGTGGAGCGGAAGGTCGATGCGGATCTCGGCGTCGTCGTCGGTGAAGTCGGCCGGCACGTGGAGGTAGGTGCGGGGGTCGGTGTGCTCGGAGATCTGGAGCGGGCCGGCGAGCGCCTGGTGCAGCGGATCGACCCATTCCTGCAGCAGCTCGCGCCGTTCGCGGCCCTTGATCCGGTACGCGGCGCCGCAGGCCGCCGTGGTGAGCGCGGCCATCGGAGCGCCGTAGGTGAGGGCCTGGGTGACGGCATCGGGGTGGTGAAGGTAGCCGTAGGCTCCGCCCGCAGCCGCGGCGAGGGTAGCCGTGCGGACGGTGAGCCGGTGCCAGCCGGCCCGGTAGGAGGCGCTGGGGACCGGGCCGTCGGAGTCCTTCACCACGACACGGCGGCCCGGCTGCCAGAAGGTGGCATCCGTACGGCGCACACCGTCCAGGTCCTGGCCGGCGAAGAACCGGCCGGCGGCCTCGGCCAGGTTGTCGAGGGCCTCGTCGAGACCACGGGAAGAGGGAGAGGACATCAGCGGCTCCTCGGAAGGATCGGCGGCACCCGGACGCCTCACCCTTCGGTACGGGCCTCACCACCACACTCACCACCGCCCCACCAGTGCCGTCTCAGTTGGGCAACAACCGCCGCCGCGCCATGGTGAGTCACCACTGCCGCGCGAGAGACCTCGCCACAGTCCTCACCACCAGCACCCGGGCCTCTCGGGCGTGTCAGCGACCGTACATACTGCGGCACAGCTCGGCGGCGCCCATGGGTGCCTGGATGCTCTGGGCCTGGCGGCAGAGTTGGCGCATGTCCGGCGTTGTCCCGGCCGTCGGCTGCTGTCGACGCGGGGCGGGCTGCTGCCGTTTCGGGGCAGGGCGGGTCTTCGGGTTCGTCCTCTTGGTGGTGGACGACGTTGAGGTTTTGGGGTTCTTCCTCTTCGCTTTCACCGTGGTGGTGGGGCGCTTCGGTGTGGCCGTCGTACGCCGGGCGGGGCTGGGGGTGCCCGAGCGTGCGGGCGGGTTCTCGGTGGCCGGTACGGCGGGCGCGGGGGCTGCGGGCTTCGGGGCCTTCGAGCTGGTGTGGGAGTCCGTGACGCCGAGATGTTCGCGGGGCGCGGCCTGGGTGGGCGCCGGCCACGTCGGGATCGGGGCCGGCGGGCGGTCGGCGGCGGGCGCGAGGCCCGCAGTGCGGGCCGGTGCGCGGTGGGCGGAGGTCGACGGGACAGCGACACATCCGCTGGTGAGGAGCACGGCGAGGATGAGGATGGGTGTACGGCGGGGGCGCATGGTGATCACGCTGCCGGAGCGGTGCGGGGGCTGTGGGTAGCACGGCCTGGGTCCACCGGGACGAGTGACCGGCGCGCTGGCGGTGGACATGACCGCGCCCTCGCCGGGGGGATGACGAGGGCGCGGTGCCAGCCGGACGCGGGAAGCGCGATCTGACCACCAGTCGGCTCGGGCCCGCCTCACAACCGCGCCCGGGACTGTCGGTCCCGGCCCCTACCGTCGTCTCCAGGGGCCGGGAACCGCCCGGCCGACGTACCGGAGGCCGTCATGGGCGCCATCACGATCCACGCGAGCAACATGCACCGTCTCCTCGCCGACCCCACCGCCCGGTACGACGCCCCGTACCAGCGGGCCCTACGCAGAGCTCGCTCGTACGCACCGCGAGCAGCCGGTCGCCGCGATCGTGCCGCTGCTCCGTGCGGCCGCCGACGCCGCGCTCCTCGGGTTCACCGGCGCCGACCTGATCGAGCAGGCGCAGGCGATCAGCAGCGGCGTCCCGTACGAGCTCCGCGTACGGGTCACCCGATAGCCCCGGAGGCGTGCGATCACGGGCCCGGTCTGCCTAGCCTGGGAGCACGTCCAGGGGGGTCCTGGAGGAGTGCAGATGCCCCGTCCCCTGTGGTCCGGAGCGGTGTCGTTTGGACTGGTCACGGTGCCTATCAAGCTGGAGGCCGCGACCGAGAAGCACGACGTCTCACTGCGCCAGGTGCACCTGGAGGACGGCGGTCGCGTCCGGTACCGCAAGACGTGCGAGCTCGACGGCCAGGAGCTGCGCGAGGACGAGATCGGCAAGGGCTACGAGATCCACAAGGACGAGGTCATCCCGATCACCGACGAGGACCTCGCCGGGATGCCGCTGCCGACGGCGAAGGCGATCGAGATCGTGGCGTTCATCGACCGGGGCGCGGTCGATCCCGTCCAGTACGGCGCCGGCTCGTACTACCTCACCGCTGACGGCCCGGTGGCGTCGAAGCCGTACGTCCTGCTCCGGAAGGCGCTGGAGCGCACCGAGAAAGTCGCCGTCGCGAAGTTCGCCCTCCGCGGGCGCGAGCGCCTGGGCCTGCTCCGCCCCCTCGGGGAGGCCCTGCTGCTGTCCGGGCTGCACTGGGCCGACGAGATCCGCTCCCCGGCCGAGCTCGTCCCACCCGACACCGAGCTGACCGACGAGGAGATCGAGGGCGCGCTCACGCTGATGGCCACCATGTCCACCGACCGTATGGACGACCTCGGTGACCAGCTGACCGACCACTACACCGAAGCGCTGCTTGAGGCCATCAACGCCAAGGCCGAGCACCGCACCCCAAAGCCGGTCGCGGAAGGCCACGAGCCGGCCGGGCAGGTCGTCGACCTGATGGCCGCGCTGGAGAAGTCGGTCGCTGAGGCCCGCGAGCGCCGCGGTGAGTCCGGCGGCGGGGGCGAGGCGACCGTGCACGACATGCCGGCACCGAAGAAGACGTCCGCGAAGAAGGCCGCGGCCAAGAAAACGGCGCCGAAGAAGGCGACGGCCCGGCGTCGGAAGTCCGCCTGAGGAACCTGAGGAAGCAAGGCGCCCTCGTCGTCCCCCCGGCCCGGGACGGGTGAACGGTCTTCACCGCTCCTGCTCAGTCAAGGAGGCCGAGGTCGGAGTCCGGGCGGCAGATCTCGCAGGCCGGAAGACTGCCCTCGGTCAGCGCGTGGCGGGCCTCGTCGCGGGTGAGAGGCCGGGTGTGTCGTCCGGCGAGTGGGCAGCCGGCGATGTGGACGGCGGCGGGTACAGGGCGGCCGCCTTCACGGAGATGAGCGAGGACCCAGCCGGGCTCTGCCGGCCCGATGCGTACGGTCCGCTTCGCGGCCTCGCGCTGCTCGGCCTCGGCTATCCGGGCCCGGACGCGGACTAGGGACACCACGAGCCACGTCTCCAGGGTACGAAGACGTGGGAGATCGGGCGGCAGCTCGGACATCAGACGACCGCGGGCCGAGGCTTCTGCTGGGCAGCGACTTCGGCCTTGTGAGCCTGGCACAGCGGGTTCCCGCCCCACCCGTAGCGGTGGCAGGGGGCCTGGCAGCGGGCGCAGCGGCCCAGCATCTGGGGCGGGCAGTTCTGTGGCGGCAGATTGGCCGGCTCGGCGGCGGAGGTGGTCATGGCGGGGTCCTCGGGGTCGGGAGGGAGGGGGCATAGGTCATTGAAAGGCCGCGCTCTTCGGAGGCCGACGAGGCACACGTTGCCGAAGTATTCGAACACGTGCGCTAATAACAGTATGACGCACCACCCCTTCCCCGACGACCTCGTCTGCGCCCAGGAGGCATGGACGCGGACTTACGAGGAGCTCGCCCGCCCCCACACCCCAGGCGGCGCGGGCGCCACGACCCTGCGGCGACGGCTGATCCGGCTCTCCGCATCGGTCTGGTTCCACCCGTACTGGGCCCGGCCCCGTCCGGGTGCCGGCCGCGCCGAGCTGCTGGACCAGGCCCGCGCCCGGGACCGTGAGAGGGCGGCGGCATGAGCGAGGAACGCGACAGCGTGATCTGGCACGTGCGGTGCCGCCCCGACACCACCCCCGACGGCCACCGGCGGGTGATCGACCTGCTCGGTGACTTCACCCCGGTCGTCCAGCCCCTGCCCCCCTTGGCCGCGCTCGCGCAGCTGCGCGGCGCGGGCCGGCTCTTCGGCGCGGCGCCCGAGCGTCTCGCCGTACGGTTCCGGATCCAGGCGATGGCGAAGTACGGCGTCGACACGCACATCGGCGTCGCCGACACCTGGGCGACCGCGGCGACCGCCTCCGCGCACGTCGGCCGCTCCGGCGTCCTGCACCTGCCCGACGACCGGGCCGTCGAGCGCTTCCTGGCCCCCCTCGACGTGAGGGCGTTGCACGGCATCGGCCCGGCTCAGGCCGCCGCGCTGGAGCGGTACGGGCTCTACACGGTCGGAGCGCTCGCCACGATGGAGGAGACCGTGGTCTGCCGGATCCTCGGCGGGAAGGCCGGACGCACCCTGCGCGAACGCGCCCGGGGGATCGATCCCCGTACGGTCACCGCCCACCGTATGCCCCAGTCCACGTCCGTCTTCCACGCCTACAGCCGCGACGTGTACGACCCCGTCCTCGTCCGGGCCGGGCTCCTCGACCTGGTCGTCACCCTCGCCGAACGGATCCGCCGACGCCAGCAGATCGCCCGCACGGTGAACCTGTCCGTACGGCTCGCCGACGGCTCCACGGTCGACCGCACCCGCGCGCTCCCGCAGGCCTCCGCCCATACCGAGGACCTGCGGTCCGCGACCTTCCGGATCCTGGACTCGCTCGCGTTCCAGCGGGCGAGGATCCGTCGGATCACCCTGACCGCCGAAGACCTCCGCCCCGCCGACGAAGGGCCCGGCACGCAGATCTCCCTCGACCCCGAGCGGGAGAACCGGCTCTCCCTCGAACCCGTCCTGGACCGCATCAACCAGCGGTACGGGCGGCGTCTCGCCGGGCCCGCCGGCGCCTACCGGCACACCAGTTGACCCCTGCCGTTCCGCCTGGTCAGAAGGTAGCGTCACCACGTCGGGCGTGAGCCGCACACCCGGCCGCCGAGGGAGAGGGAGGGGAAGCGGATGAGCGACACCGGATGGGGCCTGAAGCCGCAGGACATCGGATGGGGCCGTCGTAACAGCACCGGGGGAGCAGTGCGGGACATCGGATGGGGCGTGAACGACCCCGGGTGGGGCGCATGCGGCGACCCGAACTGGGGATGACCCACCCGCCTGTAGGGGAGCCCTTGCCGGATCGATCCGGCAAGGGCTCACTCACGCGCAGCGCGTGTCGTACTCCTGCTGCCTGGCCTGGACACTTTCCTACGGTTGAGGCCCGGATCGTAGGCCGGGCCCGGCCGGGGACGGCCCGGTCCGCAGCTTCCTCCGCCCGGTCGGGGGCGGGGGGCGGGGCCGGACCCGGTGTCGTACCTGCGTGGTACTCATGTCGCATGAGCCAGTTCCGCGACTTCAACCTCAAGCTGCTCGTCATCGAGGAGCTCATGTACGGCCCCGAGCCGCTTCTCCCGGTCTACGACCTTCCCGCGCGGCTTGCCGAGCGGGGGATCGGCGATCCCGCGTCCTACGTCCTGGAGAACGGACTCCACGAAGAGGTGCTGGCGGAGCCCCGGGCCCATTTCGAGGCCCTCGAGATCCCGGCCGAGCTGCTCGCCCGGGTCGAGGAGCTGTGCTTCGACGCCGGGGCGGACGTCTTCCGGCACTGCGCCCCCGCCTGGGACGGCGAGGACGACCTGTTCGACGTCCGCTCGCTCGATGACCTTGACCTGCTTCCCAACCTGCGGGAGGTCACCTTCGTGGAGGACGGCGTCCTGGCAGTGCCGGACGCGGCGGAGGTCTTCGCCGCGCGAGGCATCGACACCGACTGAGCCTCACCCGTTCCGTTTAGACGTCGTTTCTTATGGTGGTTCCCGGGGCCACGGGCGAGGCCCCCTTTCCGCTTGGTGGCGGCATGTCGTGGGCCCGGACGATCGTGAAGTCGATCTGGACCAGCCAGTCGATGTCGCCGCCCGTATCAGCGTCGGTGTGGATCTGCTGTAGGGCCAGGGCGAACACCCGTCGATCGCAGGCGGAACCGTGTGTAGACCGCCTGCCAAAGGCCGTAGCCCGCTGACACAGTGTCCACCTGTCGTCCGGCGCTCAGAAACGGCGTGGCCGACACGCCTGCACATGGCTAGTCTGGCGCTCCTGGGAGCCGGAGGAGGCACAGGACGGTGAAGCGCAAGACACCCCAGGAGAAGAAGCGGCTGAGCTACGTCAAAGACCATCGGAACAACTACGGCGAGAATGACAAGAGCTCACGTAAGAACATCCGTCGAAACAAGCGGTTCCCTAACAGCGCCAACCGGCGTCACGCACAGACCGCGCTGACGGCACTCCTGGGCGCACCCGACGACGTCCGTGCCGATGCTGTCGAGGAGCGCATGAACGGCCGGCGCCCGAAGCGCTGGCAGAAGTTCCCCGACGCGCCGCTGGGTGCCATCGTCGACGGCGCCCTCCAGCACCGCTCGAAGACGGGCACCACTGGGGCCGAAAGTGCTGCTGCCCGCCTGCGCAGCGTCCGCCGTAGATTTGACTGGATGGCGCCCTCCGACAACCCGCTTCTGCCGCCCTTCATGGTGCGCAGAGTCCGCTCAACGCTCGCCGAAGACGATGAAACGGGCTGCGCGTGACGCTGGCCTCGAAGGACCACGGCTCATCACAGTCGACGGTGTGCCTTGAACGTCGTTTCACTTCGTGAGTCGCCGGTAGTTGATGAGGCTGGTGGCGATGGCGGTGAAAGCGAGGAAGTGTTCCGGCTTGCGTTCGTAGCGGCGGTGGAGCCGACGGCAGCCGGAGAGCCAGGACATGGTCCGCTCGATCACCCAGCGGTGGCGGCCAAGCCGCTGTGAGGTCTCGATGCCACGGCGGGCGAACCGTGGCGTGATGCCCCGGCCTCGGAGCCATCGCCGCAGGTGAGGGTAGTCGTAGCCTTTGTCGCCGTGGAGCTTGTCGGGCCGTCGACGGCGGGGACCGCGGCGGCTGCGGATCGGGGGTATTGATGCGACGAGCGGCTGCAGAGCGAGACTGTCGTGGGTGTTGGCCGCGGAGATGGCGACCGCGACCGGAAGGCCGGACCGGTCGGTGACGAGGTGGATCTTCGATCCCTTCTTGCCGCGATCGGTCGGATTCGGTCCGGTCAAAAGCCCCCTTTGAGAGCCCGGACACTCACCGAGTCGATGGCGAAACGCGACCAGTCCAGGCCTCCCTGAGCGCCAACTCCACCCAGGTCAGGGAGACGATCCGCGAACGCACCCCGGCCGTCCGCAAGATCGAGCACACCATCGAGTACCTCGACCTGGTCGGCTCCTGCCACCAGTTCGTCGCCACCCTGGGCCGGCTCGTCCCCAGGATGCGGGGCCAGGAGTTCACCGACGACGAGCGCGAGACCGTCCGCCGCGGCATCTCCAAGGTCCGGGCCGCGGCCGACTGGCTCGAAGCAGCGATCGACAACGGCGAGTTCACCCTGGACGAGCAGCTGGCCAACCTCCTCAAGGGCGAGTAGGCCATGACACGGCGCCGGGAAGCCCGGCCTCTTGAGGAGCACTACGGCGACCTGGTCCGCGTCGCCCTGATGGAAGCCCGCCCCTCCGGCCTCCAGACACGGCAGATCATCACCGCCACCGCCCTGACGAAGTCCCAGGTCGAACGAGGGATCCGGCACCTTCGGGACGTCGGTGCGGCCGAGCACCTCACCCCGATCATCTGGCGCCGGCGGGACGGATACATGTTCTCCGAGGACCCGGCGGACTGGATCGAGTACGAGAAGAAGCAGTTCCGCCTCATCCTCGGCCGGCTCACCCGAATGATCACCGGCACGCTGGACCCGCACCTGGCCCGCTACCCGGACGACGAGTGGGCCCAGCTGGCATCCGCCCAGCTCACAGGGGTCCGCGCAACCCTGGCCCAGCTCACGAAGTAGGTCCTCGATGCGTCACTCATCCCGCCGCAGGGGCCGCTACCCCTCCGACACCTCGGTCGCCGAGTGGGCCCTGATCGAGCCGCTGCTGCCGGTCCCGGCCTGCCGGACCAAGACCGGCGGGCACCCGGAGAAGTAGCCGCGGCGGGACATCGTCGACGCGATCCGCTTCATCGTCGACAACGGCGCCAAATGGAGGGCCTTACCTGCGGATTTCCCTCCCTGGCAGACCGTTTACGGGTTCTTCTGGCGCTGGAACCGGGCCGGGGTGGTCGCCTTCATCCGCGACCAGCTCCGCCGGCAGATCCGCACCGGCAAAGGCCGCTGCCCCTTCCCGGTGACGCTGATCGTCGACTCCCAGTCCGTGAAGGCGGCCTCCACCGTCGGCAAGGACAGCCGCGGCTACGACGCGGGCAAAAAGATCAACGGACGCAAGAGACACATCGTGGTCGACACGCTCGGCCTGCCCGTGATGATCACGGTGACGCCCGGCGATGCCCGGGACGAGGTCATGGCCAGGGACCTGCTCTGGCGCCTCAGGCTCACCCACCCGCAGATCACCCAGGTCTGGGCGGACTCCGCCTACTCCCGTGACCTGCTGCCCGCTTGGACGGCGGACCATCTGTGGTTGACCCTGCGGCCCGTCCTCCGCCCCAGGGGCGCGAAGGGGTTTGTCGTGCTGCCCCGGCGCTGGAAGGTCGAACGGTCGATCGGCTGGATCATGAACGCTCGTCGCAACTGCCGCGACTACGAACGTCTGCCCCAGCACTCCGAAGCCCACCTGAACTGGGCCTTCATCACCCTCATGACCAGGCGCCTGGCCCGCAAAGGCCCCCGCACCGACAGCTGGACGAAGAAGAACCGGACCGACGGCTGACTACTCCTCAATGGACAGCATGATCAGCAGGCTACCCGCTCGGCTCAGCCCCGCCGGGGGGAGAGAGACCCCCTTGATGTCACCGAAGGATCACGAGCGGCTCTCGCTCGAACTGGCGTCGAGCGCGGCCGCGATGCCCTCAAGGATCCCGATGAACTCCTCGGCCGGGATCTCGACCACGAAGACCGCACCGGCGTCTTCGGGGTGGGTGAACAGGTGTTCTTCACGCCAGAACTCCAGCGTGATCACCAAGTGGTCCTTTTCGCGGAACAGGTAGGCCATCACGTTGTCGGTGGTGGGCCCCCAGAGCAGGACCCGCAACCGGCTGCGCAGCTGGTAGTCGGCCTCGGACTCGTCGTCGTCCCCCGCGCGCTGCCTGAGACGCCGGTGTGTGGCCTCGGCGGACAAGCCGGCGAATGGCAAGGAAGCACCTTCGCCAGACCGCAGCCAGGCGGCGGCATCCAGCACATCGCGGCGGAACTGGGGGACGTACGCCATATTGTCGTCGCAGGTCAGCCACTTTCCAGCCGCCCAGAGGTCGACTCGGCACAGTGGGCCCGGCTCACCGACCTCTGCGGCGAACCTGGCCCTGTCTCCCAGAACCACGTTCATGCCGGTGACCGTCGCACGTTCAGCCCTTCATGAACAACCGAATACTTCGCCGAGCCAGTCGCCGGCGGGCCTCAGTAGAAATCGAACGGCGCCTGACCAGGGTGACTCCCGAAGTGGTGAGCACGTGCTGTCGGTTCTCGGCGAAGAAGGCCACATCACCAAACAGCAGGGCCCTGGGCCTTCAAAAACACCTACTGACGTCACGCTACGGCCGCTGACAAGCGACGATGTCGCCGCCGCCCTTGAGATCCTTCATGCCGGTGGCGTCCTTCCCCCGAAGAGCATGGCTGTCTACTTGGAAAGCCCCACACCCGAGAACGGGTTCGCGTTCGGTACGGCGGCGGTCGTCGATGGTTCCCTTGCAGGGGTAGCTATCGCCTTGGGCCTCCGGGTCGACCTCCCGCTCGACCTGAGCAGCGCTGTTGCCCACCTGGACGGCATAGCCGTGGCCCCCCAACACCAAGGCGCGGGGATCGGTACCGTCCTTCTCGACGACACCGTGCGGAAGTTCCAGCAGTTCGGACACCGAGGCATCCTCGCCCGCCTCGCAGCGGGCCGTCGGGAACTGCCGGCCTTCTACACGAAGCACGGCTGGAGCATCGGCCTTCCCGGACAGGGAACCGCCCTGAAGACGGAGCGAGGGCCGGTAGCGGTCATGGAGGACCCTACGGCCCGTGTTGCCCGACGGGCCTTCGTTCATGGATCTGAGTCGCCCTTCCTCTAGCTTCCGGTACCTGGGACGGACCACCCCCGGCGCCGTGCCCGATCAGGTCTCGTTGAGGGCGCGGCGTACGGCCTCGATGTAACCAGCGCGCGGTGGCCGAGCTGGACGCCGAGATTGAACGGCAGGAAGCCGAGGTCGTATCGATCTGCTGCGCATCGATGGACCGGTTTCTAGAGGACCCGTCGTCGGGCAACGTGCCGCTGCGCTAGCCTCGGGGCGTATCCGACCGACGGAGGACCCGATGGCGCACCTCACGTTCGACGACGCCGAGCAGCGCGAGCTCCGCGACGCCGCCCGGACCGAGTTCCCCGGGAACCCGGCGCTCGCCTACGTCCTCGAGAACCTCGCCGCCGAGGGCATCAACCTCGACCGGTGCCGGGACTGGGACGACATCCGCGCCGAGAAGGGCCTGCCCGATCACGACGGTGGGGCGCAGGGTGTCGCCTAAGCACCACCGCGGCGGGCGCCGCCCGAGGATCGTGTTCATCGAGCCCGCAGAGACCCAGGTCCGTGTCCTGACCGTCGCACAGACCGCTCGCCTCGACGAGGCCCTGAACGTGGTCGCGGCCGCGCCGGCCGACGTGAAGCCGCACGCGACCGCGGCGGCGCTGCGGGACTACCAGCACGACGGCATCCGCGTGATCTTCTACGCGACCGCCCTCGGGAGCATTCTCATCGTCACCTACGTCGAAGCGGACTGAAGCCCGGGCCGTTCGTCACCCACGTCGTACGGCCGTCACTCATCCGCGTGCCGGAACCCCTCCCACGAGGGACGAGCCGCCGACGTAGCCACGCAGGGCTACTACCGTGCTCCGTGAGGGCCGGGCCGACTGGTCGTTGTTCCGCCTCCCACGTGCCCCCGCACCCGGTGACCCCGGGTGCGGGGGCACAACGCGCTCCGGGAGCTACAGGGCCGGGGTGTAGTGGACGACCGTCTTCTCGCACGGGCCGCCGGCGTAGACGTTGATGGCGTCGATCTCGCGCTGGTCGGCGGACAGGCCCCAGCGGAGCTTGGTCGCGGTCCACTCGGCGAGGTACCGGCAGGTGGCAGCGGGGGCCGGCGGCATCCAGGTGGCCGGGTCCTGGTCGGCCTTCTGACGGTTCGTCCGTGCGGTCACCGCGACGAGACTGGCGGCCGCGTCCTGGTCGTTCGCGTACGCCTCGCGTCGTTTCGCGTCCCATGCGGAGGCACCGGAGTCCCACGCCTCGGCGAGCGGCACCATGTGGTCGATGTCGAGCTTCGCCGGGTCGGTGACCTCCTGCTCGTCGTAGTACGACAGCCACTCCCCCTCCGACAGCTTGCAGCCGGACGCGACTGACGGAGCCTCACTCGCCTCGGCAAGCAGGACCTCGGCGCGGGTGTTGCAGCCGTCCGCCGGGTCGAGCCCGGTGTTCCAGTGCCGGAAGGCGTCGCGGCTGTAGTCGGCCCTGCTCTCGTCGGCGACCGGGATCTGGCCGATCGCGTAGGAGAGCGGGAACGTCTGCGCAGCGCCCAGAGCTGCCGCGGCGGTCGGGGCGGCCTGCGCGGCAGCGGGCAGCGCGAGCGGGGTCAGGGCGAGGGAGAGCGCGGCGAAGCCGCGGGCAAGGTTCTTGATCACAGCCGCAGGGTTACAGGCAACGAGCGGCACCAAGTTGGTCATTCGCCCAGGGCTCAGCCGGGTGGGCGAAGAGTTTCACCGAAGAAACGGTCCGCTGCCGCCAAGGGCGCATGGAGCTCCTGTCGGGCCGACCCGGGAGGAGCTCCGTACGCCTGTTCCCCCGAAGGGCCCGGGCCTACCCGCGGCGGTAGGCCTCCCACGCCCGTCCCGCCTGCAGGGCACGCTCCCGGTACCGGCGCAGCTCGGGGACGCCCTGCTGGGCGCGCTCGGCCCAGTAGGCGGTGATGGAAGACGCGAAGGCGGTGACGGCCTCCGCGGGAGCGTCGCGGTAGGCCGGGATCTGGGTGGCGTGCTTCTCGGCGTCCTCGGGGGTGTGTCCGGCCAGGATGAGCTGGGGGACGAGGAGCGCGACGTCGAGCCATGCTGCGCCCCGGTGGGCGAGGGCCCAGTCGACGAAGCGGACGCCGCGGTCGCCGACGAGGAGGTTGTCGGAGCGGATGTCGCAGTGCAGGAGCGTGTTGCCCCGCATCGTCTCGTGCCACTGTGTGGCCTGGGCGACGACCGGGTGGTCGGTGAACTCCGGTGCGTCCAGGTAGGGGCTGGGGGTGAGCGGGGGGTGGAGCTCGGCGACGGCGTCCAGGACGAGCGGCAGGTCCGGTGAGCCGGGTGAGAGGTCGGGGTGGCGGCCCCGGATGTGCTCGAAGGCGAGGGCGACCCAGCCGTGTTCGTCGAGTTCGGCGAGCAGGCGCGGGCCCGGGCCCGGGGGCAGGGTGCGGTTGATCGCGGCTTCGGTGCGGTACATGGCGGCGAGGGGGTCGGTGGTGGGGATGGCCTTCACGAAGACGGCGCGGCCGCCGGCCTGGGGCAGTTGGACGCGGACGCCGGGGGTGAAGCCGCCGGCCACGGGCTCGGCGGGGCCGGTGGCGGCGAGCTGGTCGGCGAGGCGCTCGCGGAGCGCGGGCGGGAGGTCGTCCCAGGTGCGTGTGGTCACGTCGCTCTCCAGGTGATCGTGTCGTGGTCGATGCGGACCAGATTCTCGTGGGCGAGGTCGGCGAGGCCCCGGCGCAGTACCGCGTGCAGGTGGGTCTCGTGGCGGTAGCCGAGGAAGTGTTTCTCCGTCAGGCCCTCCGGAGACGACAGTAGGGCGCTCGCGACCCGGACGAGAGGGATTTTTCCGGCGCCCGTGATCCGCAGGGCCAGGAGCGCGGCTCCGCGTTCGGCGGCGGCGGCGTGGCGGCGGTAGGCGTGGACGTCGCCGGTCAGGAAGACGTGCGGGGTGGTGAGGGCGTTGAGGACGAGCCGCAGCTTGAACCGCGGCGAGTTCAGCGCCTCGGGGTCACCGACGGGCGTGGCGTAGTCGGCGGTGCCGTCGAAGCCGCCGAGCGAGGTCGCGTGCTCGATCTCCCGCGCGGTGGCGTAGAGCTTGGAGGTGAAGGCGACTTCCTCGTCGAGTTCGAGTCCGTGGTCGCCGTGGAGCTGCTTGACGCCGTCGATCAGGCGGGCGAGCTGGTCGGCGGGCAGGGGCGCGTTGCCGGTGTAGAGGAGATCGAGGTCGGATGCCGGGCGGGGGCGGGTGGCGTGGGAGCCGTACGCGAGCGCGTAGCCGTCGGCGACCGGGTGCAGGGCGGCGGCCGCCGTGAACAGGCCGGTGTTCACTGCTGCTCCAGGGCGCGGCCGAGGCCGGTGACGTAGGCGAGGGCGTCGCGCATGTGGCCTTCGGTGATGCGCCCGTTGTTGCCCATGAAGCGCAGCGGGTGGAGCGTGGCGTCCTGCTGGAGGCGGCCGGTGTCGTCGGGGAGGGAGAACTGGTGGAAGTGCCAGCGGCCCTCTTCCAGGATGCGGGTGTGGATGGCCTTGCTGATGGTGTTGATCCGCTCGACGTCCGGCCGCTCGGGGTTGTGCCCGGTGGGCAGGTACATGAACACGACGGCGGTCATGTCGGGCTCGTTCAGGCGCAGCAGGCGGGGGTTGTCGTCGACCAGGCCGGTGAAGGTGCGGGTGGTGATGAGGCGGCGGCGCATCAGGTCGGCGAGCCCGCGGCGGCCGTGGGCGCGCATCATCGCCCACAGCTTGACCGAGGACCACTCCTTGGTGCCGATGAAGGGGGTGACCTGCCCGAAGGCGAAGTCCTCCTGCATGATCAGGTCCGAGTAGGAGGAGACCAGCCGCAGTGACGCGGGGTCGCGGACCAGGAGCGCGGACATCGCGTAGGGGATGTCCATGACCTTGTGCGGGTCGACGGTGACCGAGTCGAAGTCCTCGATCCCGGCGAGCTTGTGCGCGAGCTCGGGCGCGAAGGCGCACATCAGGCCCCAGCAGGCGTCCGCATGGAGCCAGATGCGGGGGTCGATGGCGCGGGTGATGTCGTGGACGGCGCGGAGGTTCTCCACTGTGTGGGTGCGGCTGTCGCCGGTGTAGGCGACCACGGCCATGACCTCGCCCTGGCGCTCCCGCAGCGTGCGCTCCAGGGCGGTGAGATCGTAGCGGTAGCCGGTCGTGGGGACCTCGATGATCCGGCCGCCGCAGCCGATCCACTCCAGCGCGGACTTCACGCTGTAGTGGCCGATCCCGGCCGGGACGACGATGTGCATGCGCGCGGCGTCGGTGACGCCTTGGTGCATCGTGCCGGGGGCGATATTCTCGCGGGCCAGCATCATGGCCGTGGTGTTGGAGCCGGTGCCGCCGTAGGTGGTGACGCCGCCGACGTCCCACACCGTCGTCACGTCGGCGACGGCGGGGTTGGTGTAGCCGATCAGGTCGCGGAGCCAGCGGATGACCGCGATCTCGGTGAACGTGGCGGAGGGTGCGGCGAAGGACTGGTTGATGAGGTTCTGCTGGGCGAACAGGGCGAGCAGGCCGCCGGCGAGCGCGGCGACGTCGGCGCCGGTGTGCCCGAAGCCGAGGAACCGCGGGGAGGCTTCGTTGTTGCACATCGGCAGGACGGTGTCCACGAGCTCCTGCACGACCGAGGGGACGCCGGCCGGCGCCTCGGGCAGGTCGGTGACGAGGAGGTCGCGGATCTCGGCGGGGGCCAGGCGCTTGCGGGTCACCTGGTCGTCGAGCTTGAAGTCGACGCCGACGGTGACGAGCTGGTTCAGCAGGGCGATGGCACCGTTGCGGTCCATCTCGCTCAGCAGAGGCATGGCAGCACTCCTTCTCGGACTCGGTGAAGGTGCCCCCGTCCCCTCCCTCACGGGGAGGTGTCCGGGGCGATGCAGGTGCGGGCCGTCCGGCGCGAACTCGCGGTGCTCGGCCGACGGTCCGGGCCCGCTCCGAACGGGCGGGCCCCGTGCTGCGCGCCGGCCCCGTGCGGGCGGGGCGGGCGCGCAGCGGTCTTACGGTCCCGGTACGGGGGTGTGCGTCGCGGCGAGGGTGCGGTCGAGCGCACGGTGCAGGGCCTGTACGAGCCGGGCCCGGGACTGCGCCGCCGGCAGAGCATGCCGCTGGGAGACCGGCGCGACGCTCAGTCGCCTGATGGCCTCCCTGACCGTGATCTGGGCCAGGGTGCGGGCGGCCACGGTGGACGCTTGTCCGTCTCGCGGCAGCGCCGCCGTCGTCGTCTGGACCTCGCGGACAAGGAGGCTGGCGTAGCCGGTCAGCTGAAGGGCGGCCTGTTCGATGTCGCCCTGGGGCGGGATGGTGTCGTCGCCCTTCCGCCAGCGCAGCACCGCCGCGGCCAGCCGTTCGTTGGGCTCGCGGTCGAGCGGGAGGTGGGTGTCCCAGCGGCCGGTGGGGTCGTGGACAATGCTGCCGTGGGTCATCTGCTCGTTCCCGTCAGGAGGGTCTCGAGCATCGGCTCGACGGAGGCGACGGACACCCCGTGGCGGCGCAGGAACCGCTGCTCGGCCTCCCAAAGCGACCAGGTGAACCCCATGTGTCCGAGCGCCGGGACGATGACGATGTTGATCCGGCGTTGCTCGGCCAGGCCGCGGACACGGTCCCAGCCCGGCCGGGACTGCGGCGCCTGTGTCAGCAGGCAGTCGTCGGCGATCGTGCCGCCGTCCGCGATCGTCCAGCCGTAGCCGGCGACGACGGCGGCCGCGGCCGCGAGCATCTCCCGTACGGCATCGGGGTCGGGTTCGGACGCGTACAGGGCGACCGTAGTGGTGACGTCGCGGCGTACGGGGCCGGGCAGGTTGAGAGGGATGTCAGTCACACGGGTTCGCCTCCCGAGGGCGGTGTCGGCGTCTCGCTCCAGACAACCGCGCCCGGGCCGGGAAGGTGCATATCGAAGTAGCGTTCCTTGCCCGCGAGCTGTGTAGCGAATTGACCATTCCTTGACCCTCGCGGCGGTGACGCTCACCTCTACCGTGGGGGGATGCCCCATGTGCGCAATGAGGCGTTCGTCGCCTGGATGTCGAGGAACAACTGGACGGCGCTCGAACTCGCCAGAGCCTTGAACGGGGTCATCCGCGACGTCACGCAGAGGACCTCTCCGCGCGGCGAGCTGTCCGAGGTGACGGTGCGTAAGTGGCGTTCAGGCGAGACGACGTGGCCACAGGGCAAGGCCAGAATGGCTCTGGAGCAGGTCAGCGGCCGCTCGGCGGCGGACTTAGGGTTCGTTCCGCCCGACCGCCGCAAGAACCGTGCCGCCCCGGAGGACCCATTGCGCCGCCGAACCTTCTTCACCGTCGCCTCCGCCGCCGGCGCCGTCGCCCTGTCCGGGGCCGCTCCGTCCGTCGGCAGCGGCGACGTCCTGCGCCTGCGGCAGCAGCTCGACACCGTCAACGCCCTCGACGACCAGCGCGGCGGCCACGACCGCGTCGAGAAGGCCGCGCTCGCCGGCGCCCAGGAAGCCGTCGCCCTCCAGGCGCGGGCCGCCACCCAGCGCACCCGGCAGCGGCTGTTCGCGCTCGCCGCCGACTTCACCGCCACCGCCGCCTGGTCGTGTGTGGACGCCCGCGAGCGCGCCCGGGCCCGCGGCCACCTGGACCGGGCCCTGTACCTGGCCGGACTCGCCCAGGACCCGGCCCTGACCATGAGGGTCTGGAACTCCGTGTCCATGCTCGCCCACCAGCAGGGCGATCACGCCGAGTCCCTCGCCGCAGGCCAGGCCGCGAAGGCGACCGCCATCACCCGGCGCGATCCGCTGTACGCCAGCCTCGCGCACGCCCGTACCGCCATCGCCCACGCACACCTTAACGAGGACCGCAGCGCCCTGCGTGCGCTCGACCTCGCCGCCGCCTCCCTCGACAAGGCCGACCTGGACCAGCCCCGCTCGAGCTGGATCGCCTTCTACGGAGCGGCCGAGCTCCACGCGCTCACCGCGATCGTCCGCGACCGGCTCGGCGACGCCGCCGACGCCGAGGCCGCCTCCTTCCAGGCCCTGGCCGTACTGCCGGACACCTTCCGCCGCAACCGGGCCCTCGCCACCGCCCGCCTGTCGCTCGCCCAACTCCACCAGGGCGACATCGAGCAGGCCACCGCCACCACCGCGAAGGTCTTCGACGAGATGTGCGGTGCCCCCCTGCCCGGCCGTATGCGCTCGCTGCTCGGCGAGTTCCACCGCGACCTGATCACCCTCGCCCCCGGCTCGGCGACCGCACTGGACTGGGCCGACCGCTACCGCACCGAATGGAGCCGCCCGTGACCCCCGTCTACACCTTCCGCCACTACGGACAGTCCGAGGCAGCCGAGATCCGCCAGATACTCCTCGACGTCCACGCCGACGCGTACGCGACCGAGACGGACGAGTTCCACGACCAGGAACGGTTCGCCTGGTTCGTCGACCACTGGAGCGGCCTGCCCGGCTTCGACTGCGTCATCGCCTACGACGGCGAGGAGCCCGCCGGCTACGCCTACGGCGCCCCTGCCGTGCACGGACGGGAGTGGTGGCGCGAGTACCTCTCCCCCGCCCCCGACGCCACCGCGACGTTCTCCCTCTCAGAGCTGATGGTCCGCCCGAAGTGGCGCGCGACGGGCCTGTCGGCCCAGCTGCACACCGAACTCATCGGCCGGCGCCTCGAACCGCTGTCCGTTCTCCTCGTCGACGTCGCCCACCCCCGCGTCCAGGCCCTCTACGAATCCTGGGGTTACCGAAAGATCGGCGAACGGCAGCCCTTCGCCGACTCCCCCGTGTACGCCGTCATGCTCCGGGGCCTGCCTGAGACGACGCCGTAACCAAGACCGCCGACTACAACGACGAACCAGCGGTGGGCGTCGGCGAAGGCCAGGCCGTGGTCGAGCTGGAGGAGCGCGATGCGGCGCATTATGCGCGGGGCGAGGAGGGACTGCAGCGCGCTGGGCGGGGTGGCCTGAGCAGTCTCCGGGGCGATGTCGTGCGCCGCGCGGGTTCAGATCTGCCAGCCCTCCGCGCAGAAGGTCGGTTCGCTCACCGAGCTGTCCTCCGCCCTGGCCGTGTCCAGGTACAGGTTGGGTCCGTCGGGGACGGCCGCTCCGTTCGGGCTGAACCGCAGGCCCAGGTCATGGTCTTCGACGTGCTGGATGATGGCCGCGTCAAGGATGGAGGGCGTGATGCCGACCAGCGGGATGCCCTCGTAGTGGAGCTGGGGTCCGGTACGGCCGTGCACGGTTACGGCGCCCAGCTCCGGAACGCCGTCCGGGTACCAGTACTGGGCAGTGACGCCGGCGCGCTCGAAGTGGTCGGTGTGGAGGGACCACTGCCCGGCCTCCTTCCAGAACCAGAAGGGGAAAGCGCCTGTCCGTCCGGCCGGAACCTCGTCTCCGAGGGCGGCAGCCACCTGGGGCGGGCTCATGCCGAACCGGAGCGCTCCCACGTTCTCCAGCGGGTTCCAGTCCCAGCGGGGGCGTTCGTGGTCGGGCGTCACGGGCCAGGCTCCCGGGTTCGCGACCAGGTCACGGACGTCGTGCCCCTTGATGACGGAGGCAGCCGTATCGTCGGCGACTCCGGGAGCGGTGAATAGGGCAGTGGTGATCACCGAGTCCTTCCGCCCGACATGCCTTTCGGGTAGCTGCCCATACTCCTGTTCGGTGGACATGGACACGCCCCACGCGACGATCTGCGGGTCCCCACTGCGGTTCGTCCCCACTGCGGCCCCCCGACGGGCCGCGAGGCCCAAGATCTCGGCGCGGGCCTCGGAGGGGACCCGGCCGATCAGTTCGACCTCGTCGAGCCGGACGAACGGGCCTCCCTTGGCGTCGATCTCGACCGCGATCAGGTGGCCGTCCTGGTCACATACGGCTATCACGCAGTCGCCATCGTACGGAATCCAGCGCCATCCGTCGGCCGTGCGCTGCCCGCCGCCGTTCCATTCGCCGTCCAGGGCCGCCCTCACCTCGTCGTGGTCCATCCCGAACCGCAGCGGCCCCACCGCCACCAGAGGATCGAGCACCCAACGCGCCCGCTCCTCCGGCTTCCTGTCCCACCAGCCCATCTCAGCCACTTCCCCACCACCTCAGGCGTCCGCTGTCTGATGGTCCCCGGAGCCTAACCTCTTCTGACAACGCCGCTGGTCAGCAAGTCGCTGGGGGCGGCAGGCCGGCAAGACGGCGCGGATCGCGGGCGGAGCTCCCGTGTCAGTGGAGCCACATACGAAGGCCCGTGGAAGCGGATGCCAGAGGAGGCCGGACCGCAGTTGCAGTCCGGCCTCCGAGGGTCAAGCTTGGTACTTAAGAGCTCAGCCGTTGACCGTTCGCGGTGCTGGGCTCCCATTCGACGGATACCGGCCGCTTGCCTCCACTGAAGCAGAACTCCACGAGGGCGGACTTGATGTCCGTCAGGGGTACAACATTCCGCCTGTCGTACCAGAGCGGGTGGCCGGGGTCGGCAGTTACCCGAGGGTCTACACTTGGCGGATCCTCATTCCTGGTTACCCAGTAAAACTGGTTCGGATCCTCTGGAATCTCTTCACCCCACCAGATCATCCCCCCGTACCCTGTGGTTCGATTGACCCCCACGATCAGAGAATTCTCTGCTACTTCTGGAACCTCTGCCCCTTCCGGAATATCAAAGACATGGAAGGACGCAATCGTGCCCGGGTAGAAACCGATGGGAACTTCACGCTCCGCCTCAAGCTCATTTATGACTCGATCGACGGCAACCTCCACTTCATGGCGCCCGGATACTCGGTTCATTTCGCCGTCGATCCAAAATTCAATGATCATTATTGCCTGCCTGGACCCTTGCCGGTGATTATCTCAGGGCTGCCTTTACCAGGATAGTGCACGGTGAGCGTGTGACCTTCTGGAAGAATAGCCTCAACCAGCTTGCTACACGTGTCTCTGCCCTTGCAAACGCCCTTGTTGTTGTTGATTACTACAGTCGCGTGTTCGACGCCGCTCATCAACATCTTATAGGCGAGCTTAGTCTCAGCGTGAGTTTCCGCAAAGAACCCAGTCTGCCTCGGGTCGCCATACCCGATCTTCTTGAGGTAGGCGACAAGGGCTGTTGTGTCACTGTCCCTTGAGCTAACTATGCGCTCCGGGAGGTTCGGTATTCGGTTGCCCTTGGAGTCCCTGATGACGCCCGTGGTAATCCATTCATCCACAATCTCGGTGAAGATTTGAGACACCCATTTGGGGCATTCTCCGTCGGTGTTGTGGACCAAGAGATTGGTGGTACCGGTGGAGACGTAGTAGGTGTGGAGGTCGTCGACGGTGAGGTCGTAGGCGTCCTGGAGTCCCCGCCAGTCCCTAATCTGGGCAATGGTGGCCGTGTTGTTCTGCGGGGTCCGCAGTGTGTCGCCAGCCTTGAGGTCGCTGGCGTTCTTCCAGGTTTGGTCGTTCTCGGACCAATAGAGGTGGTGGCTGGTCGAGGTGAGCGTGGAGCCGTCGGTAAGGATGACGTCGGTGAAGTTGCGGTCGTCGGGGGTGTGGATGGTGCGGGTGACGGTCCGGGGTCCGGTTTCACCGCTGACGGGATCGGAAGCAGTGACGAGTTCGCCAGGCTGGATCTGCTCGATGGGACGGCTGGTCCCGTTGGCCATGAGGACCTTGGTGCCGGCGGGGAAGCTGTGGGCCACTCCCGTCAGGCAGGCCACGGAACGGCGGCTGGATCGCAGGGCCTTGATTCCGGCGATTCCGTCGTCGATCTTGGTGACGAGTTTGAGCTTGCCCCAGGGCGTAACCCCGACAACAGCCATGACGCAGTCGAGGGCGGTGGGGTTTTCGATGCAGGCTTTGATGTCGTTGAGGCCGGTAAGTTCCCACACCACGGCCTGGATGAAGGGATCGTTCTCCCGCACGGAGATCATGGAGTCGCCAGGCGACGCCACACAGGCCATGATCGGGGCCATCGTCTCGCGGGTGGGGTGCGGGATGCAGATCCTCTTGGGCTTGACTTCCTCTTCTTGCTCGCGCTCTTCGGCCGCCTGCCGTCGGGCTTCTTCCGCTTCCTTCTCGGCGAGGGTGCGTGTCGCCGTCCATGCTGTCTTGGCGTCAGCTTCTGCCTCGGCGGCGCTCTTGCCGGCGGCGAGCGCCGATGCGCGGGCCTGGTCTGCGGACTTGTCGGCCTTCTGAGCAGATGAACGGGCGTAGGAGGCGGAGAACGCGGCTTGGGAGGCAGAGCTCTCGGCTGCTGCGGCGTCCTGTGCGGCCCGGTCGGCGGCGTTGCGTGCGGTAGAAGCGGAGGCGGCCGCGTCGGCGGCGCTTTGGGTAGCCGCGTCGGCGGAGGTCTTGGCGTTGGCCGCGTACCTGTCTGCTGCCGCCTTGGACTCGTCAGCTTCAGCGGAGGCTTGCGCGGCTTCGGTAGACGCACCCTCGGCGACGGCCGCGGCGTAGGCGGCGCGGCTGGCGTTTTCCTGTGCCCTGGCCGCGACCAGAGAGCCTTCGGCGATGAGGCGGTCGACCTGGTGGACGTGGTGGGCGGCAAGGTTGTCCTTGCGCTGGGCCATGTACTGGCCCGTGGTGACGAACTCGTGGATGAGCTCGGGCGGGCCAGCAAGTGCGATATTTGCGGCTGCTTGGACCTCGGGCCCGCCGGTATTGGTCAGACGGGCGGTGATGACCTTCTCGTCGGTGAGGCGCTCACCATATTGGCCAATCTGAAGGAAGGTCGCAAGCGTCTTCGCCTTGCCGTCCAGGATTGCGGCCTCAGCGGCCCGGCGCACGTTGGGCCCGCCGGTATTGGTCAGACGGGCGACCGCGATCCTCATGTCGTCGCGGCCTGCCTCGTACTGGCCGGTCTCGTTGAAGGCCTCGATCTGCTCCGGTGTTCCCTTGAGGGCCTCGGCAGCTGCGGCCCGGACAGAGGGGTAGGGGCTTAGCGTGCTCAGGTCGACAACGCGCTGGCGGGTGTTGTTGTGGTTGGCCTCTTTCCAGCGGGTACGCAGGTAGTCCAGGACGTCCTGGTCGCTGCCGGCGAGCGCACGGGCGGCTGCTTCCTGCTGCCAGGGGCCGAGGACCTTCATCGCCTGCATGGCCAGCTGGCGGCCCTTGGCAGCGGTGGCCTGGATGTCAACGTCCGGCCGGGCTGCCTCCTGGGCGAGCACGGTCGCGGTGTCGTACAAGGACAGCGCATGCACCTGAGAGCTCGCCGAAACCGAAATGCCTCTGTTGGAGGTGATCTTCATCGAGTTGGCGCGCTCGAGGCCTCCTTCCGTGCGCGTGGCAAGGTCAGCTGCCTCGGTCCTGCGGGCGAGCTCGAAGATTTCCTTCGCCTTGGTCACTGCCGCGTCCGCTGTGGCGGCCGCTGCCTTAGCCGCGTCAGCGTTCTTCTTGGCTTGGTCGGCGTAGGTGGCTGAGTCGCCAGCGTGGCTTGCAGCGTCTTCGGCATAGTCGGCGGCCTTGTTGGCGTGGGCGGCTGCGGACTTGGCGGTGTCACGGGCGGCATAGGCAGCGCTGGCAGCACTGCGGGCTAGTTCTGCGGAACGGTCGGCTGCGCGGTCGGCGATGGTTGCATGTCGGCGCGCTTCGGCGGCGGCCTGGCGTGCGGCATCGGAGTTCACGCCGGCGGCGTCCGCGTGCGCGTTAGCCTGTTCCGCAGCAGTAGCTGCGGCGTTGGCGTTGACTGAGGCGCCCTTGGCCGCGTCGGAGGCGATGGCGGCCGCCGCGGATGCCAAGCCCGCGTTCTCGGCTGCTACGGCGGAAGTGCTGGCGGCCTGGGCGGCGGCGCGTGCGTTGGCTGCGGACTCGCGGGCGGTTTTGGCCTTGGATGCGTCGCCCGCAGCCGCGATAGCTGCGTTGTAGGCCTTGGTCGCAGCGTCTGCGGCGGCTGCGGCAGCAGCGGCGGTCTGGGCTGCGGCTAGCGCGGCCCGGCGGGCTGCCCGGTTGGCGGCGTCGGCGGAGCCGATAGCCACCTGAGCGGCCTCAGCAGCGGCCCGGGCCGCGTCCGCCGCCTGCTCGGCGCTGATTGCGGCGTCCTCGGACTTGTCCTTCGACAGCTCGGCCTGCGCAGCGGCGCTCTGCGCGGCCACCTTGGCCAAGTTCGACGCGTCGACCGCCTTGGTGGTCGCGTCCTCTGCTGCCTTCGTGGCGTCGGCGGCCTGCTTCCCAGCAGCCTGGGCCTGCTTCACCAGCTCGGCGATGGAGGCGTGTTCCTGGTCCCGGTTGCGGGCCGTGAACTGGCCAATCTCAAGAAACTCGACGATGTCGTCGGGTGTGCCGCTGAGTGCTGCCTCGGCTGCGGCCCGTACGTTTGGTCCGCCTGTGTTAGTCATGCGGGCAACTTCGACGCGGTTGTCGTCCTTGCGCGCGGCGTACTGCCCCTTGTTCAGGAACTCCTCGCGGTCGGCGAAGGTCCCCAGCAGGGCCTTGGTGCCTGCTTCGCGCACACCGCGGCCACCCGCGTCAACCATGCGGCCGATCTCAACCTTGCGGTCGTCGTCCAGAGGCTGCTCGTAGCCGTAGAGGAGGAAGGCCTCGAGCTCGGCCGGCGACTTCACAATCGCCGCTTCGGCTGCCTTCCGGACGCCGGCGCCTCCGGTCATGATCAGCCGCGCGGTCTCCACCTTGTTGTCGTCAAGCTGGATTGCCGCCGCTTGGTCCAAAAATTTCTGGACTGCGTCGTCGTCACCGACCAGAGCTCGCTCGGCGGCAATCTTCAGAACACGGCCACCAGTCTCCCAGTAACTGACGATCTGCTCCCTGACGTTCAGGGTCGGTGGTGCGGGCTCGACCGCCACAGCCGTCGGCGTCCCAAGCAGGCCAGCCAGCAGGCCAGTCGACAGCAGTGCTCTGAGTATCCGCCGACGGGCGGAAAACATTTCCAGCGCTCCCGGGCCATTGACCTGGGAGGGAATACGCCATTTCATCGGCGGAACTCCTCTTAACTCATCTAAGGATCCAGCCAGTTACACCTCCACAGCCCCCAGGCAATCGGAGACATGAAGGGTTCCTTCACGCTCCTGATGGCAGGCATTGGGTGATTGTTGCGGCAGTCGAGGTTCGGCTGGAGCCGCTGATCGTACAGCTCTGCCAACGGACGGCCCCAACCAGCAACCCTCCTCGCTCAACAGGGAAAACAGCAGCTCACGCGGACGCCCAGGGTCCCGATGTCACATTTTTTAACTGCCGCGCACTTTGCCCGAAAAATGATGTTTTCATTCGATTGACACATATGCCTCCAGATTGACTGCCTACGGATTCATATTTGGAACAGCTGGAGACGCTTCACCGAACGAATGGTTGTGCGAGACTCGCGAAAAGCTCGCGAGAGATGAGTCACTCATTCCAGTTAGATCACCAGATCTTGAACGTGCTTCACTTTGCTGCGATCTGATGGACTGCCTGATATCCATCACCTGTTTTCGAAAGGCCCACCATGGCAATATCTCGTGCTCGCAAGGCCCTGCTGGTCGTTCTGACCTCAGCGCTTGCGGTGACCGCGACGACGCTGGGCATGGCCCACGCCGAAACCGGCACCACTGTTACGGCGGCTGCAACCACCGACGACATGCCGTCAGCTGTCGAGAGCCTCGACTACCCGAACGCTGAGCTGGTCTCCAAGCCGGGAGCCACTCTCAAGCGCGGCAGCGGCGGCATCGTCCTGACGTCCTGTGACGGGAAGCAGGACATCTTGGTCATGAGCCGCTGGCAGGGGCAGGACACCTGCTTCGAGGTCAAGACCAAGCCGGCCTACCTGACGCTCGAGTTCGCCGAGGCGTTCGGCATCATCACCACGGATGATCCGGTGAAGACCACGCTCAAGACAGCCGGCGGTTCAACCCTGGTTGTCAACGCGCCGGCCAACAAGTTCACCGGCTACGGCGAAGCAAGCAGCAGTGGTGAGCCCGCCACCCTGCTCGAGCTCCGCGTAGCTAGCTGAACCCTTCACCGTCAGCAGACCGCGCGTCTGATTGTCGGCTCGCCCCATGACCGCGAGCGTCACAGCCAACGGCATGAAGACCTTCATCAAGGCCCTGGCTGATGGCTGATCCGGCGTAGCTCGACTCACCCGCCCACAACCGCAGGGCAGTGCGTCAGCCGCACCGTACGTCCCACAAGTTCAAGGAATCGACAGTGTTTGCAAGACGTCCGCGCATTGCCGCGACCACAAGCCTCGCCGCTCTCGCCCTGGCAACCGCCCCACTCAGCTCGCCCGCCAGTGCCGTCAGTGGCACCACTGCCAGCAGCTCATACGCGTTCACGGCGAAGCTGGCGATCGGCAACAGTGAAGCGACCATGCGCAACTGCTCTGGTGCGCTGGTCAACGCCCGCTGGGTGCTTACGGCCTCCTCCTGCTTCACCCGCGGTCTCCCCGACCTCACCCCCGGCTCGCCCCCGGAGAAGACGGTCGTCACTGTCGGACGAAGCAACCTGACGGCCGCCGGCGGCCTGGTCACCGAGGTTACCGAGGTCGTTCCCTACCAGGGACGTGACCTCGTCCTGGCACGACTTAAGACACCCGCCTTCGGAATCACCCCCGTCTCTCTGGCCACGGCGCCGGCCACCGCCGGCGAGACACTGAAGGTTGCGGGCTTCGGGCAGACCAAGACCGAGTGGGTCCAGCCCGCTCTACACACGGGGGCCTTCACAGCCGACGCCGTACAGGACGACACCGTGGCCATCACCGGCCAGAACGGTGTGGCAGTGTGCGCCGGTGACGCCGGCGGCCCGCTGCTTCGTGAGAAGGAGGGGAAGACCGAGCTGGTCGGCATCAACAGTCGCTCCTGGCAGGGCGGCTGCCTGGGCGCCAACCCTGCCGAAACCCGTACGGGCGCTAAGTCCGTGAACGTCGCTGATCCCGCAGCCCGCACATGGCTAAAGGCCGAGCGTGAGTTCGTCCAGATGGCGGATGCCAACGGAGACGGCGCGGACGACATGTTCATCCAGAACGCGAACGGCGACATCACGGTACGGACCGCGATAACCGGCCCGCGCTTCTTCGAGCCCGGCATGCCCCGCTACCACTTCAACGAAGGAGCCCGCTGGAGCAGCGGCTGGGCGAACTTCACCGGTCAGACAGGCAAGGGCCGCCTCTACTTCGCCGACGTGAACGCCGACAACAAGGCGGACATGATCGTCCACTCCACCGACGGCACGATCTCCGTTCGCCCGAACATTGGCAACGGTTTCGGCAGCAGCACTACCTGGAGCAGCGGCTGGGGCAACTTCCTTGGCGAGGAAGGGATGGGTCGCCTCTACTTCGCTGACATGAACGCCGACAACAAGGCGGACATGATCGTCCACTCCACCGACGGCACGATCGCTGCGCGCATCCGGCTGAACATCGGCAACGGCTTCGACGGCGGCACCACCTGGAGCACGGGCTGGGGCAACTTCCACGGCGAGGAGGGCAAGGGTCGCCTCTACTTCGCTGACATGAATGCCGACAAGAAGGCGGACTTGATCGTCCATGCCGTAGACGGCTCGATCAGCGTGCGCCTGAACATCGGTCACGGTTTCGGCAGCAGCGCCACGTGGAGCAGCGGCTGGGGCAACTTCCACGGCCACGAAGGCATGGGGCATCTCTACTTCGCCGACTCTGTCAACGACACCGGCGGCGCTGACGGGAAGGCCGACCTGATCGTGCACAGCACAGACGGCAAGATCGCCCTTCGTAAGAACACCGGCGCGAGCTTCGCCATCTTCGACGGAGACGACGTGCTCTAGCCGGGACACAATGCGAACATAGATGCGAGACACTCGCGCGTTCGTGATCCCAGTCATGGCGTTGGACCCAAAGCTGTTCGGCTTTTGGCCCATGCTGTTCCCCCAGCTCCCGGGATGGGCTGGTCAACACCGGCTGCTCCGGCCGGGCCGTCCGGAGTTCCGTAGATCTGGCAGACGAGCGACACGAAGGCGCCGGGCCGGAAACGGGTCGTGCCTGACTGCCCACCAACAGCAGCTCGCCGAACCGGCAGTACCTTTTCACCGGTAGCGGACTGCCGGATGCCCT
The DNA here is from genome assembly GCF_042879855.1 of Streptomyces sp. NPDC058326. Taxonomy (NCBI): domain Bacteria; kingdom Bacillati; phylum Actinomycetota; class Actinomycetes; order Kitasatosporales; family Streptomycetaceae; genus Streptomyces; species Streptomyces sp. NPDC058326. The sequence continues at coordinate 83,062 of NZ_JBHVZO010000023.1, read as the reverse complement.
CGTAGGGACGGCGGGGGTGCGGGGGCGCTGCTGTTCGATCTGGACGAGGGAGTCACCTGTGTTGCGGGTGACTCCCTCTTTGTGTCCGCTCGGTCAGGCGGTGCGGGTCGTGAGGCGTTCGTAGATGGCGTCGGTGTCGGGCTCGGTGCTGGCGTCGAGGCGCCGGTTGATGGTGAGGATGGTCTCGTAGGCGGTGCGAACGCCGGTGCGGTTGCCGGCCTGGTCCTCGATGAGCATCCAGTCCTGGTAGAGGAGCTCGGCGCTGTCGTCGATGTCGAGGCCTCGGCGTACGGCGCGGCGTGCGGCGTCGAGGTCGGGGTGGGGGCCGGTGCGGTGCCAGGTCGCAAGGGTGTGGGCGGTGTCGGTGATGCGGACGAGGATCTCCTGGACGCGGGCGGCGGTCCATGCTGGCGGGGTGGCGCCGAAGGGGTACCCGCGTACGAGCGCGAGGGCGGCCTCCAGGTCGCCGATGCCGGTCGAGGGACCCTTGGTCAGGCCGCGTTCGGCGAGCGTGGTGAACCGGTCCCAGTCACAGCGGACCTTGGGCGACAGCTTGTAGATGCCGGTGCGGTCCCTGGGAAGGTAGAGCTCGCCCTCCGGGTCGGTGCCGAGCTGGTTGCGCAGCTGGGAGATCCGGGTCTGGAGGGTGGGCTTGGTCCAGGGGGAGCGTGGGTCCATGGCTTCGCGGACGGTGTCGGGTGCGCTGGGCTTGAAGTAGAGGTAGGCGGCAAGCTGGGCGAGCTTCGGCCCGTGTCCGGTGGAGGCGATCCCGGTGACGGTGACCGGCCCGAGGATCTGGATCTCGGGGGCGTGCAGATCGACCGCGTCGGCCGGCTCTTCCGTGTCGGCTGCGTTCTCGTCCGGCTCCACGGCGGTGCGAGTGCTTTCCGAGGTGTCGGTCTCGAGCGGCTCGGTCTCCTCGGCCGGGTCGTCGGACGTGGTCGGCACGATCGCGGTCGGCGCGGAGGCCGGGGTGGTTTCGGGTGCGGCGGCCGGTGTGTGCAGTGGTGGGACGGAGGACAGGGGCCGAATCGCGGTGAAGGCCGTGAACGGAGCGGCGGGCAGGGCTGCGGGGCTGGTCGCGGCTGCGCCGTCGCCGTCGTCGAGGCTGATGTGGAGGGGCGGGACCGCCTTCCACGGGCCTTCGGCGGGCCGGGCGGGTTCCTCGGCCTGGCGCAGAAGGTCGAGGAGGTCCTCGTAGTCGGTCTCGGGCAGTGACTGCAGGAACAGGTCGGCGTCGAGGGCGTCGACGTACTGGGTCCGGGTCGTGCCGACGGCGAGGTGGACGGCTTCGTCGAAGGGGCCGAAGGCGCCGGCGGTGCCCTGGGCGGGCACGACCAGGGCGACGGGTAGGTCGCGGGCTGCGGTGAGGGTGTCGGCCAGCATCTGGGCCTCGTCCTCGTCTATGTCGGCTGCGCACACCAGGGTCCAGGGGAGCCGGTCGGGGGCGTCGTCGCCGTCGGCGGTCTGGCGCTGTTCGAGGAGGAGTTCGGCGAGGTCGGTGCGGGCGGCCTTGAGGTGGGGGACGGCGCGCATCCGGCTCTGCGGGAGGAGGGCGGGGAGCTGGTCGCCGAGGCCGACGGTGATGATCTCGGAGTGGTCGCTCCAGGTGCTGGTGGCGGCTTCCAGGGCCAGGACGCGGGCGGTGTCGCGTACGGCGTCGGGGGTTCCGTCGAGGAGGAGGACGCGGGAGAGGGTCAGGTTGATGAGGAGGTGGTTGTCGTCGGGGTCGGTGCCGAGGGTGAGCAGGCCGGGGTAGGGGGCGGGGACGCTGGCGGCGGTGTCGGAGTCGAGAAGGGGCTGGGTGCGGTCCAGCGTCCAGCAGCCTGGGGCCGTCTCGTTGAACGGGGTGGGTGCCTGGACGCTTGTGTCCTCGCCGTCGTCGGACCCGGGAAGGAGGAGTTCGACGTTGCGGGCGGTGATGCGGGCGCCGGCCACGGCCGGGAGTTCCAGGCCTTGTTCGGTGGTGTGGTGGGCGAGGGTGCGCAGGGCGAGGTCGAGGAGTTCGAGGCTGCCCGGGTCGGCGGCGGCGTGCAGGTTCTGCTCTGTGGTGGTGTCGGTCGTGGTGGGGAGCTCGCCGGGCTGGCGTCGGCGGCGCTGGAGCATGCGCTTGAGCCCGAGGGTCGCGAGCAGGCTTCCGGCCCCGAGCATCCCGAACGCGGCGACGTCTCTGACCCCGATCCCATCGGTTGCTTCATCACCTGCGGCCGTTTCGGTCGTGGGAGGGACGGGCGCGGTCGAACGCTCGGGAGTCGCGGTGTTTGTGCCGGGGGCGGCCTCGCCGGGCTCAGCGGGCGAGGACGGGTTGGGGACCGCTGTCACCGGGGTGGTCGGCTTCGCCGAGGAAGTGGGGGTCGGAGAGAGCGAAGTCGGCTTCGTGGTTGCGGTGGCTGTGGGCGGTGTCGTGGGGGTGTTGGCGGTGGGTGCGCTGCCCGGCTGGGCCGGAGAGCTCGGTGCCGGGGCAGCGGGGGCGGGCTTGGCCGGGGGTGTGTCCGTATCGGTGGAGCGGTCGCCTACGGGCGGGGAAGCGGGCGGTGGCGTGACGGTGTCAGAAATTTCTGACGGCGCGGTCGCGTGCGGGATCGTGAGGGTCAGTCCGGTCTGGATCTCGTCCGGGTCGGTGAGCCGGCTGCCGTCCGGCTGCCGCGCTCCTCTGTTGGTCTCGAAGAGATCGTCGTACTGCTCCCCGTCGCCGAGTTCCTTCTCGGCGACTTTCCACAGGGTGTCTCCGTCCTGGACGGTGTACGCGGTGGCGGCCTGCCGTGGCGGAGCGTCGGGCGCTTCGATGCCGGTGGTGGGGGCGTCGGGGAGGGTGAGGATCCATCCCGGGTGGATGGGGGCGTCGGCGTGGAAGACGGTGCCGTCGGCCATCGTTCGGCCTTCGTTCGCGTCCGCGATTTTCGTGTAGTGCTCGCCGTGTCCGTAGAGCTTCTCGGCGATGCTCCACAGGCTCTCGGCGGGCCGGGCGTCGCGCACCGTGTATGTACGCGTTCCTTCGCGTTCCGTGCTGGCGGTTTCGGCGGCGCGCTCGGCGGGCGTCGTCGCCGCGTCCGCGGTCGGGTGGGCGGCTTCGGCGGTCGCGGTGGCGGTGACCGTGGCGGCGAGGGCGGGGGTGGCGGAGGCGAGGGTGCTGGAGGCGAAGAGGACGAGGATGCCGGAGACAAGGGTGCCGGCGGCGCGCTGGGACAGGCGCAGGCCGGGAAGGCTCGGCGCGCGGCGGCCGCGGAGTTGGGCGGGGATCTCCAGCAGGACGGAGAGGGTGAAGCTCGCCCAGGCGATCCAGCCGATCGCGCACAGGGCGAGCATGAAGGCGGCGCCGGTGTCCTGGCGGGTGAGCAGGTGGGCGATGGCGTCGGAGCCCTGGGTCCAGACGGCCGTGGTGGTGGCGTAGAGCAGCCAGGGCAGACCGGCCAGGAGCGCGGTCAGGACGACGGTGGAGGCCAGGGCGCGCAGCAGGCGCCGCCCGAGGGAGCGGGGAGCGGGCATCGGCGGTCAGTCCTTCACGGGTCGGGTCGTGCCGTGCAGCAGGGTGGCGGAGCTGGTGGCGTTGAGGTTCCAGGTCTTGGGGACGAATACGCCGCGGTAGGTGCCGGTGGCGCGGATGGTGATGCGGCGGCCGTCGTCGGAGACGGTGACCGTGCCGCGGGCGCCGGCCCTGTTGAGGTAGGCGCGGGCGGCGGAGGCGGCGCGCGCGGGGTCGGCGACGACTCCTTCGCCGGTGACGGCTCGGGCGGGGTCGATGGCCTGGGCGGCGGCGCGGGCGGCTTCGGTGGCGATGCCGTCGGTGCGTTCGTGGGCTCGGGTGATGCCGAAGGCGTCGACGGCGAGCAGGCCGCCGAGGAGGAGCAGGGGGACGGTGATGATGGCGACGAACGGGGAGATCCCGCCGCGGTCGTCCTTCCAGTTCCGCCGTCTGTCGGGGTGTTTGGGGCTCATCCGCGTTCCCTGTAGGCGTCGACGATCGAGGTGAAGGACGAGGTCATGGTCCGTACGCCGGGGCCGCCGCCGAGGAGGAGCAGGTCGCCGAGGGGGACGGTGCAGGAGACGGTCGCGGTGACGGTGGAGACCTGGCCGAGTTGGGCGGACAGGCCGCGGGTGTCGGTCGTGACGCGGGTGGAGGTGCAGGTCTGGTTCCGTTCGCCGAGTGCGTCGGCGGCCGCGCGGGCGGCGGCTGACTGTCCGGCGGCGGGGGTGCGTTCGAGGGAGGCGGCGCGGGCGGCTGCCTGGGCTGCGGCGTCTGTCTTCTGTCCCGCGAGGGAGAGACGGGCGCCGGCCATGACGACCAGGGCGATCGCGATCAGGAGGGGGATGACGATGACCGCCTCGATCGCGGCGTCGCCCCGGTCGTCGTCGTGTCGTACGGCCCGGCGGAGGTGGTGGAGTGGGCTGATCATCTGTCTCCTGCGGTGGTCCACCGCTCGACGGGGCCGGACGCGGACGCGCTGACCGGCCAGCCGCCCAGGCCGGGGACGAGGGAGACCGCGCGGCCCTGGACGGTTATGCGGATGCGGTCGGCAGTGCTGCCCGTGGTGGAGACGCTGGCGTCGACCAGGAGGCCGCCGCCGAGCGCGTCGGCTGCGGTGCGTGCTTTGGCAGCCCCGTCCCCTGCTTCTGCCCCGTACATGCGGCCGGCGGAGACGCCTTCGCGTGCGGCGGTCGCGGCGACGTTGTGGGCGTAGGCGGCCAGGAAGGCCTGCACGATCGCGAACAGGAACATGATGACGACCGGGAAGAGGATCGCCACCTGGATCGGTGACGATCCCCTGTCCCGGTCGGCGGGTTCGAGGACGGCGAACATGGAGTGATCCGGGCTTCGGGTCAGCCGCCGAGGATCCCGCTGAGCTTGCCGTTGGCCCGTCCGTACGCGGCCGCGAGACCGCCGGCGATGACGAGGGCTCCGGCGACGACGGCGATGATGATGACCACGGTGGAGATGGAGCTCTCGCCTCGGTCGCCTCGCTCCTTGGCCTCCTGATGGACTTCCTCGAGGCGTGAGCGGATCGCCCAGACTCGGGCGGTCGCGGCGGCCTGGGCGCGGAGCAGTGGGCTGGTCTTCATGAGGTGGGCTCCCTTTCGGGTGGTGCGGGCGGTGTGGGTCAGATGGAGAAGATGTTGAGGACCGCCGGGAACGCCAGCGCGATCATGACGATCACGGCGAGGAGGGCGGCGGGGGTGTGGAGTTTCTCGCTGTCGGCGTTCGCGCGGGCGGCCTCGGCGGTGAGCAGTTCGTTGGTCAGACTCTTCGCGCGGTTGCGCAGGGTGTCGTAGATGGAGGCGCCGTCGTCGGAGGACAGGCGCATGATGTCGGCGACGTCGTTGAGGACGGGCAGCCGGAGCTGGGTGCCGAGGTCGGCGAGGGCCTGCCACGGGGAGGATTTCTCCGTCCGGGCCCGCAGGAGGGCCTCCTGGATGCGGGTGAACGCCCAGCCCTGGCCGATGCGGGCGGCGTCCTCCAGGGCCTGGTCGGCGGCGACGTTGGAGAACATGCGGGTGGCGACCAGATCCATCCAGGCCGCGGCGGCGTGCGCGAACTCGGTGCGGGCCTTCGCCGCTTCGCTCGCGACGGCCCAGTCGGGCACGAACCACAGGACGGCGGCGAGCAGCAGCCCGGCGGCGGCGGGGATGAAGAGGGGGACGGGCAGTCCCATCAGGAGCCAGCCGACGGCCGGGACGAGCGGGGCGAGGAGGCCGAGGAGCGCGAGGGCCAGTTTGTTGGTGACGAACTGCTCGGGGCTCTGGTGGAGCAGGTCGAGGTCGGCGCGCGGGATCCGGCCGGGCATGCGCTCGGCAAGGCGTCCGGCCCACGCGGCGCCGGCGGCGTTCGTACGGCTGGGCTGGCCGCCGGGGCGGCCCGGGGGCGGGTCGAGGCGGCGCAGCGCGGGCCCGAGGCGGGGCGCGGAGGGCACGAGCTCGCGTACGAGGAGGGCGATCCCGGCGCCGGTCGCGGCGCCGCAGACGATCAGGGCGGTCTGGCTCACGAGGCCGGCACCTCCACTTCGGCGGGGCCGGGCTGCTTGACCTGGCTGCGGGGGTCGTTGATGAGGAAGCGGGGTACCGGCTTGTGGGTGGCGAGCTTGCGGGTCCACCACAGGACGATGGCGAACGCGGTGCCGAGCAGGGCCAGGACGAGCTGTCCCAGCAGGGTGGCGTACGGGGCGGTGTAGGGGATGAGGAAGCCGACCAGGACCAGGGCCATGCAGATGAGGGTCATGGTGCGCATCGCGGTGCGGGACTTGGCCCGGTCGGCCTCGATACGGCGGCGGGCGGCGACTTCCTCGCGGACCTGGGCGGCGACGTCTTCGAGGACCTGGGCGAGGCCGGGACCGGGGTCGACCGCGCACAGCATCAGGGCGGCGCAGGCCTTGTCGCCGGTGACGTCGTCAAGGCGGCCTGCGAAGTCACGCAGCGCGTCGACGGGGAGCCATCCGGCTTTCAGCTTGTCGGCGAGCTCCCCGACCTCGTCCTCGATCGCCGGGGGTGTGTTCTTCCGGCTGGTGATCAGAGCCTGCTCCAGGGCGAGGCCGAGTCGGAGGATCTCGGAGAGACGCTGGGTCCAGTCGGCGAGCGCCTCCAGTTTCGCGATCCGGCCCTTCGCGGAGGTCGCGGAGGACAGTAGCCACGGCACCCCGATCACGGAGCCGCCGAGGATGACGGCGGCGACGAACACGCCGGAGACCAGCCACACCACGGCCGTCGTGACGCCAGCTGCCGCGAGCAGGGCGCGGCGGCGGGCGGCACGCTGTTGTCCGTCGGGGCCGCTCGACCACTGTGCCCGCCAGCGTGCCGTACGGCCCTGCCCGGCCGGGGCGGTCGTGCCGATCGTGGCGACGGCGGCGGCGACCAGGCCGCCGGCGAGCAGCGCCCCGCACAGGGTCCACCACAGGGCGCCCATCACAGCCCCCTGTTCCAGGCCGCGGCCTGGTCGAGGACGTGGGTGGAGAACCCGGCCAGCTCCAGGCGCCGCCGCGAGCGCGGTGACAGCGGCGCGGCCGGGACAGCGCGAAGGTCGTCCTCGGAGGCGGGGCGGAAGATCTCGTTGTAGGCGGGGCGGCCGTTCTCTCCGATGCCGGTGATCTCCCATACGTGGCTGACGAGTCGCCTGGGGGCGGGGCCGGACTCGTCGACGGACATGAAGACGACGAAGTGCAGGCCGTTGGCGATCTGCCGGTAGGCGAGCTGTTCGGAGAAGTTGCCGCGGGCCAGGAGGTAGAGCTCGGCAATGCGGTCGAAGACGACGTGCGGTTCGGAGGCGTGCATGGTGCACATGGAGCCGGGCCGGTCGCTGGTCAGGGCCTGCATCATCGCGGTGATCTCCGGTCCGCGGACTTCGCCGACCACGACGCGCTTGAGCGACATGCGCTTGGCGCGGTACATGAGGTCGAGGAGGGTGATCTCGCCGACCGCGCGGCCGTCGACGCGCTCGCCATTGGACTCGCGGGCTTCCATCGGCACGACCTGGGTGTGGTAGCCGTTCTGGTGTGCCCACAGCTCGAACTCGGTCTCCACCGTGCCGAACCGCTCGTGCTGCGGGATCTCCCGCAGGAGCGCCCGCATCAGGGTTGTCTTCCCGGAGGACTGCTCGCCCACCACGATCACGTTGCGCCGTGCCCGTACGCAGGCGCGCAGGAGTGAGGCGATGGTGGTGTCCATGGCGCCGGCCGTGACGAGGTCATCCAGGGTGGCGTTCTGCAGGCGGTGGCGGCGGATCGTGACGAACGTCCGCTCGCCGGTGATCTCGGGGTGGAGTGCCTGGAGCCGGGAGCCGTCGGGCAGGCGGATCGCGGCATCGGGGGATGCGGTGGAGAACGTGCGGCCGGACTGCCCGCTGGCGCGGATCAGGTCACGGACGAGCTCCTGGAGTTCCTCCTCCGACTCGGCGACCGGCTCGGCCGCGACGGGGGCGCTGTCGCCGCTGTACTTGAGGAACACCCGGTCGTGCCCGTTGATCCAGATGTCTTCCACCCGCTGGTCGTCGAGGTGGCGTTGGAGACGGCCGGAGCGGAAGAGCATGTCGAAGACGAGCGCGGCGAGCTGCTGCTCCTCGGCGGCGGTGACCGTTCGGGAGGTTCGGGAGGCGTCGCCCCACACCGCGACCTTCTCGTTGATCAGCGCCCGGGCCCGGTGCTCGCGGACCGCGCCGACCAGGCCGCGGTTCAGCTTCGCCTCGGCGAGGAGCAGGTCGTTGACCTGCCTCTTGATTTCACTGGCCGCGCGGACGTCGACGCTCGCCTGGGGTGAGGCGAGCGGATTGACCATCGCCGGGGCGGCGGCCTGCCCTCCGTGTCGGGGGCCGTACGGGGCGGGTGTCCTGCCCGGCTGCATGGCGGGGCCCGGGCCGGGAGCGTGAGCCGGAGTCTGGGCCGGGTGGGGCTGTGGGACTGCCGCGGGGTACATCGGGTCAGCGCGCACCGGATGCTCCCCTCAGCAGACGCTGCTGCAGCGGGGAGGCGACCCGCGCGCGCCGGGTGGCGATCGTCTGCCGGATCGGGGTGGCCGCGTCACGCGCGGCGTTCATCAGCTTCGAGTTCATGAACCCGCGTCCCTCGGGTGCGCCGTCGGACAGCACGGCGGCTTCCTCGGGGCGGTAGGGCAGTTCCGTGACAACCCGGACGCCGAGTTCGTCCTGGACCTCGCGGGCCCCGTACGGTCCTTGGCGGATCAGGAGGACGCCGAGCGCGCTGGAGCCCTGGCCGGAGTCGCCGTCCATCAGGGTGCGCAGGGTATCGATGCGGGAGCGGGCGGCATGCATGCTGCGCAGCGTGCCGCGCATCACCACCAGGACGGTGTCCGCGCGCAGTGCGAGGACACCGGCCGGCCCGAAGGCTCCGGTGCGGCCGAGGTCGACCAGGACGTCGTGGCCGTGGGTCTCGATCCCGGTGAACAGGTCGGCTAGCTGTCCCCATACCGGGGTGAGGCTCGAGGCCTGGTGCATCGCGGTCAAGCCGGGCAGCAGCAGCCGGTTCCGCTCAGAGCGTTTCTCGTCGTTCTCCAGGGCGATCAGCTGCGGCCAGAACGCGGTGACCAGATCCTGGGCGCTGCGGGAGGATTCCGTCAGGTTGCGCAGACCACGGTCGGCGACCACCGTGCTCTGGAGCGCGCCAGGCAGCACGGCGCCGCCGTCGGGATCGCATTCCGCGAGGACCAGGCGCCGGCCGTCGTGAAGGGGCCATGTCCGCAGCAGCGCGAGCGCCGTACTCGTCGCGCCCGGAGCGCCCGGGAGCCCGACCAGGGTGATCATGGCCATCAGGACTCCCCCGGCCCGTCGACGACGAGCGCCACGTTGCCGGTCGCGGCCTGCGCCGCGAGCGCGGGTCCGAACTGCGCGGGAACCGCGACGTCGACGACCTGCTCGCCGGTGGTCTGCTGCCGCTCCCCCACCCGTACGATCCGGGCGGCGATCTGCTGCGGGCCTGCGGCTTCGCTCTCCTTCTCACCGGCGATCTGCCCGTCGGCGGGGGTGGAGACGACCAGGACTTTGTCGCCCGGTGATAGGCGGCTCGCGGGCATCTGCGAGGCCTTGAGCCCGATACCGACCAGCCGCTCCCCCGGCTTGACCAGGGTGCGGGTGGTGACCTGGCCCTGTGTCAGCAGCGCGCCGGGGGTGAGGGCGACGGAAGCCCGCTTGCCGACCACCTTCTCCCGCTCTGCGGCCAGGACCGGCTTCAGCGCCGGGTCGAGCTGGACCTGGGCCTCGATCAGGTCGGAGTCCTTGATGACGTCCCCGGCCTCGACGCCCTTGGCCACCGCGAGGACCGGGGTGCGCTCGCCTGTCGCCTGGAAGGCGAGGAACCCGCCGCCTCCGCCCGCCGCGATCAGTGCGATCGCCAGCGCGTACATGCCGGGCCGGCGCCTTCGCGCCCGGAATCCCACCGTCGCACCCGGGACCTGGGAGTGCGTCGGCTGCGCGGGCACCTGGCCCGCAGCCGGAACAGCGGTCTTGCTCACGATCTCTCGCCTTCTCATTGGTGCCGACGCGGATGGTTCAGCTGCCGACGGCTTGGAGTTCGCCGACCCGGATGTCCACGGCGCTCTGCCGGGTCTGCGTCATCTGCCCGGCCTGGCCGGTCGTCGCCTGCCAGTCGATCGTCCAGGTCGACGTCGCGACCACGTGATAGGTGCCGGAGGCTGCCGTCGACGGCTTGGCGTAGCGGTGGCCGCAGTCCGGCGACGACTTCGTGCCGTACGCGGCCTTGTAGGGGGTGCCGGGGGTGGTGCAGGTGACGGTCTTCCCGTCGCCCATCTGCCACACGATCCGGGCCACCTTCGCCGTCGCGGTCACCGTGATCCCGCCCGCGGACGCCGAGGCGACGTTCGGGCCGTACGTCTCCGGGCCACGCTCCGTCCACAGGTAGACCGGCATCCCGACCAGACCCATACCGCCCGGCTTCGGCGTGATCCCGATCTCCGGACCACGCAGCACCATCTGGTCCACTGCCCGCCGCGCGAGAACGGCCGGGTCCACTACCGGAGCGGCAGGGCCTCCAGGTCCTCCTACGAGCGGCTCAGTGATCATCGTGGAGGAACCGTCAGCCATGAAGTACCGGCAGGTCCGCGTGTAGAGGACGGCTCCCTTTGCGGGGTCCTGACCGTTCCAGAGATCGCTGCCGGCCGACGGCTGAGGATCGACCTTCTCCGCCGGGGTGCATTCCGGCGCCTTGGGCTTCGGCCCCTTGTCTCCACCCCCTCCTCCCCCGCTGTTGCCGCCAGCCGAGGTGCCGCCGCCCGATCCGGGCACGGTGACCTCTACGTCGCAGGAGAACAGGTTGCAGGTGCTGCCGCCGGATCCTCCGGGCCCGTCCGCGTGGGCAGCAGCTACGGGGAGAGCTGCGGTGCTCAGCGCGAGGAGAGCCGTCGCCACTGCCCGCCGGGTCAGCACTTCTTCCCCTGCGGATCATCCTGGATAACGACCCATCCCTTCTCCCACTTCTCGACGGTCGCCTTGATGACGTACCGCAGGAGCCGGTTGGACGGCATGGTCGCCGGCTTCCCGGTATCACCGTGGATGGTCTGCCACTGGGTGATGTCCAGACAGCTGGAGAGGACGACCTTGGGAACCTTCCTGTTGATATCCGCGCTGACGGCGGCCGGGCTGCCCACGGTGATGGTGCCGGTGGTCACCAGTCCCCGCTTGTGGAAGTCCTCAGCGTCCTTCTCGACCTGGATCTGCGCGACGGCGGCGGCGTACTTCTTCAGGTCGCCGGCCTTGCCTGTCTTGTCGGCGTAGCGCTTCTCCACTTCCTTCCAGTGGGAAAGGTAGGTGGCGATCGCTTCCTTCTTCGCGGCCTCAACCGGGTCCACCGGGGGCTCCGTCTTGGTCGGGGTCGTCGCGGGGGTGGTGGAGCCCGAAGGAGTACTCGGCGGTTTCTGCGAGGTGGGTTCATTCGTGGTGCAGCCGACGGCGAGTGCGGAGACCGCGCACGCGAATGCGAGTTTCCGCCAGCGGTTCTTGGTGGGCGTGCGCGTCATCAATTCGCCTCCCCGGGCATATGCGGCCACGTGGTCTCACCTGCGCAGACTCGGCTGCCGCTTGGTGTCAGGACCGCAAGGTATGGGCCACAGATTACGCAATGAATCACTGAACTACACAGCCAGTAAGTGGACTTGACAGACTTTCGCCGACCGGAGGGTGGAATACACCTGGTGGTCCTGCGGGGTTGTCCGTCAGAAAGCCCCTGGAATAACGACAAATCCATGTGTCGGTCACCGGATGGGTTCCCACTCGTTGTGGTGAAGCGCCAGGCGGACCTGGGCCGGACGTCCGTCCTGGAGGTCGCCGGAGACGCCGGCCCCCGCCCACACGATCCGGACGACCGCCTGGCCGTTGCGTCCGTCGGTACGGCGGGCGATCGCGGCCTGGACGCGTACGTCGTGGTAGGGGGCGCGCAGTTCGGCGTTGGCGAAGTAGTCCGGCCAGGCCTCGCGGCCGGTGCCGGTCGTCTCGGCGATCCAGACCTGGGTGGCGAGGGCGACGAGGTGGCGCTGGGTGTCGGGTGGCAGGTCTGCTGGTGTGGTGCGGTCGAGGAGGCGCTGGATGGCGTGGTCGCCGCCGGGTCCGTCACCGGAGACCGGGATGCCGCTCGGGCCGGGTTCGGGCTCGGCGGCAGGTTCACGGGAGGGGTCCCGTGTCGGAGCTGTGCGGGCGGGGGTCTGTATGGCCGGAGCCGTAGTGGGCGGCGGTCCGGGCGGGGTCTGTACGGCGGCGGTCGGGGGTTGGGCGGGGGTCTCCAAGGAGGTCGTCGGGACGGCGGAGGCGGCGGCGTCCTGGCTTCGGTCCTGCGGCCGGGCGAGGAGCGTGAGGGTGCCGGCGAGGACCAGGAGGAGGCCGGTGATCAGGAGCCGTGTGTACGGGGCGGGTGGGGTGGTCACAGCAGGCGGGCCCCTCCGGCGAATCCGTGGTCCCAGAGGGGCTCGGAGCGGACGGAGGTGCCGGGGCGGGGTGCGTTGATCATCTGGCCGTTGCCGAGGTAGATGCCGACGTGGTGGATGGTGGAGTCGCTGCCGGGGTCGTAGGCGAAGAAGACCAGGTCGCCGGGCTTGAGGGCGCCGGGGCCGAGGGTGGCGGGGATACGGGTGCCGGTGCCGGCCTGGCGGTCGGCGGTGCGGGGCAGGCGGATGCCGACCTGGGCGTAGGCGTAGGTGGTCAGGCCGGAGCAGTCGAAGCCGGTGATGGTGGTGCCGGTCTTTCCGCTGGGTGAGCAGCAGATGCCGCGGGTGGGGCCGGTGGCGTTGCCGCCGCCCCAGGAGTAGGGGGTGCCGGTCTGGGCGAGTGCGGCGGCGATGACGGTTCTGGCGTCGCCGGTGGCGGGTTGGCCGATGGGGAGGGTTCCGGTGGCCATCTGGCTGTAGCGGTCGATCCAGCCGAGGACGTCGTCGACGTAGGCGGTGGAGTGGTTGTACTGGAAGATCGCGGCGCGGAGCTGGGTGCGGTCGTCGAGGTTGCGGCCGTTGCCGCAGAGGTAGACGGCGGCGCCGAGGGCGGCGTCGTCGGCGTTGTGGGGGTCGGTGACCTTGTCGTCGTTGGCGTCGCGGCCGGAGCCGTTCCAGGTGGAGGGCAGGAACTGGAAGGGTCCGACGGCGCGTTCGGAGGTCGCGGTGCCGTCCCAGCGTCCGCGGTCGGTGTCGGGGAAGGCGGTGTGGTTGCCGCCGACGCCTGATCCGTCGAGGACGGGGCCGAGGATCCGGGGGGTGATGTCGCCCTGGGCGGTGATGGTGTGGCCGGAGGCGTGGTTGGACTCGATGCGGGCGATTCCGGCGAGTACGGCCCAGCGCATCCCCCGGCAGGACGGCGCCTCACGCGGCAGGCGGGTCGCGGCGTTCTGGTAGGCGGCGAGCATCCGCTGCGGGATGCCGGCGACCTGGCCCACTGTCTCCAGAGCGGGAGCGGGGGCGGGCGCGGGTCGGGCGGCCACCATGATGACGAGCAGGAGCGGGGCGGCGAGCGCGGCCAGGAGGAAGGCGCCGCATCCGATTCGGCGTTTCACTCCCCGCCCCTCGCGTCATGCTCGCGCCAGCGTTCACGCCAGGAGGCCGCCGAGATGTCCCCCTGCATCAGGCGGAGGTCGGCGCTGTCGGGCAGGGGAGCTTCGGGCTGGCGCCTGCGGCGAGTACGGCGGGAGCGGGGCAGTTCGGTCGAGGCGGCCGGGTAGGAGCGACGCTCGGTACGTGGCTGCTCCCGGCTGTCGCGGTCGCGGCGCGGTGGGAACGCGGCGGCGGTGTCGTCGGCCCAGCGCCTGCCCACGCGCTGGTAGTGGGCGTGCTGGAGGCCGAGTTCGTTGTGCAGTTCCCTGGAGAGTTCGCCGCTGAAGCGGCGCACGCGGGTCCATGTGGCGGGCAGACCGACGGTGGAGTAGAACCCGGCCTTCGCGGTTCCTACGAGAACCCGGCCGGCGCGGGTACGGCGGAGGGAGGCTTCCAGGCGGCTTCCGGCCGGAATGAGGGGCGGGCGGTCGGTCTCCTGTGGCTGCGTCGCGGACGGCCGGTCCGATTCCCGTGTCTGCGTCCCAGACGGGCGGGTGGAGCGGCTGCTTGCCTCGGCGGTGGTCGAGCCCGGGTCGGTGTCGGGGGTGCGGGCGTCTGTGCGGTGGCCGGGGGGCAGGACCAGGCCGTCGGGGCCCACGGGTTCGGGCCGGATGGGGGGCCTCTTCGGCCCGATGAGGGCGGTGTGGGCGGCGCGCATGCCGAGGGAGAGCGGCATGAGGGCTCGGCGGGCTTCGCCGACCGCTTCGGCTGCCAGGTGGCCCGCTCCCCCGGTTTGACGGGTGAGCAGGGCGGTGTGGGTGGGGGATCCGGATGCGTAGCCGAGCGAGGAGAACGCGGCTGCGGTGGCGGCGGAGTTCTCGCCCATGGTGTGGCTGCCGCCGATCTTGGCGTAGCGCATGCGGTTGGCCATGCGCTGGCCGATCTGGCTGGTGCCGCGGATGATGCGTCGGTGCATGACGAGGGCGGTGACGGCCAGTCCGTCGAGGAGGAAGAGACGCTCCAGGAGCGGGGTGCTGCTGTCGGCGAGGAGTGCGTGGGCGCCGACGCCGAAGAGGGGGATGAAGACGGCGATGCCGAAGAGGGTGAGCATGCTGCCGGCGAGGTAGCCCAGCCACCGCCATAGCAGTCCGCGGGTCGGACCGGGCAGCAGGGACAGCGTGAGGACGACAACGACGCCGGCGGCGGCGATCACGCAGCCGAACTGGGCGGCGATGAGGACCATGGCCATCGCGAAGATGATCAGGGTGATGACGAGAGCGGCGAGGAGGACGAGGCCGGCGCCCAGCACCGTGTCCCAGTCGGTGTTCTGCATATGGACGGCGACGGCGGCACCCTCGGGCCCGAGCTTTTCGAACTCGCCTGCCCGGCCGGCGAAGCGGGTGCCGCCAGAAGCGCCGGCCTCGCAGTACTTCCGGGCAGGGCCCCTCAGAAGGTGGTTGCAGGGGTTGTCGTCCTTCTTGGGAGCCGGCGGCGGGGCGATGAACTTCTTGTGGACGGCGTACAGGGGGCTGTCCGTCTCGATGATCTGCCCGTACTGGAGCAGCATGTAGGGCTGGACGACGAGGGTGTCGGTGAGCGTGCGGGTGATCGGCTTGGACACGTCGGCGGCGTTCAGGGGGCGCTCGCCGTTCAGGCACGTGTCCCGGGCCGGGCCGGTGACTGCGGCGCACTGCTTGGTGCGGTCCGGCTTCGGCTGGGGGGTGGCGCCAGGGCGGGCCTGGTTGCGCAGACAGGTGGTGTGTGCGGGGCCGACGATGGAGTCGCACGGACCTGCGGACGTGGGCAGCTGGCCGGAGTTCGCTGTGAGGGTAGCGGCTTCCAGGGCGGCGCGCTGGGTCTGCTGTACGGGGCCGTCGTAGCCGAGGATCATGGCCGGCTGTACGACGGCGGTGGCGGAGACGCCGGCGATCAGCAGGGTCAGCAGGATCTCCCCGGCGCCGCGAGCGACCCGGCCGCGCATGATGAGGACGAGCCCGAAGACGAAGGCCCAGGCCAAGGAGATGCCGGCCAGACCGAGAGGGCTGATCATCTGGGACTCGTAGGCGTCGGACAGCTTCTGGGCGGGCGAGCTGAGCTTCTCCATGACCGGAAAGCGGTAGACCCAGTCGACCAGCCAGCAGGCGAACCCGGTCACGGTACGGGCGAGGGCGAACAAGCCCGAGGCCAGGACCTCGCGGACCATGTCGAGGACGTCCCCCGCCGGGCTTGTCGCGACTCCGATGACGCTGGTGCTCGCCGCGCTGCCCGGCACTTCGGGAGCGGCGGCCACTGAGTCGAGTTCGTAGCGGTTGAGCGGGGCGCCTTCGGAGGTCTGGACGTTCAGCGGTCCGAGGAGCCCGCCGGAGTCGGGGCCGTCGGCGGCGGACGCGATGCCCGCACCGGCCGCCCACAGCAGCAGCGTGACGGTGATGACGGTAGCGGCGCGACGGCTGCGCGCGGCGTTCATCGGGTCCTCCGGCGGTGTGTGGTGATGGTGGCGACGCCCGCGAGGGGCAGGAGCAGCAGCGCCGCGTGCAGGATTCCGTTGCGGCCAGGGGCGGAGGTCTGGGCCTGCGGGGGCGGGGGCTGGCTGTCCCGCCCCCGCAGGCAGAGGTTGTGGGCGGGGCCGATGATGTACCGGCAGCGCTCCGGGCCCGGGTTGTCGGGGGTGGGCTGGGGGCTGGGGGATGCGGCGAAGGCCTCGCCGGTGCGCGGCCACCAGCTGCTCGTTCCCGTGTTGTTTACGAAGATCAGCGCGGCGATGAGCGCGGCGCACATCGCGAGGGGGGTGAGCAGGGTGCGGGCGCGCTGGGCGATGGGGCGGTGGAAGGTGTTGCTCATCGCGGGCTCCCGGCTGTGGTGGCGGACGGGGTCAAGGGGGTGTCGGTGGGGGTGGTGTAGATGCCGCTGGTGATCCGCTGCAGGTCGGGGACGAGGACCTTGAAGCGGCCGATGCTCATGCGGGGGTCGCGGGCGAGGAACTCTCCGGCGCGGTCCTTCCTTCCGAACGGGGAGAGGTCGGTGGTAACCATGCGCAGGAGTTGTTCGTCTGTGCCGTCCAGGCCCAGCCACTGAAGGCCGCGGGCCGCGAGGACGGGGTCGGCAGTGCGGGCCAGGAACCGGTAGGCGAACAGGCCTCGGGTGGTGGACGTGCCGAGCTCGTCGACGTCGTGGCAGCCGAGTCCGACGCCGGCTCCGTGCTTGCGGCCGTCGTTGACCATCTCGTCGATCAGTGCCTGGCCCTCGGTGGAGGAGGTCAGCCAGTACACCTCGTCAAGGGGAAGGAGGGTGAAGCGGGGGTCGGTGAACGCGGCTTCGCGGGCGAGCGCGGTGATCAGGTAGAGCACGGCGCGGCCGATGAGCGCCTCCAGGGGCTGGCTGCGCAGCAGTTCGGGGTTGGTCGCCGCTTCCCTGGGGGGCAGGGTCAGGCCGGTGGTGGTGATGACCACGAAGTCGGATGAGACGTCGGCGAGGAGGTCGAGTGGGGGGAGACCGGGGTCGAAGACGGCTGCGGCGAGCGGCTCGTCGGCGGCTACTTGCAGCCACTCGACCAGCGAGGCCGCGCGCTGCCCGCGCGGGCTGTCCTCCTGCGCCGTCTCCTCCAGAGCGGCCAGTACACCGGCCATGCAGGGCGAAGGGGATGCGGCGGCCTCTTTCACGGCCGCCTTCAGCAGCGCGCCGTGTTCGGTCATCGGGCCGACGCCGAGCTGCAGCGTGAGGTAGCTGAGCGCGTAGCGGGCGCCGACGGCGGTGTCGGGGAAGATCCGCAGGGGGTCGATGGACAGTTCCGCCTGGGCGGCGTCGACGACCTGGCAGCGTCCGGCGGCCGCGGTACGGGCGAAGCGGGCCCACTCACGGGACTTGGTGCGGTCGATCGCGATGACCCGCCCGCCCCGGTCTGCGATCGAGCTGGCGATGAGCTTGGCCAGGGTCGACTTGCCGCCGCCGAGGTCGCCGGCGAGAGCGAAGGAGGCGCTGGCGTCGCGGGCGGGAGCGTCGGCGATGTCCAGGAGGGTCGGGCAGACGGTGCCGATGTCCTGGGAGAAGCCGATCATGGCGCCGGTGGGGTCTCCGAAGGTCTGCCCGGTGAACGCGCCGTGCATCGCCCAGTCCTCGCCCAGCTGGTACTGGACGTACTGGCGGGTCGCGGGCGGCGTGGGAGCGGCCGGAAGGGCAAGGGTGAAGAGCTGTTCCTGTCCGCCGACGGGGCGGACCAGGCGGTAGTTCGCGCTGCGCAGCCGGGCCTGGAGCGCGCCGGCCCGCTTGTCGCACTCGGCCGGGTCGGCCCCCCAGACGGTCATGACGGTGACCGCCTGGACCTCGACCTCGACGCTCGTACGCGACACCCGGACGCCGAGGTCGCCCAGGTCGTCGGCGGCGTCGTGCATGTCCTCGGGCAGGCCCGTCGCGCGCCGGGCGGCGTACTGCTCGGCCTGGTCGACCAGGTCCCGCTTCTTCTTCGTGACCGCCGCGAGGACCTTCTCCGCCTCGATGAGCGTCATGTCGATAACCCAGTCCACCCCGAACGGCATCCGGTCGAGCTCGGCCAGGAAGTCACCGCCGGCAGCGGAGAAGTGGCGGGGCATCTCCGCGAGCGCCAGGTGCGCCTGGTAGGAGGTGCCGGCCTCGGAGTCGACCTGGAGCCACCGGCGGCCGACCAGCATCCCGGCCCGCCGCGCTCGGCTGCCGCCGCTCCCCCGGCCTGTGCCAGTGGTGTCGTGGTGGTCGCCGCCTTCCAGGAGCCTCACCTGTCCGAGGTCGGCGTGCGACGGCGCGCGGAGTTCTCCTCGTACGAACCGGCTGCCCCGCAGCGGCGACTTCTCGGCCTGGCCGAGGAGTTCTCCGTCCAGGCCGCGGGCGACGGCGTGCTGGTACATCCACGCGATCTCCGCCGGCTGCGCCCGGCGCAGCTGAAGGCCGCCGTCGAACTCCGCCTCCAGCTGCTCGACGCGTGCCCGGCAGGCGGCGGTCTCGCGGCCGGTGACCGGTGCGGGGGCCAGGCCGAGCATGCCCGACAGTTCCGACCACGCGGTTGCGGCCGCCGCCGTCCACTCCGCCTTCGTCCCGGTCCGCTCCAGCGGCACGGCGAGCCACAGGGTCCGGCGGTGCATCTCCACCGGAGAGGCCAGGTCCTCTCCGGCCAGCAGCCGCAGCCGCTCCTGGGCGACCTCCGCCCACGCCTCGTGACGCCGGTAGTCGACGCCCTGAACGGTCTTCGCGACGACCTCGGCCGGATCCATCCGGGCGCACAGCCCGTACAGGCGGGCCGAGCCGGGAAGGGAACGCACCAGGGTGGTGACCCGGGAGATGATCTCGTCACGGGTGCGGTTGTCCATGTAGCGGGATCCGGCCGGGATGACCGACCAGATCGCCCAGGCGGTGCCGGTGGTGGACCACACCATGTTGTCGACGATGTGGCGGATGGGGAGCTTCATCGCACTGCTGCCTTCGGTCGCTCGCGCAGCATCTGCTGCAGCGGGGTGGGGGCCGGGCCCCCGCCGCGGGCCGAAGTCCGGGGGCGGGGGCGGGAGTCAGATCCGGCAGTGGGCGCCGTGACTGCAAGGGCCGGGTGGCGTACGGGCACGGGGGCGGGGGTGTGCTCGATCAGGAACGTCCCGGTGAGCACTCGGGGCCTGGGGACGCGGGCGGCACGGCCGCCGATCCGCCCTGTGGAGGGCTGGAGCGCTCGCTGGAGGACGCCGTAGGCGATCCACAGCGGGGCCCGGCCGGCGATCCGGTTGGCCCGGGCCGCCCACACCGCGACCCCGAGCGCGGCGACCGGGATGGGGCCGAGCGGCCCGGCCCACCACGAGAAGGTCTTGATGAGCAGGAACACCCCGGCGGCGGCGATGATCAGCTGCGGCGCGTTGTACGGGCCGAGCCACAGGACGAAGTCGCCGATCTTGCCGAGCACCCACGGGAACAGGCGGGCCCGGGTGTAGCTACGGCCTACCCGGGCCGGGGCGGCGGCGGTCATGCGGTCCGCTCACCGTCGGCTGTCTGTCCACCTGTCCCGGCGTGCACCGGCCGCAGGGACTGGGGTGCCGGGTCGGAGGTGGTGACGTTGGTGAGCTCTTCCTTGAAGGCGTCGGACAGCTCGGTGCGGGCGTTGTAGATGCCCAGGCAGATCACCAGGGCGATCACGGAGCCGATGGCGGCCTTCAGGCTCATCTTCGTGACGACGGTGATGACGACGGCCGTGAGGATGAACAGCTTCAGGGCGCGTTCGGCCCAGCTCTCCCCGAGACCGAAGAGATGGTTGCCGATGTCCTTGAACGCGGCGGCCATCACGACGGCGTTGTCGACGGTGTTCATGAGGTGTCTCTCTTTCAGGAGGTGGGGGTCCGGTCCGGCGCGGCCGGGCCGGTGGAGCGGGAGGAGGGCGAGGGCACCGTCGACTGGGCCGGGGGCGTGGCCGGTGTGCCGAGGCCGGAGTCGAGCGCGGCGACCTCCCAGCGGCCGGCGCGGGCCGTCAGGGCGAGCGCGTACGACAAGGGCCACTTCCGGCCCGCGCTGTCGGTCGCGGTCACCTCGGCGCGGACGCGGGCGTTGGCGCCGTCCCGGGTCTGCTCCTGGTTGTCCGTGCGGCGATCGGCCAGGAGCTGATCGACCTCGACGGCGATGTAGCCGCCGGCCTCGATGCGGGGCAGGACTGCACCGGGGGCGAGGTAGCGGTCCGCGCCGCCTTCCGCGCCCAGGAACGCCGTCAGGAACCCGGTCACGCTGTCGGCGAGCGGGCCGGCCTCGACGGGGCTCCCGTAGGGGGAGGCGGGCATCTGCCCGGCTGCCGGACCGGCGACCTCCATCGGCGCCCCGGCGGCGAAGCTCGTGGCGCCGGGCTTGCCGGGCTGGTGGAGGGCGACGGGGATCGTGAAGTACCGCAGCCCGCCGGCGCCCTCGCGTTCGGGCGTCTCGGTGGCTTCTGTGATCTGGGCGGCGACGGTGACCGCCCAGCCGGCGTTCTGCCGTACGGTCCGCACCGCGGCGAGCCGCTCGACGGCCACCGCCCGCTGCCCCCACTCCGGGACCCGTACGGACGGAGCGAGCACCCGCAGCTGCCGGGCCGCCGGACTGTTCACGTCCGTACCGGCGTCCAGCCACAGACCGAGGACGAGCTCGGCGTACCCGGCCGGGCCGTTCTCGGCGGGGGTCTCCGGCTGGATGGTCTGGGTCACGGTGGCGGGTCGCTCGGCGGCGGCCGGGGTGGGACGGCCGCAGCTCGCGAGGAGCGCGACGGGGCCGGCGGCGAGCGCCGCCCACACACCGATCCGGGTCAGGGCCGCACGCCGGATACCGAGTACGGAGGGCTTCCGGACCGGCCGGTCCCCGGCTGGGGCAGAGGGTGTGCGCCGGTCGCGGCGCGGCGGGGAGGGGGGCATCGGGGGCTCCTCGAAGAGCTCGTCGGGGTCGATGCCCCACTCTTCGACGGCGTCCTCACCGTGCCGCTGACCACCCAGGCCCCCTGGCCGTCACAAGGCCATAACTCCTCATGGTCAGTGGCGTGGTAAGTAGCCTCTGCCCTGGTGGTAAGCGTGGTGGTAAGTCAGCTCCCCGGCCTTCAGGCCCACATTCCACGGCAGGTCAGCCATCCTTCGGAGCGCAGCTGGCGCCCTCAGTCTGGAGTGATCCCTCGTCTCGGCTCCTCGAGGGCGCCCACTGCTTTTTACGGCGTAAAACGAACCCGACCTCGCGTTCTTCCGCGAGATCGGGTTCCTTTCGGTGAGGGTCTGGCAGGTGTTGGCGGTCGCTGGTCACGCCCCTTCGTCGCGTCGGCAGGCGGCGCGCGAGGGCGCTCGGTGCGCGGCACGTCGGCGAAGGATCCGGCGACCAACCGGACCACAGATCTGGTCAGTTGCTCCAGTCGTGCTCGCCGCCGTGGCAGCCGTACAAGTCGCAAGTGACCGGCTCGCCGTCGGCGAATCCGGTCTCGACGGTGCAGCGGGGAAGGTGCACGATCCGGTACGGCCTGCCGGTCTCCCACATCGCCCACCAATCCCGGTCAGGCGTCAGGCTGGACTGCACGAGCGTGGCGTGGTCCCCGCTGTGATGGGGCGCGAGCAAGCACCCCATCACGGGTTCGACCTCGTACGCGGCGTACTCCACGGCGCTCCACCGCTCGATGTCCTCGGCCGCCAGGGCGACGGCTAACTCACAGCGCTCCACGAAGGTCTCCTCCTCGGTCAGCAGCTCGCTCCGGCAGCGGGTCAGACTCAGCCGGTGTCGCCCTGAACGCCCCACTCGGGGTCGAAGCCCCAGCCGACATCCGCGCGCCGGCGGTTCCGCTCGGGGGCGGCCACACCCCAGCTGGCGTCGCCGTATCCCCATCCGATGTCTCTGCTCATGACGTGCCCCTCCCAGTGCCCGGCGCCCTCGGTGCTGCGCCGTTGGGGCGACCGTAGCCGCAGCTCACGCGCCGCACCAGCCCCATGAAAACGAAGGGCTGACGCCCGCGGGCGGGGCGGTGCGCGCGCCCTGCCGAAGGGCAGGGAACCGGCCACCTCGTAGTAACGGAGTAGCCAATATCCCCTTTCCTGAGAGCAGTTGGCCGGTTGCGCCTCGGGCGGTCTCCCCCCTCAGGCACCATACGCAGCGGAAGCGATCGACTACGTAAAGCAATATTTGGGGGAGAGATGGCCCGGACCTCCGGTTTCGCCGAGATGGTCTCCATGCTGCACAACGCCGTCCTGCACGGAGACCAGAGCCTGCGCGAGGCCCTTACCGAGAGCGTCGAGAAGATCGACGAATCCGGGCGCGGCGCCCAGGCGGCCACCTCCCGGGCCGTCGCAGAAGGACTCACCCAGGTCTTCGACGAGCTCAACCTGCTGCGCAAGGACGTCAACAGGGCGGTCAAGCCCGTCTCCGGCGACCTCTTCGCCAGCAAGACCGAGGAGGTCACCGGCCTGCTGCGCGCCGAGTTGACCGAGCTGCGCACCACCCTCAACCACCTCAACGCCCTCACCCTCACCCCGCCGCCTTCCCCCGCGCCCGCTACGCCCGCCGCCTTCACCAGCCCGGAGGGCCCGGGCACACCTCTCCAGCCGGCGATCCCCGTCCAGCGCGGCCCCGGCCACGAAGACCCCGCCGTCGTCTCCCCCGCGGTGCTGGCGCCCGCATCCGGGACGGGGACCGACGACGGGCGGGAGTCCGGGGCGCAGA
The DNA here is from genome assembly GCF_042879855.1 of Streptomyces sp. NPDC058326. Classification (NCBI taxonomy): domain Bacteria; kingdom Bacillati; phylum Actinomycetota; class Actinomycetes; order Kitasatosporales; family Streptomycetaceae; genus Streptomyces; species Streptomyces sp. NPDC058326. Next base: position 60,448 of record NZ_JBHVZO010000023.1, on the reverse strand, counting down.
GCGTCGACGCTGTCGAGACGCAGGAGCCGGACGGCGGCACGGCCGGGGAGGAACCGGCCGCCGAGACCACGCCGGAGGCGACCGCGCCGGCGCTGTCGGAGGAGTCCGTGCGCCAGGCCGTCCGCGAGGTCCTCGCCCAGGAGCTCACTCCCCTGATCGAGCAGCTCACCACCCCGGCCGCCACGGCCGAAGAGCCGCCGGACGGCGCCGAGCAGCTGCGCGAGGCGGTCCTCGAGGTCGCCGGGCAGGCCCGGGACGAACTCGCCACCATGCTGGAAGCGACCCGCGACGGCTTCGCCTCCCTCGCGCAGGAGATCGCCGGGCTGCGCAGGGTCGTCGACGAGCTCCAGGCCCGCCCCGCTGAGACCGCCGAACCGGTGCGGCCGAGCGAGGAGCACACCGCGCTGCTGCGGACCGCGGCCCGTATCTCCTCCGCCGACCTGCGCTGCCACCGCGACACCTGGGAGTTCCTCACCGCCCGTACCGCCGGCCACCCCCACTTCCGCGTCCCGCCGCGCGTCACGGACGAGGCCGACGAGCGCGTCTTCGCCCCGCTGTCCGGCCGCTCCCTGATCGCCCTGCTGATCAGCCTGCACACCGTCACCAGTTCCACCCCGGACGGCAGCGGCGACCAGGAGCTCGCCGCCACGCTCTACGAGCGGATCGAGCAGCGCCTGACCCGCCTTGGCCCCGGCGAGGGCGAGCGGGTCACCATCGCCCTTGACGACCGCGTCACCCCCGACCCGGACGGCGACGGCGATGACCAGGACGGCGAGACCGGCGGGACCGGAGCGCAGAGTGGCTGGGGAGCATAGAAGGCGCTGAGGAGCTGCTCTCGACTGGTCGCACGCCCCGCCGGCTGACAACGAGACGCCTCCTTCGCGCCCCGTGTCGCCTGCCGGAACCGGCGGCCAGGGACGTCCAGGCCCGGGCATAAATGGGAACTCGTGAAGCGCGATGATCACCTCGCGCGGCTGATCAGCCCGAGTTCACGGGTGTCCTGGCCGCAGTCGGCGAGGCCGCATCCAAAGCCACGCCATCGGATGACGCGGCTCGGCCAGACGGGTGACAGCGACCACCGCGGGGCCGCTGCCGGACGGGCCGGTGTTCCAAGATCAGTGCCGCCGCCGTCTCCGGCGGCAGCTGTCCTCCACCGCGTCTGTGCCGTGTGATCGGATCGACCACGGCTGTTCGAGGAGTCTCACCCCATGCGTTCACGCGTCATCGCCGCCATGGCCACCGCGCTCGCGGCCACCGCGGCACTCGCGCAGCCCGCCCACGCCGCCCCGCTCCCCGACGGGGTCTACCGGTTCGCGGCTCTCTCGGACGGCAAGTGTCTGGTCTGGCCCAAGACACACGGGAGCATCGGCGTGGTGTCGCTGGGCGCCTGCACGGACACCGCGTCCACCTCGGCGAACTGGCAGGTGCTGCGCCGCCACGACGGAATGATGGAAGTCTCCCCGCCGGGCTCGAACCCGCGCACCTGCCTGAGGGTGATGCCGGAGCACAGCGTGTCGGTCTACAACTGTGGTGACAGGTACACCGAGTGGACCGTCTCCTACGGCTCCGCCGGGCCCGACAGCGTGGTGTGGGCCGACATCGAGCACACACCCGGCGACCTCTCCCCCTCGTACGGAAAGGTCGTGGACGATCCCGGCGTGACCGGCCGCATCGTGGTGAGGCAGTCCTCCATCGAACCGCACTACTGGGCATTGCAGCCGGCCGGATAGGAACCGTCGGGCCGATCGCGGTCTCAGAGGGCGTTAAGTGCGTTTCCGGTACAGGTCGCGTCCGGGTTGGGTGAGGTGTTCTTGCCAGACGAGGCGGCCCAGACGGGAGCGGGTGACGTTCACCGTGGCTTCGTCGGTGGGCAGGTCGAGGTGTTCGTGGAGTTCGCCACGCCAGCGCCCGCATGCCCTCGATGAGGCACCCCGGGTACGCCGGGCTCCGGCGGTCGGCGTACCCGCCCCCGTACTCATAGGTCGAGACAGGACCGGCCGGGGCCGTGTGCTCGGGTCAGTTGCCTACGGGCCCAGTCAGGGATAAGCCAGGTGTACGACGGGCCAGTTGCGCCGGGAATCTAACGCTCCTCGCGGTTGAGGGTCTGATACCTCCCGTCCTGAGGATCACCGACCAGCCGCCGCATCTTCGGGTGCTCCTTCGAGCCGCCGAATTCCCACGGGTTGCCGTCGCAGATGGTGGTGTACAACGACTCATGCGCTACCTTGTCGTCGGGATACACCCCCCACTCGCCGGAGCCGCTGCACTCCGACACCTTCTCGCCGTCACTGCCGTACACGACAAGCCCGGTCACAACAACGGTGCCATCGGCCTCGAAGCGGAGGGTCCCGGCATCGCCACTGGACCAGGTCCCCGTGATTTCAGCCCGAGCCAGCTCCTGCTGCTGCCACGTGCACCCGGTAGCCAGCATCAAGGCAGCGACCACGCCTGCTGGCACCATCCCACCCCGGGCAGCTGCACAGATCCGCCCCCTCATACCGCGCATGGCTTCCCCTCACCTACACGACACGTCCCCGGTCAGTCCGCGCTGCAGACCGGCAGGCGATCATCCTGCCAAAGGAGTTGAGCGCGTTCAACTTTGGCTGTCCGTGGATCGCCCTCGCGCTGCGTCACTATCGGCTGCCGCGCTGCATCCAGCGCTATATTTACGGGCCATCGGGTCGCCGAAACGGGCCTAACGTCCACTCAGATGCCCGGGGACCCTGCCGCCTCGTGCCGCAGGCAGTGCTGCAGCCGGAACACCGCCATGCGGTGGAGCCTCGGGCTGCTGGTCAGCAGCTCACCCTGTAGGGCATCAGCCACATCCACGTCCGGCCGGCTGTCGTCCGGACCGCCCTGTCGGAGAGGTCCTCGGGGGCGGCGCCGGGGAGATTCAGGTCGGTCACGATCGCGAGTGTGGCGACGGCCAGGACATCCTGGCCGTCGCCGGGCCGCAGACCACCAAGACGGGCGACGCTGCCTGGGTTGGGGTCGACGCTCCGGAGAGCCCTCGTGTTCTTTACGCCGTAAAGCGGGCGCAGGGCGGTCAGGCGTCAGGGTCGACTCCGGGGTGCGTGAACCGCACGGGCTTGTGCAGCGACCGGGCGTAGGCGACTTCGGCTCGGGTGCTGTCTCCGATGTAGTCGCCGACCACGAGCACCTCATCAGCGAGCCGGATCTTCGCCCGGTGCAGGTCGTCGAGTCGGACCTTCAGTGCCGCGGCCTCGACAGGATCGGACCAGAGTTCGTGGGGCGACTTCATGTCGATGCCCGGTTTGACGACGATCTTTCCTGCTTTGGTCTCGCGCAGGTCGGCTTCGTTCATCTCGGTCATGAAGCGGGTGGAGCCGCAGATCACAACGATACGCGGGAGGCTCAGCTGCTTCTTCGCGTCGGCGAGCTTCTCCTCGGGGGTGAGCGGCTGCGGGTAGGACATGGGTTCCTCCTGGTGGGGTGGTCCAAGGGCTGCTTGCGGAAACGAGAACGAGGGCGCACTCGGTCTGGACGCCCCGGACGGCGACGAAGACCTGCGGGACGTCGTCGAAGCCGACGCCGAACAGGTCTTCACCGACTGGCGCTTCCGCTGAAACCGGCCGAACGGAGCGCACGGGCTCACCCGGCCTGACGCAGCGCAGGAGCCCTGGTCGCACCGGCCTGCCCGGCACGCTCGGCACGGGCGCGGCGGATCGCGGCCGCGCGCACGGCTTCGGCGGCCTGCCGCTGCTGAGCACGGACGTCCTCGAGCGACGTCGGCACCTCGTCCTCCTGGTCCTGCTCGACGTCGGGGAAAGCGGTGGCAGCGAGCTCGCGGCGGACCTGCTCCTGCCGTACGACGGCAGCGATCAGGGCCGGGTCCTCCTGGCGGGGCGGAGCGACCGCGCGGTGGGCGGCGAGAGCACGGTGGTAGCCGGCCGACGCGCTCTCCCGCGTCTTCACCGGCCCGGCCGGAACGACCCGCTGCGGGGCCGGGTCATCGCCGGCCGCCGAGGGCATCGCCGTGGTGGTGGCGCGGGCGGTGGGTGCCAGAACGTGCACGGCCCGGACGTTCGCGTCGGGCACCGCGCTGTTGGCGGCCGCGATCAGCTTCGGCGCGATCCAGCGGACCTTTGTGCCGTACGCGGGGGCGTCGGGGACAACGTCCAGGCGGCCGGACTCCTCGTCGAACGCCACGGCCTTCACGCGCCCGGTGAGCTCGGGCGCGGCCGTGGTGAGGATGGTCTCCCACTGCGCCAGGACGCTGCCGCCGGCGGCCGGTGCGACCAGGCCGCGCTCGGTCATCATCATGCCGATCGCCGCGCCGAACGCAAGCGGCGCGCGGCCGTCGCGGACGACGACGGTAGTCCGCCGCTTCGGCTTCTGCTGCGTCTCGGTCTTCCTCGCCTTCGCCGCCTCGCGGGCGGCCAGGAGGGCCTGGCGGGCGAGGTCGACGCCGGACGTCTCCGGTGTGGAGCTCACGCGATCACCTCCAGGGGCTCGCCGTGCAGCGGGTGGGCGGCGAGCTCGGGCAGACGCTGCGGCCACGGCGCGGGCCGGACCGGCTCGGGACGGGCCTGGATGCGCAGCTGCTTCAGCCGCACGGTGAGGAGGTACTCGGCGGTGCGGGCCTGAGCCTGCGCGGCGGCCTCGGTCGCGGCACGCAGGGCGTCGTCGCTGTCGGGCAAAGCCTGGAACCAGGGCTTGGCCCGCTCGGTGGCGTACGCCTTGCGGGCCTCGGCCTGGGCCTCCTCGCTGCGTCCGAGCATCACCAGCGCCTGGTGCTGGTACTCAGTGACCGCGCTCTCGGCGGCCAGGAACGCGTTGTGCGCGGCGGTGTCTTCGACGACGTCCGGGCCGGCCGCCTCCAGGTCGGCCAGGTCGGTGATCTGCTGGAACTGCTCCCACTCGGCGGCGATGTCGGCCTCGATGGCCGTGCGGACCTCGGCGGCGACGGCCGCGACGGCGGCCGGGTCGGTCAGGTCGGCTGACCATGTGGCGGCGAGGAGACCGGCCTCGGCGATCAGGGCCTCGGTCTGCCGCCGGTGGTCGCACGCCTCGCACAGCCCGGCCGACCGCGCCCGGCCGCAGTCCGCGCACGCCACGACCTGCCGGGCCGCCGCCCGCTCCCGCTCGATGGCGGCCTGCTCCTCGGCCTGGGCACGGGCCGCTGCACGCTGGGCCTCTCGCTCCCGGGCCTCGGCCTGCCGGGCCACGAGGTCGGCGGCCTCGGCCTCGGCGTGACGGTGCATCCGAGTCTCGATCTCCCGGTAGCGGGCGTCCTGCTCCAGGCCGGGCAGCTCCTGGTCGACCTCGGCCGCGATCCGCACCCGCCACGCCCTGCGCACGTGCAGCACGTTGACGCAGTTGTCGCAGTCGGCGCCGGTATCGAGCCGGACGCCGTCGTCGCACCGCACGTCCGAGCACGACGGTCGGCGCACCAGCCCGCGGCGAGTGATCCACCCGAACGGACAGGTGATCAGGGCCTCGCCGCCGGTCTCCTTGAGCCGGGACGTCAGCCGCGCAGCCAGCACCGACGGGGCCTGAGCCTGCCACTCCAGCACGTTCCGCAGCTGCGCCAGTTCGAGTTCCGTGGCCTTCACGACTCGCTTCTGCTGCCAGCGGTTCAGCCCCTGCCACAGCCAGGCCACCGGCGTCAGAGCCACCCGCAGATCAAGATCGGCCGGGAGCTCCGACCGCCCCTGCTGCGTCTGTCGACCACCCACGACCGTCAGCCGGGCACCAGCAGTAGCGACGCCGTCTGCCTGCTCCTGCTCGTCGCCCGGTGCCTCCTTCGGCTTTTCACCGCGAAGCGGGTCGGCCTTGGCCACCGAGCTCCCGGCCTCGGCAACGCCGGTCTCGCCGTCGGCGGCCTGGTCCTCGCGCACGCACGCGCGTCCCGGCCGACGGCCGTCAGCTTCACGGCCTTCGCCGGAAAAGCCACCAGCGAGCGAGAGATCAACGACGGGAGTAACCACAGAAGCGTGGTCGGCGTGGAGCTCTGCACCATCGGGACGCTCCTGAACCACAGCATCCCCGGCCCCCTCAGCACCCCCGACCCCAGACGTACCAAGGGCAGCAGCATCATCGACCGGACCAAGATCTCCGAACGCACCATCGGGACGCACCGAAAATGAGGGCTTGGGCTCCTGAACGGCCTCCAGGAAACGGGGGCGGCGGCCGTAGGCGCGGGCGACCGGCAGGAGCATGACCCTGCCCTTGCCGCGCATCCACGTCACCGTGTCCCGGTGCTGCCGCGCCACGACCCCGGCCTCCGTCAGCCGCGCCAACACCTTCCGGGCCCCGGACGGCGAGCAGCCCAGCAGGCGCGCCAGCGTCGCCGCCCCGCGCCCCTCCTTCGCCTTCACCGACCCGCCGCACAGCTGCAGCCAGCCCGACGCCGGGGTGGACAGCACCATCAACAGCAGCCCGAGCCGGTCAGTCGCCGCGCCCTTGCCCCTACGGCCGGCCAGCAGCCCCGGCGGCGTCGGCTCCTTGCCCTCCGGCGTCCAGCCGTGCCCGAACAGCGCCTCGATGAGGCGCAGCAGCGTCGCCAGCTCCGCCTTCGACAGGGCCAGAGGATGCGCGGGCCCGCCGTCCTTACGGGCACGCCACAGGGGCATGACCAGGCAGTCCAGGCCGGTCGGGTGACCCTGCGCGTCCGTCACCACCTTCGTGTGCAGCCCGTCCGTGGCACGCATCGGGGCCAGCACGTTGCGGTGGACAGTCGACTCGCCCACCCCCAACCAGCGGCCCAGCTCCGCGACCCAGATCGACGTCTGGTTATCGTTCTTCGCACCCTTCGGCGCCCGTGACTTCGCGTACAGCACCACGGCCGCCAGCTTCGGCGCGTCCTTCAGCCCGGCGATCGACGGGTCCGCCAGCAGCGCCTGGACCGCGGCAAGCAGCCGCCGCCGCATCGGCCGGCCCAAACGCAGCGGGTCGTCCGGGCCGCCGTCACCCGGCTGTCCGGAGGCCGGCACCGACCGCAGCGCGGCCCGCTGCCGAGGAAGAACTGCGGAACTGTCCACGGAGTCGGCAGGGTCCAGCCGCATCGCGTCGAGCGTCGCCCTCGGCATCACAGGGACACACCCCCGTCCACGCAGCACACGGGGGTGAACGGGAACCTGCCGCCGAACGAATCGTTGTGCGGGACATGGCAGCCAAGAAGAAGGGCCCCGCAGCCCGCCGAGCCCGAGAGTCCGCCCGGAGGGCAGCCGCCGCACAGCGGATCGGCCCCCGCCCAGCTCGGACTCCCCGGCCCCGTCAGCCCAAGAGCCTCTACGACATGAAGCCGCCCGGCGTCTTCTACGAGGACTGGGAACGCCCGGTCGGCTCCGACAACGAGGTGATGAGCAAAATCGCCACAGCCTTCGGGCCCGAGTCGGGCGAAGCCCGCACCATGCAGCTCCTCCTGGACTACCGCCGCATCTACGGGCCGAACATCCCGCTTGGCGCCGCAGGCCATCTCGACCTGATCCTCGAGGACACCAGCCTGGCCACTGACCTGGCCGAGTCCATGGGCTCCGCACAGACCGAGGCCCGTGACACTCTGCACTCCCTCCATGCGCAGGGACTGCTCCTGATCGCTGACGACGGCTCCCTGTGGACGACCGCGCCTCCAGGCACACCACTCTCGGCCACGGACGACCAGTGGACCTTCGTGGAGAAGAAGGCGGACGCACCCGTCGACTGAACGACGCACCGCCAGTGGCCGCGGCTGGAAACGGCGCGCGCGCCGCTGGCGCTGCCGGGCATAGGAACTGCTTGTCTGAGTCATGGGGCAGGTGTACGCGTCAGAGCGGACACCCCCTTCGGGGGCGAAGCGAGGGCTGGGTACAGCGGCGCGAGAAGTGATCACCTCGGCAGCCTGAACCGGCTGGCCTGCGGACAGAGACCGTCGAACCCCGATTGCCCCCAGCGCTCCCGCACGTCGGGCAGAAACCTCGGAGCGCGTCCCGCCACACGGGACGACCTCCTCGATGACGCCCCTGACGGAGCTGTTGCGGACGCGGGCGGGCACCAACCGGACAGACCCTGCCGGGTTGTGGCTTCCTACAGGAAAACCCTCTTCCTGGCCAAAAGTGATGAAAGGTGAGGATTCGGGCATCGATCCCGCCGCGCGGAACGCGCTAATGAGGCGAACCACAATGAAACGGTCACTGCTCGGCTTTTCAGGGGACACTAGATCGGGCACTATGAGGACGTCCGCCTCTCTGTATCACTCGGCGTATCGCCGGATGGATGTTTCAGCAGATGGGAGGGCGCGCCCCCTCCGTGAGGAGCGGGCAGACGCCGAACGGGGTGGGGGAGATTTCTCCTCTCTTCTCGGTGGAGTCGCGGAGCCCCTGTGGTGGGGGTCCCGCAGTACTGCAGTGGTCCTGGTTAGGGGGCCGTGTGGTGCGCAGCTGGTGCTGCTGCGGCTGTGGTGGCCGTGGTGAGTGGCCGGGTGTTGCGACTGATTTGGAACTGGCTCGATGAGCCGAGCTCAGGACCGGCGGAGACCGGGATCTGAGTGCCGACACGGATGGTTAGTCCGGTCGGAGCGAAGGGCCGCGCGGCCGCAGTGGGTGGTTAGTCCACTGAATGGCGCGCGCGGCCGGTGGCGGTTATGTCACCCCGACCCCCTCGATACCGAAGGCGGAGTCGGCGTACCCGAAACCGGGAGCTAGGTCAGTCCTCACGCGGACCTCCCTGGGCGACGGTCGGGTGCTCCTTGGCCAGCCTGCGGAGGAACTCCGCGTACCGCAGCCGATTGCTGCGGTGGGGCTGCGAGAGGCCGGCTTCCCACCGGACGATGGCGAGGCGCTTGACGCCGATGACCTCAGCGACTTCCGCCTGGGTCAAGTTCGCGGCGATGCGCAGCTGCTGACGGATGTGCGGCGGAGGCAGCGTGTCAGCATCCACTAGGGCATCTTCTCGACGCAGCGGATCCGACATAGCAGCCTCCATCCCATCTGATGTTCTCCGAAAACATACACCAGATGATCTCGTTTCGGGAAGCAGCCGCAGCGCGAACCCGCCTCCGCCGCAAGCCGGATAGGGTCCGTTCTCGTGGCCCACCTCGCGTTCTTCGACCTGGACAACACATTGGTCGACCGGCAGTCGGCGCTCAGCGACGCCGTGACCGCCCTGTGCCGCTCCCGCGCGCTCTCCCCGGATGCCGAGCGGTGGCTGCGTATCGAACTGGCCGACCGCGCGACCGTCAACGACTTCGCCCGGCTGCGGGACGCCTTCGGCCTGGAGGCATCGGCCACGGACCTGTGGCAGGAGTACGTCGACCTCATGTCGGCAGCCGTCACCTGCCGCCCCGAGGTCCTCGAGGGCCTGGCCCGTCTGCGCGCGGCCGCCTGGACGATCGGCATCATCACCAACGGGGCCGGCGACATCCAGCGAGCCAAACTCGCCGGGACCGGCCTCGCCCCCCTGGCCGACGGCGTCGCTGTCTCGGGCGACCTGGAGATCCGCAAGCCGGACTTGAGGCTCTTCGAGCTCGCGGCGTCCCGGTGCGGCGTCAGCCTCGCGGACGGCGGCTGGATGATCGGCGACAACCCGGCCGGAGACATCGGCGGCGGACACCAGGCCGGCCTGCGCACCATCTGGCTGCGCGGCCGACCGTGGCCCGACGGACTCCCGGCTGCGCACCACGTCGTCGACGACGTCACCGACGCCATCACCATCCTGCTCAACGAGACGGAGTAGCACCGTGGTCAAGCCGACCGTCGGCATCCTCCACCCCGGCAGCATGGGCGCCGCCGTCGCCGCCTGTGCCACGAGTAACACGGCCGCGGTCCTCTGGTGCGAGACAGGGCGCAGCACCGCGTCTGCGGCGCGCGCCGCCCGGTTCGGCCTGACACCGGTGGCCGAGCTGGCCGAACTGCTGGACCGCAGCGACATCGTCATCAGCCTCTGTCCGCCAGCGGCTGCCGAGGACTTGGCCCGCGACGTCGTCGCGCACCGCTTCGCCGGGGTGTACGTGGAGGCGAACGCCATCAATCCCGAGCGGGCACAGCGGATCGCCGCGCTGCTCGAACCGGCCGCCACCGTCGTGGACGGCGGCGTGGTCGGCTCCCCGCCGGTGCGCGGCAAGACGCCGACCTTGTACTTGTCCGGCCCGGTCGGCGAGACCGAGCGCATCGAAGCGCTGTTCGCAGACACCGCCGTCCAGACGGTGGTGCTGGGTACGAAGGTGGGGCAGGCGTCCGCGCTGAAGCTGTCGTACGCCGCGTTCCAGAAGACTTCGCGGGTGCTGGTGGCGCTCGCGGTCGGCATGGCGCGCGAGCACGGCGTCGACCAGGAGCTCATCGAGGTCGCTTCCCGGCGCACCGACTCGTACCTTGCGGAACCGGAGTACGTGGCCAAGACGGCGGCACGTGCCTGGCGCTGGGGCCCGGAGCTGGAGGAGGCCGCCGACACCCTCGCGGCCGCCGGCCTTCCGCCGGAGATGCTGCGCGCGGCCGCGTCCACGCTGGCACGGTGGGACGACGCCAAGGACGACAGCGAGCTCACGCTCACCGACGCCCTGGACCAACTCGCCCAGCCGTAGCCGACGCTCATGCCGACGCCGCTCCCGCCCGCTGCGTCAGCAACTGGTCGATGAGCCGCGCCGCATCCTGCGGGGACGCCTCCGTGGTGTCGATCGTCAGATCCCAGGCCATGCTCGGGTGTGCGTCCAGGTCCTCGCGGGTCGCGTCCCACGCCGCCAGACGCGCTGCGGTGTCACTGTCGCCGCGTCCCACCGACCGCTGCTCGGTCGCCTCGCGAGAGCACCACAGCAGCACCGCCGACCAGTCGGCCGGGTAGCCGTCGACCAGCGCGCGGACGCCATCGACCTGTCCGAGGTGCACCACGGGCACCCCGGTCGCGAACGCCGCGTCGACACCCGGCCGGTCGATCGCGTACGTGTTGCCGTATCGGGAGTTCGCGTAGACGACATCACACGCGGCCTCGAGCTCGTGCAGCTGCTCCGGTGTACCCATCCGGTAGCCGGTTGCCTTGCCGGCCCCCACCTTGAGCCGCGCGAACTGCGCGTACCTGGGGTCGAGGTCGCTGAGCGCGGCGGTGACGGTGTCCTTGCCCGAGGCCGGCGGGCCGTACAGGATCACGCCCTGCTTCTGGTTCACGCGTACATCGCCCCCATCGCCTGCCGGGCCTGGTCTGCGAGCGTCACCGCGGTGCCCAGCCGGTTGTCCACCACCAGGTGCGGCACCGCCGGGCGCAGCTCCAGGTCGATGGTCGCCATGTACTCGTCCCAGCGCGCCAGCTTCCACGCGTCGCGGGCTGCGGACCGGAAGCCGATGTACTCGCGCATCGACTCTTCGTCGCAACGCACCCACACGGGGAAGACGTCGACCCCCATTGAGCCGGCCCGGTTGGTAAGGCGCTGCATCCAGGCCGGGTCCGTCATCTCGGCAATCAACGGCGCGGTGAGCACGGTGGAGATGCCGCACTTGATGTTGGCCATCGCCGACTGCATCAGGCAGTCGTACTCCACCGGCCGGACCTGCTCGCGGTAGAGGTCGGTGTGCCGGTCGTTCGGGTCGCCGCCCAGGGCGACCAGGAGGCGTTCCACGAGCGGGCGGGTGAGCGGGTCCTTGTCGAGCAGCGGCCAGCCGGTCAACTGGACGAAAAAGCGGGCGAGCTCGGTCTTGCCGCTGCCAGCGAAGCCGCCGACCAGGATGAGCACGGGACGGTGGGGGTCGCCGCCGGTGTGCCGTCGCTTCCACGCGTCGATGATCCGCTGCTGCAGGTCGAAGTGGTCGGCCTCGTCCGAGCCCGGCGCGATGCGGTGAATAGCGCGCTCAACAGCCAGGACGTGTGATCCGTTGAGGCGGTCGTCCAGCGGCGTGAGCTTGAAGGAGGACTCCTCCCCGGGCAGGGCCGCACGGAATCCCAAGTCAGGCTCGGTGGCCCGGTAGAGGAGGCAGTAGGCCCGCCGGTAGTGGGGGCCGGGGTAGACCTCGCCCTGCTCGTGCTGCCACAGGGTCTGCGGATTCGCAGCGGGAATGCCCTTGAGCTTCGCTTGCTCGGCAACCGCCCGAAGGCGTTCGCCGGCCTTCTCCAGGGTCAGGCCGTGGGCCTCACGCTGCTCCCGCAGCCGGTCCGGCCTCCATCCTGCGCGCTGCTTCCCCACCCTCTGCCCCTCCGTCATCGTCATGGCCGCGAGCCTAGGGCTCGGGCTGCAAATCGCATGTATACGCGGATGTTGAAAACGCGTGAATGGCGGTGCGTACGAGCTTGGACAAGCCCCTGTGATGGTTCGTCCTGCCCGACCCGAGTGTGATGGCCCTCACGAGGTCAGCCGACGGGAGGGACACCATGACACGTGAGGTTCTGTCAGTTGTCGTCGTCACCATCTCCGTCGTCATCAGCGAGCCGAGCGCTCGCATGGCGTCGGATGGAGTAGCCGATCTCGAACTCCTCGGCGCTCATCCGGGTGTCGTTGAGTTCAACGACCGTGCCGTCGGGGCCTGCTGTGACTCGGACGACGCGCAGGAGCGGAACGCCGACGTCGGCCGGGAGGTTCAGCGCCTCCGCCTCTTCCGGGGAGGGCATGCGGGCGGAGACGCCTTCACTCCATCGGAGCGGGCGGTGTCCCATCTCCTCCAGGCGGTCGTAGATGCCCCCGGGTCCCGTGTCCGCTTCTGCGAGCCGGGTACCGCGGGCGATGTCGGCCGGCAGGTAGCTGGTTGCCAGCTGCTTCGGCTTCCTCGACTCGGGATCACCCATCACTCGGTCACGGATGAGCACCTCGGCGCCCGTGTCGAGACCCATGAGCCCCGCCAGGTCGACCGGGATGACGCCCCAGCGGATGGCCGGGGCCTCCAGCGCCACCCATGGCTGGGCAGTCTGGTCGAAGAAGTAGCCGATCTCGTCGCGGTAGACCTGCCGCGACCGGGTGATGCGCCTCTTCTCTGGGCGCTCGCGCACGATGGTTCCCCTGCGGCGCACCGCGACGACCAAGCCCTCCTGCTCCAGCAGGGTGATGGCGCTGCGCACCGTCTGGTAGCCGGCGCCGTACTGCTCCTGAAGCTCGGTCAGCATCGGCAGCTTGTCGCCCGGCAGGTACCGCCCCTCGCTGATCTGCTGCCGCAGGTCAGCGGCGATGTCGCGGTACGAGACGGGCATCGTAGCCACCTTTCTGAATGCTGCTCGGATCTGATTCTAGGGCTAGCTCTATCAGGCGGTGGTGAGCGAGCACAAGCGACCGACACGAATAGAGCTATCGCTATTGACTCGGGGGTGCTCCATGACCTCTACTAGGCGATAGCGATAGCCCTAACGCTCCGTTGAGCAGGGGTTACGCACCTCAGCACGACCGCAGGAAGCCCCTTCCCCTTACGGGGAGGGCCGGGGTTGATAGCTCCACCAAATCCCCCGGACCAGTCACCTGGCTGGTGTGGCTCCCGCATTGCACGTCGCAGCGCAGATGCGCTGTCCGTCCATCAGGACGCCGGGATCGACCCGTGCGGCCTGACGGGCGGAGAGAGCACCGCGACGCACCCGCCCCTCCGACCACGAGGAGTCCCCATGATCACGACGCCCGCGATGCCGAAGGCCAGCAAGCGCCGCCGCAAGACCCGCACCTCGAACGTCAACCACCGCCCGCCGGTCATCGCCTCCCAGCTCAAGGTCACCGAGATCGACCTGACCCCCGGCAAGGAGCACCTGGTCTGCCCCGACTGCTCCACGTGGGTTCCGATCACCGGCGTGCTGGGCACGCCGAAGCTGGTGCCCCACCACACCGGCCGGGCCAAGACCGCCGAGCGGCGCCGCTGCACGGCTGGCAGCAACCGCCAGGTCACCATCGACGTCCAGGCCGACGCCGTGCGTACCCGGCTGATCGAGGGGGCCCCGACCGCCGCCTCTCGGCGTGCCACCAAGGTGCTGCCGAAGCCGAAGGTGAAGCCGGCCCCGGCCGCCAGCCAGGTCAAGCCCGCCCCGCTCAGCGCGGAGCAGGTCCGCCGGGTGTTCCGTCAGCACCAGCAGCAGTGCCTGGCCTGCAAGGGCGAGGTCAAGAACCAAGACGGGCAGCTGCTGCCCTGCCCCGACGGTGAGCGCCTGGCCGTCACCTTCCTCCGGCTGCTCCGCCAGGAGCCCAAGCGTCAGGCCGTCCGCGAGTTTTTCGCCCGGGAGCGCCGGCGCTTCGACCGTCAGTACGCCGAGGCGGCCCCCGCGAAGCGGGTGTCCGAGTGGGCCGCGGTGCTGCCGAAGGTGAAGGACGCCGACACCCGACGCTCGCAGGTTCCCGTCGGCGCCAGGCCGACCGAGGCCCGCGGCGTGCCGCTCGCCCCGGGTGACGAGGAGGCGTTCGACCAGCGGCAGGCCGAGCTGGGCCGCCGGTACGCGGCGAGCATGGCGGCCGCCTGACCCGCACGAACGACCACGGCCCCGGCCACCCCTCGCGGGGGTGGCCGGGGCCGTGGCTGCTCGTACGACCAGCCGAGTTGACCTCCAGCATGAAGGGACAGCCGCATGAAGCTGCCGTTTGTACGACGCACGACCGCCGACGCGTTACGCGACAAGCTCGCCCGCGCCGAGCAGGAGGTCACCGCCCAGGCCGCGAGCGCCGAGGCGAAGGACGCCGAGGTGAAGCGCCTGACCGGCGAACTGAACGAGGCTCGCCTCGCTCGGAAGTCGGCACTGGCCGCGTACGAGATCGCCAACTCCCGGGCAAGCACTGCCGAGGAAAAGGTCGCCGGGCTGGAAGCCCGCCTTCGGGCGGTCCAGGAGCAGCCGGATGCGGGTGAGACCAGCACGGCCGAGCCCCAGGCGGAGGACAGGGACTACGCCTTGCACTTCCTCAACCTCGTGCTTCCGCAGTTCGCCGACGCCGTCGCGCAGAACGGCGGGGCCCTCCCGGAGGACCACTACGAGGCCCTGTCGAACTACGTGAACGGTGCTGCGCGGTACGGCCTCAGCGACGCGGAGGTCGAGGAGCTCCGAGCGCGGCACGGCCTTCCCGCCCCGATCTTCCAGAGGGCGAAGGACTTCGTTCCCCGCGCTCTTCCGACCGGCGCTGCCTGACCCACCTTCCGGACGAACGACCACGGCTCCGGCCACCCCGACGAAACCGGGGTGGCCGGAGCCGTGGCTGCTCGTACAGCGGCCGACTCCCCAATCGGGGAGTGAACGCGACAGCCCCAGGGATTAGGGCCCCGGGGCTGTCCAGGACCTGACTCGGAGGACCTGATGCTCAGCATGATGACACGTCCCCTTCCCGCCGCTCCGTCGGCCGGCCTCTACAGCGACATGGAGGAAGAGGACAACCAGCGCGGCCCGGAGCGGGACGAGACCGACACCTTCTACCAGCTGGTCCGCCCCCTGATGGCCGACGACCCCGCCGAGCTGAGCCGGAAGCTCGCCGAGGTCAACAAGCGCTCCTCGCAGGGCAGCGGCCGATGACCGCCCGCCCGACCGACGACCTGTACGTCCGCTACATGAAGTCCTTCGAGGACTCCACCACCCACCTCGGTGGCTGCGCGGCCTGCCAGGCCGAGGAGCAGTGCGAAGCCGGGACACCGATCCACGAGCGGTTCGCCCGCCTCCAGGACGCCTACCTCGCACGACAGAACAAGCAGCGCTGAACCCGGCCCTGCCCGTCGTCCCCGCGCCTTCCCGGCCGGGGCCGGCGGAGAGCGCCGGGAGCTCCCGCCCGCTCCGGCCGTCCGGCCGCCACGACACGCAACAGCCCCGGGGTGGCCGCCCCGGGGCTGACTTCTGCACTGGACCTTCTGGGAGGCCCTGATGAATCGCAGCTACATCGTAAACGCCAGCTACGCCCCCGCCGCCGACCTGCCGGTGAACACGAACTGGCGGGAGCGCAGCGCGTGCCGGGAGGAAGACCCCGAGCTGTTCTTCCCAATCGGCAACACCGGCCCGGCGCTGCTGCAGATCGAGGAGGCCAAGGCCGTCTGCCGTCGCTGCCCCGTGATGGAGACCTGCCTCCGGTGGGCGATGGAGCACGGCGAGGACGGCGGCGTCTGGGGCGGCCTGAGCGAGGACGAGCGCCGCGCCATGAAGCGCCGCGCCGCCCGCCAGCGGGCCCGCAACGCCTCCTGACCTGGTCTGCAGGCTGCCTGATCCGCCCGCACCGACCGCCGACCACGGCGGCCGGGACGAGCGGTGAAGGGGAGCCGGACAGCCCGGACCGCACAGTCGAGGGAGGCCCTCATGGCCACGACGATGACCCCGCTCCAGCCCGGCACGGAAGCCGCCGCCCAGGCCGCCGCATTCGCGATCTTCGGCAGCGACGTCCCCCCGATCGACCCCGAGGACTACGACGGCAGCTGGCGCACCACCCTCCACGTCATCGCGGAGGAGTGGGTGGGCGAGGGCCGCCTCGAGCGGCACGCCGCCCACACCGCGACCGCGATCAACGACCTGCTGAACACCCAGCGGCTGTTCGGCGAGGGATCGCCCGAGGCGCGCACCGCCGGCACCGCGCTCAAGCCGCTGATCGACAAGTGCCGGATCTACGGCATCACCACCGACGACCTCCGCCGCCACGGCGCGCAGCTCCACACGAGCTGACTTCGCGCCCGCCCGGCGGGAGCCGATCCCAGTTTCGAGCCCGCCCCGTGACGCTTCGCGAGTACGGCCGCCCGCCCCCCGGGCCGCCGGCCTTTTCGTGCGCACGGAGCGGGTAGAGCCGGTGTCCGGTTCGCAAGCAACCGTCCGCACCACGGGCCGTTTCGGGAACGCCTCGCCGCGTTTCGGGAGCAGCCCCCGCCGTTTCGCGCACACCCGAACAACCCCTCTCGGAGGCCCCCATGACGATCACCGACATGCCGCAGACCGCGGCTCCCGACACCCCCGCTTCGCGCCCGCCGGGCCGCGCTTCGGGCGCACCCGAGAAGGTTTCGGGTACGGCCCGAGGCGTTTCGAGCCCGGACAAGCGGAAGACGATCAAGCCCACCCGCGACCGGCTGATGACCGCGCTGTCGCTCGTCGCCGCGGTCGGCGGAACACTGGTCGGCGTCATCGGCTTCGCGATGTCCTACAGCACCCTGGCCAAGGTCGCCCTGAGCTGGGGATTCAGCCAGGAACTGGCCCCGTGGTTCCCGGTCGGCGTGGACGCGTCGATCATCGCGTTCCTCGCGCTCGACCTGTACCTGATCCGCAAGAACACCGCGTGGCCGCTCCTGCGGATGGCCGCGCACGCCATGACCGGCGCGACGATCTGGTTCAACGCCAGCTCACAGGGCCAGATCGCCGCCGACCCGGTGAAGGCCGCCAGCCACGGCGTCATGCCGGTCCTGTTCGTGATCGGCGTGGAGGCCGCCCGCCGCCTGATCATCCAAAAGGCCAGGCTGGAGGCCGGGACGGTCACCGACCGGATCCCGCTGCACCGCTGGCTCCTCTCCCCCGTCGCCACCCCGCGGTTCTACCGCCGGATGCGCCTGCACAACGTCACCTCCTACCCGGAGATGATCCAGCGCCAGCAGGAGCTCATCGCCTACGAGCAGTGGCTCAAGCGCAAGTACAAGGGCGACATCGCCAAGGCCAGCGAGGACGAGCTGCTGCCGATGAAGATGGCCCCGTACGGCTACACCGTCGCCCAGGCCCTGGCCATGCCCGACGACCAGGAGCGGGCGGCCCAGGAGCGCAAGGCGGAGGCCGAGCGGCGCCGCCTGGAGGCGGAGACCCGCAGCGAGGTCGCCAAGGCCAAGGCGGAGGCCGAGCGGCTGCGCGCCAAGGGCGAGGTCGACCTGGTCCAGGCGGAGGTCGAAGGCCAGACCGGCCAGGCCCGAGCTCATGCCCGAGCCCAGGTCAGCGCCGCAGAGCGGGCCGCTGAGCTGGAGCTGGAAGCCCTGGACAAGGCCGTGGTCGCCGAGGCCCGCGCCCGCGAGGCCGAGGCGGAGCGCCTGGAGGCCGAGGAGCGCAAGGCGGCGGCCGAGGCGGACCTGGCGAAGGCCGAGCTGGAGCGGAAGGCGGCCGAGCAGCGCAGGGTGGCGGCGGAGGCGGACAAGGTCGCGGCGGCGGAGGCCGGCGCGATCGAGACCGAGCGGATCGCCCAGGCGCGCAAGGCGGCGGCTGCCGCCGACCTGGAGGCGGCCGAGCTGGAGCGCCAGGCAGCCGCGAAGCGGAAGGAAGCGGCGGAGGCCGACCGGGTCGCCGCGGCGGAGGCTCAGGCCATCGAGACCCAGGCCATCGCCGAGGCCCGCGAGGCCGCTGCCGAAGCGGACCGGGTCGCTGCCGAAACGGAGAAGGCCGCTGCCGAAACGCGGCGCGCCGCTGCCGAAGTCGACCGCAAGAAGGCGGAGGAGGACAGCCGCCGGGAGGCCGCTCTCGCCGACGCCGCGCGCTCCCGCGAGGCCGCTGCCGAAGCGGACCGGCGTGCTGCCGAAACGCGGCGGGCCGCCGCCGAAATCGAGCGGCGCGCGGTCGAAGCCGAGGACGCCGCGAAGCTCTCCCCGCGCGAGCGGGCGGTCCGCAAGGTCGCCCGGCTGATCCTCCAGAAGGCCGGCGGCGTCGCGGTCAACCTGCCGCTCTCCGACATCCAGCGCGAGCTCGAAGTCTCGCCCGGCACGGCCTCGGAGTACCGCCAGGAGGCGGCCGAGCTGCTCGCCAGCGGCTACCGCCCCTGATCCACCGTCCGGCACACACCAGTGAGGGCCAGCCCGAAGGAAGCGGGCTGGCCCTCGCTGCGACTGCCGGAAGCAGTCACAGCCCCATCAGTACACCAGGAGGGAATCCCTGCCGTGAACAGCAACAACGACCCGAACTACTCCCCCCTGCGCGACGTCGCGCAGAGCCCGGAGGCCACCGCCCGGTACCTGGCCGACGTCCAGCGGGTCCTGCTGGACATCGGCAAGAACCTGGAGACCCTCGCCCACGAGACCCGCGTCCACCTGCGCGACACCCACGTGGAGGGCGACCGCTGGTACCACGCCAGGCTGCGCGCCATGCCCGTGGAAAAGGCCCTCGGGCAGGTGCTCAAGAACCTCAACAACCTGACCGCCGGCCTGGAAAAGAGCGCCTACAAGCGCCGGGCCCACGACGAGGCCGTGGTGAATACGGCCAAGGAAAGGAAGGAAAAGGAGCTGGAAAAGCACCGCAAGAAGAACCCGCCGGTCCTCCAGGCCGCGCCGAATCCGCCGCAGGAGGGTGCGCAGCCGCAGAATTCCGGGTACAGTGCCCCTAAGTCGATTTACGACCTCGGTCGGGAGTCGGCGTGACGCGCCCCCTCAGCAGCATCGAACGCTCCATTCAAGGGCGGAACGGCTGGCTGCAGGAAGAAGAGCGCAAGGCGATCGAAAGTCGCGGAGAGACCGGCCGGATGGAATTCTGGCTCCGAGTCACCCGGACTGAAATCACCCGGGAAGTGAAAGCCGGTCGCAGCGATGTCCTCGCCGCATTCACGCTGGTCTGCCGCCTCTTCAAGCTGGTGCTGGAGAAGCGGCAGGCGGGCAACCCGCGGCTGTTCGACCACCTCATGCAGTACGCGGACACCGTCCTGAAGCAGCACGGCCCGCGTAACTGACCGTCACCAACGAAGGCCCCGCCGGGCTCCGGCGGGGCCTCGCGCGCGTAAAGCGTGCACACGTGCACGTGCACGCGCGTGCACACGAGACCCCACTGTCTGTCAAGTCCCCAGGAGGGGAGGTGCCCCGTGTCCGACGAGTCCGACGAGACCGACGGCGGGACCTTGGTCCACGGCCCGTGGAGCGGTGATTCCACCTACGAGCTGCCGCCGATCCCGGATTTCATCGACACCATTCCGCCGCCGGAAGACGTCCCGGAGGCTCCCCCGGAAACCCCGGAGGAGACCACCATGGAACTCCCCGCAGTTCCGGCGGCTCCGGACCCCGCACTGGCGATGCGTTCCGAAGGAATCGCCCCGCCGGTAGTCGAGGAATCCGAAGGCGAATACGAGGAAGGCGAATACGAGCAGCGCCGCTCTCTCGCCGACCGCCTCGGTGACTGGCTGGAATTCCGGCTGGAAATGGCGCGGGCCAATCACGAAAGCGAAGCGCCTTTCCGTGAGGCTGAAATAGCGCGGCAGGCTGCGCTGATCGAGGGTCGCACCGCGCAGGAAGTCGCGATGATGGAGCAGAACGGAAAGCTCCACGCCGCGATGATGAGAGCGAAGGGCGACAAGGCGGCGGCGCGCGGAAAGGCCGACGCCGACCGCACGAAGGCGTCCGGCTCGGCGTCCGGCTCCGGGATGGGGACGGACAAGGGCCGCTCGAAGGCCGGCGGCGGTGGCGGCTCCTCGCGCGGCGGAGGCGGTGGCGGGCCCTCCCGCACCAATTCCGGCGCCGGGCCGAACCGGACCGGGCCGTCGCGCGGCTCCAACTCCGGCGGCCCTGGTGGCCGTTCGGGGGCCGGAGTGACCGGGGGCGGCGGAGGCGGCAAGGGCGGCGCGAAGGGCTCCGAACGGGGCTCTGGCGGCCGCGCAGCCGGTTCCGGGCGCGACGGGTCGTCCGGGGGATCGAAAGGCTCTCAGACGGGCTCTGGCGGCTCCGGTCGCAGCGGCAACTCCAAGGCCGACGGCGGCGGTCCGGCGTCCAGCCCCCGTGCCGAGCGGGCCCGCGGCCGCCAGGAGCGCGCCGGGGCCCGGCAGGCCGGGCGGCAGGAACGGCGCACCGCCGGGCACGCCGCCGACGTCGCGGACCGGTCCAAGGACCGCGACCAGGCTCGCTCCCAGAAGCAGCAGGCGTGGGAGGACCGCCGCGCCAAGAGGGCGGCGCGGGCGGATGCGCGGAAGGCGAAGCGGGAAGCTGCGGCGTCGGCCGACCCGGGCCGCACCACGCTGGGCCAGGCCCTGGGCGAGGAAGCCCAGCGCCGCTTCGACAAGCGCCGCGCCGACGCGAAGGCCGCGGCCGAAGCGAAGGACGCCAAGGCGGCCGGGGCGGAGAAGGTCAGCCTGACCAAGGAGAAGGACACCAAGGACTCCAAGGCCAAGGGCACCGACGGGAAGGACTCCAAGACGGCCAAGGACGGCCCTGACGGGGCCTCTGGCGCCGCGAAGGACGGCAAGTCGGGCGACGAGCCGGACAAGGATTCCAAGGCCGGTGACGGGGCGTCTGACGGCGCGAAGAAGCGGCGTCGGTTCCGGCGCCGGCGCACCGCCGGAACGGGCCGGGCCGGACGGCGCGGACGTACGAGCCGAGCCGGTCGCACCGGCCGGGCGGGACGCGGTCGTACGGGACGCTCCGGTCGTTCCGGCCGCAGGTCGGACAGCCCGTTCGGCGCGGAGGACTCCACGCCGACGGTGGAGTGGCCCGACCGTCCCACCCGCCCGCCGCGCACCGGCACCACGAGCGGCGAGGACGACATCGTCGACGCCGACATCGTCCCCGACGGACCCGCGGCCGTCACGACCGGCGTGCGGGGCCTGCCGCCCGCGCCGGAGCCGCACACCGCCCGGCCCGGCACCAGCCGGCCGACAGTCACGGAAGGGAGCAGCGTGAGCAGTTCGCAGGTCAGCAGGCCGTCCGGCAGCGGCGGCCTGGCCGCCCAGCACCGCACGGACATCACGTTCGACGAGTACCTGATGGAGATGGCGAACATCGCCATCCAGGCCGCCTCCGACCAGGAGCGGGCCGAAGCCCTCGCGGAGGCCCTGGACCAGGTCGCCGACGCCCTGCGGGACATGGCCACCGACCTGGTCGGCGACCACAACGTCAGCACCCAGGTCACCGAGCTGATCTCGGACCTGGCCGACTCCGCGGCCCGCATGAAGCAGCAGGCCGAACGGTGCGCGTCCGAGTGCGGGCTGGCCCTGGAGGCCGCCAAGCTCGCGGCCGGCATGGTCGCCCGCGTGTACGGCGAGGACATGGCCGCCAAGGAAGACGCGGGCCTGACGTACGCGTCGGCCGCCGCTCACCACGACTAGAAGCAAGGAGGACACCCGCCAATGAGTGATCTCGCACCCAACACCGGCGGCTCGGCGCCCGCTGTCGCCGACGGCGACAACCGCTACAAGGCCGTCCAGGCCAAGCTCGACGCCCTCGGGCGCGCGCTCGACGACGCCGGGCTCGGCCTCGAGGAGCTCGTGCGCAGCGTCCGGAGGAACGCCAAGCGGGCCGAGGACGTGGCCCGCGACATCGACAACGCCGGACTGGACGCGAAGTTCGTGGAGCTGACCAGCAACGTCGCCGTCGCCCTTGGCGGCGCCGGGGTGCAGGTCAAGAAGCTCTCCGACACCGCGCAGGAGACCGCCGAGCTCACCCACCAGACCCGGCGCACCCACGCCCGGCTCTACGGCGCGCTGGACGACATCCGCTCCGGCCGGCGCGAGAAGACGCCCCGGCCCGGGTTCTTCAACCGCTGACCCCTACTCCCCCACCCCGCCACGGGCGGCCCCGCACACCAGCGGGGCCGCCCGTGCCCGTTCCCCCTGAAGGAGAAGCTCGGTGGCCACGCCGCGCAGTGTCACGCTCGAACGCCTCGCCTACACCCTCGCCGCGCCCGTGCTGGCCGTGGCCCCGAACCTCTACCCCGACAGCCCCGTCAACCAGGTCGTGCAGCTCGCCGGCGCGGCCGGGATCGGCGGCTGGGTGCTCGCCGCCAAGAGCGACGAGACCGGCGCCGGACGCAAGATCCTGCGCTGGACGCCGCTGGTCCTGGCCGCCGCCGTCGACGTCGCCGCCAAGAACACGATCGGCTGGGGGCCGTACGGGATGGACGGGCTGCTCGCCGCCGGATGGGCGGCGCTCGGCCTGCTGGTGCTGCCCTACTCCCGGCACTCCCGCCGCCGCCACCGTCCCGCCCTCGCCGCTCCCGCCCCGCAGCCGGCGCCCGCCGAAGTCCCTGAGCCGGTGGCCCCGCCGGTGGTGGACGACGGCGCGGACCTGCTCACCCGCGAGGTGCGGATGCTGTGGGAGAACGCCGGGATGCCCGGCCGCACCCACGTCGTCAAGGCCACCCGGCACCCCGGGCAGCGGCACGACCTGACGATCCTGCTGCGCGCCTCGGAGACCGGACGGCCGATCACCGGCCTCACCGAGGCCGCGGTCGCCGCCCCGTTCGCGGTGCCCTCCAGCGACGTCGTGCTCTCCGAGGTCGCCATCCAGCCCGGCCGCCAGGGCGGCCCCGGCTGGATGGAGGCCCACATCACCCCCGACGCCAACCAGCGACGTCGCACCAAGCCGACCGACCAGGAGAAGTGGACGGACAAGGTCGGCTCGCCCAAGGGCGGCGCCCCCGGCTCCGAGCTGGTCCACACCACCCGCGACAACGAGCGCGGGGTGACGTTCTACCGGGCGCGGATGGCCGACTCCACCGAGACTCCGCGCATCGACCTGTCCAAGGTCTGCCGCGGCCTGGGCCTGCCCGATGACGACAGCCGCGTCTTCGTCCTGGTCGAAGGGTCCGAGTTCCTGATCAGCGTGTTCGACACCCCGCCGCTGTCCCCGAAGTTCCCCGCCACCCGCGAGCTGCTCACCCCTAACGCCAAGGGCATGTACGTGTGCGGGTTCAGCATCACCGGCCAGCCGGTGCACAACTTCGTGTTCCAGCACGACAAGAACGCCGCCAAGCACGGCCTGGTCCTCGGCGTCACCCGCGGCGGCAAGACGCAGTTCTTCGCCGTCACCATGGTGGCCGAGTCCAACGCCGGACAGATCGTGTGGCTCTCGTCCTGCTTCAAGGACGAGAAGACCACCGCCCTGGGTGAGTTCATCGACCGCCAGGGCATCACCCCGCTCTACATGGCCCGCCAGCTGCGCGCGGCCAAGGCCCTGTGCCAGATCCGGGCGGAGATGCCCTGGGCGCACGACGGCAAACCGCACGACTACAAGCCCGGCGACCCGCGCTGCCCCTACAAGCAGCTCAACGTCTACGCGGACGAGTTCATGACCGCGAGCCAGGACCCCGAGTACGGCGAGTTCATCCAGGCCGACGGCGACGCCCTGACCGTCATGGGCCTCAAGTACGGCATCGGCTTCAACCCGGCCGGGCAGTCGCCGTTCGCGCACAACGGCTTCTCCACGGAGATGAAGGACAACCTCCGGCAGAACTCGAGGCCGGTCATCTTCAACATGGGATCGCCCGGCGCCACCCGCAAGGCGGCGGAGGGCACCATGGAGAACGCCTACGACGTCCCGACCATCCCCGCCCGCTACGCCCCCAAGGAAGGCAGCGCGATCGAGCGGGCCATGGCCGGCGAGGCCGAGCCCGAGAACGGCGTCTCCACCGGTGGCGTCGCGGTCGTGGTCCTCGACAACGGGCGGGCCGTCCTGATGAAGGCCCTGTACGTGGACTTCGACGAGGACCTGGGCGACCTGTTCCCCAGCGAGGTCCACCGGCTCACCGACTACGAGACCGAGGAGCTGACCAAGCTCGGCCTGTGGTTCGACTGGAGCGAGCCCGAGCCGCGGCCCGGCGAGTTCTGGCCCGAGCCCGACGAGGACGACGACGGCGACGGCAAGCCCCGCCGGCGTGGAGGCGGCGGCAAGGGCGGAGGCGGGCGCGGCTCCAAGAGCGCCCGCCGCGCCGAGCCGAAGGTCACCTCGCCCCGCCAGGCGCTGGAGGCCATCAAGAGCCTCACCGACGCCTGAACCACCCCGCCCATCACCCCGGGGCCGGCCCGCCCGAACGGCGGCCGGCCCCCCCCGTTCTTCGCGAAGGAGTACCCAGCCCGTGGCCCTGTCCATCTCCGCCGCCGCGCTGCTCGCCATCATCGTCGTCGTCCTGGTCAAGGGCGGACATGTCCGCTTCGGCCCCGCGCTGACCTGCACGCTGTTCGGCTTCACCCTCGCCGCGACCGGCCTGGCCCCGGCCATCAACACCGGCCTGGCCGGGATCGCCGGACTGCTCGCCAGCTTCTGACCTACGCCTCGGTCCACGGAGGGTCGGGCGTGTAGTTGAGCCCCTCGCAGAAGCGGCAGTCCCACTCCGACGGGATCTCCCACTTGTCGACCCAGAAGCCGACCTGCCTGCCGACGAAGTAGTTGTCCCCGCCGCACCAACCGCAATCGAAGACGAACTCCACCCGAATCCCTCCACCGCGCTGCCGGATCGAGGATGCCCGGGGCGCCGGGCGGTGACTACCCACCCGCCAGCCACAAACCACCTGCTGCACAACGCCGAAGGGCGCCGCCGGACACCACTTCCGGCGACGCCCTTCCCCGCTGCGCGCGACCACTCCCCCACGCGCCCTCCCCGCCACCACGGCCCGGGAGGGCGCGCCCCTTTCCCGCGTGATCGGAGACCCCCTGATGGACCCCCTGCACACCACCCAGTCCGGCCTGCCCGAGTCCGAAGCCGCCGCCGAAGCCCGCCGCCTGCTCGACGAGTGGGCGGGCAAGCCCGTCCGGCAGCACCCCACCTCCTACCGCGACGACACCACGCCGCCGGCCTTCGGTACCACCCCGCCCGTGCCGCAGCCCGACCACCGGATCGTCCCGGCCTGGGCGGCCGGGATCGCCGTCGCGAGCATCGGCGTGGGCGCCGGGATCACCGGCATCGGCTGCGGCGCCTGGCTCGTCCTGCAGGGCCTGGCCTCCGTCAGCCTCGCCGGGGTCCTCATGGTCACCCTGCCGTTCGCGGGCCTGGCCATGGCCGCCACCGCCATCGGCGGCGCGATCAGCAAGGCCCGCGCGGCCGTCACCAAGAACGTCTACGAGGGCCCGGTCACCCACCACACCGAGATCCACAACAACAGCACCACCCGCGGCGCGTTCTTCGCCCGCACCCGCAACAACATCCACTGACCCGCCCACCATCACCCGCCTTCCGGCAGAGGAGCAGCCCCACCATGACCCACAACGACAAGCAGCCGGTCAACGGCCAGGACAACCCGAACTTCTTCGACCTGTTCAACCAGCTGCCGCCCGTGCCGCCGGCCCCCGAACTCGACAGCCAGCACGGCACGGGGCGCTTCGGGTGGCTGCGCGCCGCGTGGAAGACGTCCTGGAGGGAGGGCGGCTTTCTCTACGAGCGGTGGGAGGAGGTCGGCCAGGCCCGGCACGTCAGCTGGCACGAGGCCGCCAACTGGATCAAGGCCGCCCTCCTGTTCGGCGGGCTCAGCCTCATCGTGCTGATGCTGGACGCCGCCGGCGACATCACCTCCGCCACGCTCAAGGCCCTGTCCGACGTCCCGGCGTCCGGTGCCGGAGAGGGCAGCGGCCTGTGGGGCACGGTCGACCACCCGATCAGGGTGTTCCTCGCCGACCAGGCCGCGCACCTGCCGGTCGCCCCGGCCGCCCTGTACGCGTTCTGGCAGCTGACCGGGCTGCTCGGCCTGGTCGGCGGGTTCTTCGGCAACGCCGGAGCCCGCATCGCCTGGCTGCTGTTCGGGATCGGATCCCTCGCCATGATCTGGTCCGCGACCCCGGCGGGAGGTCGCGCCGCCGCCACCGGGCTCGCCGCCCTTATGTGGGCGCTCGCCAGCATCTTCGCCCTGCGCGGCCTGAGCCTGCGGCCGATCGTCCACAACCACCCGCCGCAGTACCAGTTCAACCCGGCGGTCCACCTCCACGCCACGATCCCCGCCCCCGCCCCGGCTGGTGACGACTACGGCGACGAACCGGACAACGTCCACCCGCTCCAGCGCTGAACCCCGCTTGCCGCACCGAACTGACGAAGGGACATCCCATGCAGTTGAAGGACACCGAGTTCCGCATCGGCACCTTCCACGGACGCCACGACGGCGCCCCGGTGAAGATCACCGCCGTGCGCGACGGCACCCGCCCCGAGCCGTACTTCTGGCTGTGCAGCTGTGGCGCCGGACGCTCGTTCCCCACCGAGGAGGGCGTGTTCCCCAGCGCCTGGCGGCACACCCACCCCACGCGCCTCGACCGGCTGCGGCAGTGGACCGCCCGCCGACTGCGCACCCGCCGCGCCCGCTGACCTGACGCTCTGCCTGGCCCTCGCCCGCCCCGTCCCGCACGGGGTCGGGCGAGGACCGGACAGGCCGCCCGGCCGCACGCACCATCCCAACCGCGAGCGACAAGGAGACCCCGTCTTGGCGAAAGCCCCGACCGTCATAGGCGTGCTCACCGAGCCCCCGGCCCCGACCTGGTGGAAAGCCAACCGCCACAAGGTCTTCGGCATCGGCGGGCTGCTGATCGGCTACCTGATCGGCACCCACCTGCACGGCGCCCCTCCGGACCAGTCGGAGACGCCCCGGCCGGGCCGCACCGCGCCCGCAGAGCACCGCACGGCGCACGGCCTCGCCGCATAACCCGCCCGTCCGCACCACCCGCCGCGCCCCGCCGACACCAGCACCACGTCGGCGGGGCGCAGCGCTGCCCGCCCGACGACTGGAGGAGACCGCTCGTGCTCATCCCCCGACCGCGCCGCCGGATCGGCCGGCCCCGCCCGCAGCGCCCCGGACCCCGCTACCCGCAGCGCCCCGCCCAGCTGCCCGGCGCCTGGAGCAGGTGATGGACGACCAGGACCAGGACCTGGTCGACGTCGACCTCTACGACCCCGGCGACGGCTCTCTACCGGTCTACCGGTGGAAGCAGGCCGGGCGCGCGAACCTCGCGACCCGCCGCCAGCTGCGCGAGATGGGACTTCGCCCGGGAGGAGCGGAGCCCGTCGCCCGGATCGAATGCCGTGGCGGCAAGCGCTTCGCGTGGCTGTACCGGATCGACCTGGCGAAGCCCAAGTTCCCGATGACCCTCGCGAAGGAAGCCGCGCTCGACAAGGCGATGGCTGCTCGCCAGACGTGTCCCGGCCCCTGTGGCCGGCGCTATTTCCACTGCCTTCCCTTACGGACCTTGGGCTCGTGCCTGGAGTGCTACGACGGCACGCCCGCCGACCCCGCCTCCTACACCGCTCCCCCGGCCCCGCACCTTCTGGCCGCCTGAACCGAGAGGACCACCTCATGCAGGCTCACCGTCTCGCCGTCTTCGCCGCCCTGCTCGGACTGACCCGCGCCGCCAGCGCCGCCGGCGACTTCTGGGTGCAGAGCGACTTCTGCGCCCGGGTGAAGGGCGCGTCCGACGACCACCCGGTCACCTACGTCGACCCGGCCACCGAGGAGAAGACCACCCACGGCACGGCCGACGGCCGTAAGGCGTGCCTGGAGCACTGCCTGACCTACGTGGCCACGCAGGCGATCGTCGCCGGGCTCGGCGCCCGCGCGCTCGGCATCAAGGTCCACCCGGCCGCGGCCGCGACCGCCCTCGCCATCTCCTTCGGCACCCACTACGCCGCGGACCGGCGCGTCCCGGGCGAGGGCCTGCTGGAGAAGCTCGCCACCAAGACCGGCAAGGGCGGCTTCTACAAGCTCGCCGACTTCGGCATGAACGGCGCCTTCCACTTGGACTCCGCCTGGCACCACGGCTGGGAGACGGTCGCCGCCCTGGTCGCCACCTCCGGCGCGAAGTCCCGGTAGCCGGCCGCCCCGCACGCTCCCCCGTCCGCGCCGCCCGGCCGGGCATCACGAACCACCTTGCTGAACCGGCCCGCTGCCTGGCGGGCCGCCCTCACCCATCCCGAAGGGAACCCGCTGTGCGCGCTTCCGTACGCCGCTCCATCCAGGCCCTGCTCGACGGCGCCGACATGGTCACCATGCTGGCCGGTGCCGTCAGCGGCGCCGTGGTCGGATACACCTACTACCCGGCCACCCTCGACGCCGACCTGCGCCTGGCCGCCACCGGCGCCGTCGCGCTCGGCGGCACCTTCCTCTTCACCACGGTCGTCGACGCGCTGCTCGCCCCGCTGCGCCGCCGCTTCGCCCAGGCCGACGTCGCCGAGATGCGGGTCGCCGCCCAGACCCGCGCGGCCGAGGCCCGCGGCGTCGCCGTACCGGGCGGCCTGAGCGAGGCGCTCGACCAGGTCACCGCAGCCGCCGAGGACGACGCCGCACGCCGCGCCGCCCAGGCCGCCTACCGCATCGACCTCAGCGACCAGCTGCTAAGCAACCCCGGCCGGTGGCGCGGCTACACCAACGGCGAGGCCACCTACTACCTCGCCCCCGGCACGGTCCTGCACTACAGCCGCGAGGAGAGCGAGCGCGGCATCGCCGAGCCCCGCTACACGCTCCTGACCGCCGACGACCCGACGCCGGTCCCTGTCACCAACGTCCGGGACATCCTTGACGACCTCGTCCCGCGCGCCCGCAAGACGGCCGAGGCCCTCGACGCGGTGGCGCCGAGCACGGTCTGACGGCTCCCTGTGCCGCCCCTGGCCCGCGTACCACGCGGAGTTCGGGGCGGTGCGGAGGACCGGACAGCCCGGCCCTGGCCGCCACATCGGCCTCGCTCACCGTGCAGGAGACGACGATGACCGCCACCGTGCTCACCGCCGAGACCCTCATCCGCCGCTACGCCGACGACATCGCCTACGTCGCGCAGCAGCCCCCGGCCACCGACCTCGCCGCCTTCATCAGCCAGCTCGACACCGCCGCCCCGCGCTACGAGGCGGCCGGCATCAACGGCCACGAGGACCTGGAGACCGCCTCGTCCTACCTCGACGAGGCCCTCAACAGCACCGACGACACCGCCCGCAACGTGTTCCTGAACCGGGCCCACGAGCTCCTGCGCCCGCTCGTGTGGGACATGACGCAGGAGTACCGCACCGACGTCGGCGACTGACCCGAACCACCCCGGCCCGCTCCGCGTGCGCCCCGCCTCCCCCACGCCTGGACGGGCGGGGCGCACCGGCCGGCGGCCTCCCTCCTCACCGCTGCCCTCGCTCTCTGCCTTCCGGCGCTCGCACCCCGCCCTCGCGACAGGAGAACTCGCGCTCATGGCCCGTACCTTCACCGCCACCCTGCAGCCGCTCGACACGACCCTCCCCGACCCCGCGCTGATCGTCCTGATCGGGGCCGCCGGCTCCGGCAAGTCGACCTTCGCCTCCACCTGGCCCAGCACCCAGGTGCTGGAGCTCGACGCGTTCCGGGCGGTGGTCTCGGACGAAGCCGGCGACCAGGCCGCCACGGCCGACGCGGTCGCCGCCCTGCGGACCGTCCTGGAAGCCCGCCTGACCCGCAAGAAGACGACC
This sequence comes from Streptomyces sp. NPDC058326, assembly GCF_042879855.1. Taxonomy (NCBI): domain Bacteria; kingdom Bacillati; phylum Actinomycetota; class Actinomycetes; order Kitasatosporales; family Streptomycetaceae; genus Streptomyces; species Streptomyces sp. NPDC058326. The sequence continues at coordinate 30,568 of NZ_JBHVZO010000023.1, read as the reverse complement.
GTCGTCGACGCGACGCATTGTGAGCGCGCCGTGAGGGCGGGTCTGGTGCAGGCCGCGCGCCGCCACGGCGTCCCGACGGTCGCGGTCCTCATGGGCACCCCGGTCTCCCTGTGCGTCATCCGGCAGACCGCCCGCACCCCCGACCGCGCCGTGCCCGCCGACACCGTCCGCGCCCAGCACGCCGCCGCCGTCACCGCGTTCCCCGGCCTCCGGGGCGAGGGCTTCGACCACGTCGTCTTCGCCGACCAGCTTCACCGCCTGGAGCCGCTGCTCCAGCGGGCCAGCGACGCCCGCCGCGCCGACCTCGGCTGGGACGGCCACCGGGGCCTCGGCTCCCTCCTCCTCGTCCGTCGGATCTTCGGGGACGCGGTCCTGCCGCTGTGGCGGTGGGTGGAGGGCTCCACGCTCGCCGGCGGCGACCGCGTCGCCGAGATCACCCTCGGCGCCGACCGCCTCCAGCTCGCCCTGCGCACGGACATCGACAGCGAGGGCGACTACGGCTTCGACCTGCTGACCGCCTGCCCCGTCGACGACGAGTGCACCGCCCCGGCCTGGACCCCCGCCCACTCCGTCACCACGCTCCTCGACGCGCTCACCGGCTCCCTCACCGACGCGGACACCGTCTGCACCGTCCACGGCGGCGACCAGGACGACCAGGACGACGACCTCGAGGACCTGGCCGCGCCGTACACGGACGCGATCCGCGCCTGAGCCGCGCCCCAACACCTCGCCGGACAACCACAACCCGCCGCGCCCCGGCCACGCCGGGCGCCCGCCGTTCATCAGGGAAGGACCCCCGGGCATGAGCATCACGATCACGAACACCTACGGCACCCCGCACAACGTCAGCGAGACCAACCCCACCTACGTCACCAGCTGCGACCGGTACCGGCTGCCCCTCGTCGGCACCATCGCCCCGGGCACCCCCGGCTACGAGGACATGGTCGAGATGCTGCGGGAGAACGACCACGACACCCGCCCCGAGGGGTACGGGCTGATCTTCCTGGAGTCCGAGGAGTTCTCCGCGATCTACTTCGGATCGATCGAGCAGATCGAGCAGTACAAGCGCGACAACGCCAGCGGCACCGCGTCCTTCGACCCCTCGCAGGGCGTCACGTACGGGAAGTGGCCCCACGGCAAGGGCTGGGACGACTTCATCCCCCGCACCTTCTGGAACGTCAAGGCCCGCGGCGGCATCGCGGACGGCGTCGGCCTCGTCACCGCCTTCGCCCACACCGAGATCCAGGGTGCCGAGGTCGTCGTCTACGAGTTCGAGGGCACGTGGAGCCGCGGCGGTGAGCCGCAGCAGATGGTCACCTACCACTGCACCGCCTGCCACCTCGACACCTTCCACAGCGGTGGCGACGTGCACGAGAACACCGGCCCCAGCAGCCGCCGCTGGGCCGCCCGCCAGGCCCGCCAGCACATCGTCAGCGCCCATCGCAACGGCGTGGGCACCACCAACAGCGCCTGCCGCCCCAACAACGGCGAGATCCTGCGCGCCGTCAACGCGGTCGCCCGCGACATGTGGGGCACCCAGGGCAACGCCCTGCCGGACACCGACGACGCGTACTGCGCCACCAAGGGCCCCTGCTCGATCATCCGCGAGCTCCGCGCCGGCAGCCGCCCGCCCGTCTACCGCGCCTGACGGACACACCGCCCCCGCTCCGCCCTCTCCTTCCGGCTCTCGCCGGGCCGGGCCCCCTCCACCAGGCCCGGCCCGCTCTTCTCCCGCGTGAGGAACACCCACATGCACCTCGCCCCCGCCGCCGACCGGCTGCCCGAGATCCGCGCCCGCCTCGCCGCCCTGCCCGACACCGCCTGGCGCCAGCGCCCCGGCGACTGCGGCCTGATCGAAGACCACACCGGACAGCCGGTCGCCGTCCTCGGCACCAGCGGCGACGTCCCGCTCCCCGCCGGGGAGTTCATCGCCCACGCCCCGGCCGACATCGCCTGGCTCCTCGCCGAGGTCACCCGGCTGCGCTGCCGGGACGCCATGGTCACCGCGCTCCACCAGCAGCTCGACCGCTCCGGCCACCTGCTCTCCACCCGGCAGATCGCCACCCTCATCGGCCACCCCGGCAGCCCCCACCACCAAGCCCCCACCGCCGCCGACAGGAGCGCCCGATGACGTACCGCACCGACAGCGCCGAACCGGACCGGGACGACTACGACCTGGCCCGCCGCCTGGTCTGGGAGCGCGGCTTCGCCAAGTACGACGCCGACCCCGAGGCCGAACTGGAGCGCCGCGTCCACAAGCTCTTCACCGAGGACGAGCACCGCCGGGCGCTGGCCTACCTCGCGGCCAGCGAGCAGGACACCGACCGCCTCACCGCGATCGAGGCCGCGCTCGGCGAGGACACCACCAGCGACACCGCCTGGCTCGTCGGACAGCTCCGCATCGCCTGGGCCCGCCTCGACGAGCTCCGCGACCGGATCGACAACTCCGGCACCCTGATCGACCTCCACTACATGGCCGAAGGCATCAACTACGTCCGCGGCTCCCGCGTCCAGAACGAACTCAAGGACACCGTCCGATGACCACCACCGACACCGACCCGACCATGCGGCCCGACCCGCTGGAGCGCCTCGGCGCCGTCCTGATCGAGCGCCTGGGCGGGGCCTGGGTGCCCGACACCCGGCCCGGCGACCGGGCGGTCGCCCTCGTGCACACCGTCACAGACCGCAGGGTCGGCGCCGACCCCTACCAGGGCCAGATCCTCCTGCAGGCGTGGACGAAGGGCACCACCGCTTTCACGCCGACCGGCGCCTACACCCCGCCCCTGACCGGCCAGGAGGACCTGGAGGGCTGGCTGTCGACCGGCGACCTCACCGAGGCGAGCGCCGTGATGGCCGCCGTGGTCCACCAGCTCCTCGCGCAGCTGCCCGCCGAACCCGGTGACGCGGCGGCCGAGGAGGTCCTCGCGACCAAGGCGAGCGAGCTCGCCGAGAAGGCGACCGAGTTCGCCGCCCAGCTGATCCACCGGCAGCCCGTCCGGGCCGCCGCGCGCGAGATCTACCGCCTGGTCGCCCAGATGGTGGAGACGGCCGACGTCGTCGACGACCGCCGCGGCTACTGAGCACGTGAGAGCACTCCGTGCCGCCCTCCCCCGAGCCGACGTGGCTCCGGGGCGGGGCGGACGCGATGGCCCCTCACGGCCTGTTCAGCACACCGCCGGACCACCGGCACCCAGACACAGAAGTACCCCGAGGCAGACGTCATGGCGTCCAAACCGGCGCCTGCCCCGGGGCTGAGCCCGTCCCGTACACGACGAGAGGGAGACCCCAGTATGGACCCCGTCACACAGCTGCGGACCCGGACGACCCGGATCGGGACCCGCGTACTCCTGCTGACCACCGCCGCCGTGCCGCTCACCGGCTGGGCCGTCCACGCCACCGCCCTGCACCGGCGCCTGGCCGCCACGAAGCGCGACCCGCTGACCGGCCTGCTGCGCCGCGACGCCTACACCCACCGCGCCCGCCGCCTCCTGGCCCGGCACGGCGACAACGCGGTCGTGGCCATGGTCGACGCGGACCATGTTGACCGGACTAGTGGCAAGCAACGATCGGCTCGGTCACGCGGCCGGCGACAGCGTGCTCGCCGCGTTCGGGGCCCGCCTCGCCGCGTGGGCCGGTCCGGCCGCCGCTGTCGGGCGTTTGGGTGGCGACGAGTTCGCGCTTGTTCTGGAGCTGCCCGCCGCTCGCTGCGTCCAGCGCCTGGAGCAGCTGGTGCGGATGCTGCACACCCCGGTCGTCCTCGACGACGGCCGGACCGTCGGCGTTGCCGCTTCGGTCGGCGTCGCCACCCCGGCCGCGGTCGCCTCCCGCGACCTGAGCCTGCTTCAGCGGGCCGCTGACACCGCGCTGTACGAGGGCAAGCACTCCGGCCGGGCACACTTCGCCACCGCCGCGCACGCCTCCGTGCCGTCCGTCAACGGCCGCCGCGCCGGGCGCCCGGGAACGGCTTCGTGGGGACGGGCCGCATGAGCACTGCCTCTCTCCCCGAAGGCGACTGGATCCGGGGCATCACCATCAGGCAGCCCTGGACGGCCGCGATCCTGGCCGGACACAAGACGATCGAGAACCGCCCCCGGCCCTGGCGGCCGGGCTGGGTCCTGCTGCACGCCGGCGGGCAGATCGACCGCCGGGCCCGGCGGGACCCGCTCGTCGCCCACGCGGTCCGCGGCCGCGAGCTGGTGACCGGCGCCGTCCTCGGCATCGCCCGCATCGCCGCCCTGCACCAGGACCCCGACGGCGCGGCCCCCTGCACGCCGTGGTCGCTCCCCGGGGCCTGGCACCTCGAGCTCCGGGACGTCCAGGAGCTCGCCCTGCCGGTCCCCGCGACCGGACAACTCGGCCCCTGGCGCCCGACGCCGGACCTCCTGGAACGCGTCCTCGACCAGCTCCCCGGCTTCCGGCCATGACCACCCGCCGCACGACACCCGCACCGCCCGAGCCGCCCGCCGCGCCGGTTCACCTCCTGGACTGGCGCGACGCGTCGCACTTCGCCCGGCCCGAGCGGTGCGTGCTGTGCCGCCAGTTCACCCCGCTGCGCTCCCACGATGGCGAGCCCGTGCACAAGACGTGCGCGGAGAGCTGGAACGCCGCCAACCCGGGCGCAGCCCGGTTCGTCTCCGACCCGCCCAAGAGCGGCAAGGGCAAGGACCACGCCTGACTTTCCCCCTCCACCGACTGGAGGCACCTGTGAGCGACACCGACCACTCCGTCGACCACGCCCTGGCCTACCCCGAGCCGCCGGCCTCGCCGCTGTGGCACCGCGACGGCCCCCGGCCCCGCCGGCTCACCCCCGAGCAGCAGCGCCGTAACCGCGAGCTCCTCCTCCTCGCCCAGCGCCGCCCGCGCCCGACCACCACCGCCGAGGCCGCGTAGGAGGCCGCCGTGTTCGACGACTTCGCCGAAAGCGCCAAGGCCCAAACCCTGGCCCTGAACGCCAACACCGACGACGAACAGGGCGCCGCCGCCCGCACCGTCGCCCGCCGAGCCCACGACAAGGACGACCTGGCCCAGCTCCTGAACGTCCTCGGTCTGCCTGACGACCCCGACACCCTCACCGACCTCTTCCCTCTCCTCCCGGAAACTAGAGACGCACCCATGAACATCAACCCCACCACCGCCGGTTCGACCCGCTCCGCGCACAAGGCCGTCGCGCTGTCGATGCACGCCGACGGCGCCAGCGAGGAGGCCATCCGCGAGGCCACCGGCCTGAGTGAGACCGAGCTGAGCGACCTCATCGCCGACAAGGTCCTCGACCTGCCCCGCGCCGACGCCTTGGTGCTGGGTCGGCTCTGTTCGCGGAACAGCTCTCCTCATCCCTGCTGGTCGCCCTGGGCATACCCGGCGCAACCTAGCCTCCCAAGCCAGGACCTGGGGAATTACGTGAACTTACCCCTGGGGAATAACGCGATCGTCCACAGTGCGGTCATGGCTTCGCCGTAGCGGTGCGTCGGGTCCGGAAGGCGGCGCGCGTCGGGGCTGTCCTACTCGGCCGGCAGACGGAGCATCGGTTCGAAGGCCGTGTCCTCCTCGCCCTCGACCGACGGGAGGAAGCCGTCCGGGACGGTGCGGGCGGCCGTGGTGAGGAGGCGGGCCAGGACCTCGGGCTCGGTGGCCGGGGGGAGGCGGAGGGCGGCGAGGAGGCGGTCGCGGACCTCGGGGTGGTCCGGGTTGTCCTCAAGGTAGTCGGCGTTGAGCGCGGGGGGACGGAAGCCGGCCAGGGCGTCGTGCCAGGAGGGGAGGACGATGGCCAGGGTCAGGGCCTCGGCGAGGGACTCCGCGATGAGGGAAGCCTGGCCCTCGGAGTCGGTGTAGAGGACGGGGCGGACACGGTCGGAGCCGGCCGGGCCGCAGAGGTAGTGGGTGCCCCCCGCGTTGCAGCCGGCCACGGGCTCCACCGGGAGACCGGCCGGCAGGGCGATCGACTCGATGGGGTCGGTCCGCGTGAGGTCGAACTCGCCGTCGCAGGCAAGGTACGCCTCGGCCTCGGGGTCGGCGGCGATCCGGCGGAGCAGGGCCTCGTCGGAGAGGGCGGCCGGATTGAGGCCGCGGGCGGTCTCGGGGGTCAGGGGGTGGCCCGCGAGGACGTGACGGACGATGTCGAGGGGGACGGGCCGCCCGTAGTCCTCCTCGAAGTGCGCCTGGACGGTCTCGGAGGAACGGTCGGTGAGGAGGCGGAAGAGGTGCCCAGAGCCGTCCGGGTCCGGGCTGCCCGCGGGGAACTCGATGTCCGAGCCGGTGCGCCAGGCGCTGCCGCCGGTCTCCCACCACAGGCAGGCGGTGACCCGCGGGGCGCCGAGGCCCTCGTCGACGAAGGCCGGGTCCTCCAGGAGCGGGCGCAGCGCGGCGGGCACCTCGTCGATGACACCGGGCCAGACCTGTTCGTCATCCGTGCCGTACGGGCTCATCTCCGACTCGTGGTCGAAGCCGCGGACGAGCACACCGGCCGGGGTGAAGAGGATGGAGAAGTCGTCACCCGACCCGTTGTCCATCAGGGCCGCCTCCGTCCCAGGCCCCCAGGTGGTGGAGAAGGAGTAGCGGGAGAACCGCGGGTCGCGGCAGATCGCCTGGTCCAGCACGGCCAGCGCGCGCAGGTGTGCGCGGAGCTCGGCGGGGTCCGGGAGGAGGGCGGCGGTCGTGTGCACGGTGTCCATGGGCTCATGTAAGCAGTCGGCACTGACACGCCCCGCATCCTCGGGGGGCGCCGGCCTTTTCGCGTTTCAAAGCCCCGCCTCCCTGCTGTCGGCGCCCGAAGTGGACTCCCCGACTGAGGGGCAACGCCCTCACCCGGGAGTGCGGGGCCCCTCTGCGTTTCGGCGGCTCCGAGCGGGGGCTATCACGGCGTGATAGGTCTACGTGTCCTCTGGCCCGAGTAGGGGGTTATCACGGCGTGATAGGGCCACGTGCCCACTGTTCCCAGTGAGGGGCTATCACGGCGTGATAGGACTGGGAGAGTTCGTAACTTTGGTTACGTGTCGATGGCTGAAGATGATCTAAGTCGTTAGTAGAGTGACGGCCATGACGTCACCTGAAACGGGCGGCGACCGGCTGAAGGTCGTCACCAAACTCACGAGCAGCCTCCGGCAGGAACTCAAAGTCCGAGCTGCCCTCCACGGCCTCGACATGCAATACGCCGTCGAAGCGGGCATCATCGCTTGGCGCGGACTCGGTTCGAACCTTCCGCCCGTCGACACCACAGGCTCGGAGACGTACTCCACCTTCCTCCCCGAAGAGCTGTGGAACGGCTTCCGAAGTGACGTCAGGACCCGCGGTGTATCCCTCACCCAAGGCCTGTCCCAGGCAATCACCCTCTGGCTCGACACTAACCCCGTTCCCGAGGTGAAGCGGCCCGCGATCGTCCGACGCATCGTCGTCTGCAACCAGAAGGGCGGCGTCGGCAAGACCGCCATCACCGCTGGTCTCGGCGAAGCCCTCGCCGAAGACCCTGCCGCCCTCGTCCCGGTCCGCGTCTCCAAGCACTTCGCCGCGCTCCTCGAGGACGAAGACAGCACCAACGACCCGCTCGCGCTGGAAGACCTCCCCGGTCTCGGACAGCGAGTCCTTCTGGTCGACTTCGACCCCCAAGGCCACCTCACCAAGCAGCTCGGTCACGAACCGCTCGCCATGGACGGCGACTCTCTCACCAACCACATGGCCGGCGATGCCAAGGGCGAACTGAGCGACCTCATCGTTGCCGTAGGCGAGAACCATTTCGGCGACAGGCTCCACCTCTTGCCCGCATGCACCGACGCCTTCCTGCTCGACGTCCGCCTCGCCTCCGTACGAGCCCGCGAGTCCGCCCTCGAGCGCGCACTGCGAGCCGTCGAAGCCGACTACGACGTCATCCTGATCGACTGCCCGCCGAGCCTCGGACTCAGCATGGACGCCGCGTCCTACTACGGCCGACGCCGCGACAACGAGGCAGCCGGCAACTCGGGAGTCCTCATCGTTGTCCAGGCCGAGGACAGCAGCGCCGACGCCTACGGCCTGCTCACCTCCCAAATCGAGGACATGCGAGGCGACCTCGCCATCGACATCGACTACCTCGGCCTCGTCGTCAACCACTACGACGCCCGCCGCGGATACATCGCCACGTCCTCCCTTCAGTCCTGGATGGACATAAAGGATCCCCGCATCGTCGGCGTCATCGGGGACCTCAAGGAGCAGAAGGAAGCCGTCCGCGCCAAGCGCCCCCTCCTCGCCTATGCACCCCGCTGCGAGCAGTCCGTCGCCCTCCGAGCTCTCGCACGGGAGATCAGCAAGTGAGCAAGGCCAAGAACCTCGGCGCCGGCGTCTCCTTCGCACAAGCACGCCCCATCAGCGCCCGTCGCGCAGCAATCGGCGCCGCGACCGACGCACCCACGGCCGGAGTACCCGACCCCACCGAGCTCCCGCTCCACCTCATCAGCCAGAACCCTGACAACCCACGCGAGGAACTCCGCGACCTCGACGGCCTCACCGACAGCGTCCGCGAGATCGGCCTCGTCAACTCCATCACCATCGCCACGATCGAGGCCTACCTAGCAGCCCGCCCCGACCGCGCAGAGAGGATCGACGAAGGCGCCCGCTACATCGTCGTCGACGGCCACCGCCGCCTCGAAGCCGCACGACGAGCCGGTGCGCAGGTCATCCGGGTCAGCGTCAACAACGACCTGGTCGCCACCGACGAAACCCTCCTCGAAGCCGCGTTCGTCGCCAACGTTCACCGCGACGACATGAACCCCATCGAGCAAGCCCACGCGCTCAAGCAGCTCGTCAAGTTCTACGGTTCCCAGAACAAGGCAGCCAAGAGGCTCGGCATCGGGCAATCCACCATCTCCTCCAAGCTGTCCATCCTCGACCTCGCCCCAGCGCTCCAGTCCGACCTCGTCGAAGGACGCCGGACGATAGAGCACGTCCGCAACCTCGCCAAGCTCTCCCCCGAGGAACAGCAGGCCAAGGCCGACGCCCGAGCTGCGGCTGCCGAGAAGAAAGCCACGGCCAAGCGGGAGCTATCACGCCGTGATAACTCCCCCACAGAGGAGTCCGCTGCGAGCACGACGCCATCACCGAGGAACGAGACGGCGGCAGACCTATCACGCCGTGATAACCCCAGGAGCGCACACACCACGGGCGACGACCTCCCCGCTCAGAGAAGCGGCGCGGATCTTCAGGAGGGGGCTTCTCAGCAGGTCTCCGTCCAGCCCGCGGTCAACACCTCCCCGGATCCCTTCCAGGGCGGCGAGGTGCCGTGGCATGACGGAGCGGCCCTCATGGACATTGCGTTTGGCCGCCTTGAACCCGCCCAGCGCAGCAAATTCATCCTGCGCTACTTCCGGCGGATCTCCGGAGTTGAGGCCGTCATCGCAGACATGAGGGGAACCCTTCCCGCTGAAGCCCGCTCCTCTCTCGCGGCGATTCTTCAGCAGGTCTCCAAGGGGCTTCTGGAGGACGCGTAACCCGTCGCAGAGACCCCTGCTCACCACCGCGAGTGTGGAGAGCAGGGGCCCGGGGGGTGCAGAGTTCTACCGCTTGCTGCGCCCGGGGCGACCAGTTTCCTGTGCGACTCCGCGCTCGGCGATGTCCCGGCCGACGAAGTGCCACGTGGGCTCCGGCCTGCCGTCCATGGCGGGGCGTCCCATGAGGCCGGCCACCAGGTCCAGTGCCTCCTGGGTGACGTATCGATCGGGGTCGGGGGACTGGAGGTGACGGCGCAGCAGATCCGGATCGATGCCCTGCTCCTGGAGGTAGACGGCGACTGCACCTACGAGCAGGAAGTTGTAGGCCAGGGCGTCCGTGAGGGAGTAGAGAACCAAGCGATTCCACTCGCTGGGGCGGTCGGCGTTCCGACGGGTCCTTTCGACGGCTTCGTCGAGGTGCTTGTGCCCTGAGCGCGTCATCGACTGCACGAGCGCGATCAGCTCTCCCGGTACAACTACCGGAGCCGGACCGGCGGACGAAGTCGGAAACCCGCTTCGCGCGCGCGGCGCGGGTGGGAGAGTGTCGCGAATCGCCTGGAGGGCTGCACGGCGGTTCAACCCGGACAGCTCCTGGTGCTGGCGAGCATCGTTCTTACGTGCGTGGGGCGGCATACCCGGTCCTTCCTCGCGCCATCCCATGAACGGGCGCTGACCGTGGTCAACTACGAGCTGATCTGCTGCGATGACGCGGAGCGTCTAGGGCCTACCAGTCCCCTGCTCATGGGGGCAGGAACACTCAGCCGGGCACCGTCGCGGCAGAAGTCCTGCGGCACCAGGCACCCCAACGAGTTCACCGGACCTGTGGTCACGGTTCTGCACCGAGACCGGGGCTCAGGCCACCCACGCGACCGGCTGACAGCACCCCCGCCTGACGGCGCTGGCTCAAGGGCTGGGGGAACGCGGCGACGGAGAGGCAGATCAGCGAACGCCCCTTGCCAGCGCGACGGAAGGGAAGACTGCAGGGTATGGAGAGTTTCTTCGCGAGGGTGAGCCGTTCTGGCCAGCGGGCCGTAGTGATCTGCACTGGCACATCCTGCCGACCTCGGGCTGAGGCCGACGCCCTCGGCCTCCTTGCCCATCACGCTCTACAACCCCAAGTCCGAAGCCGCCATGGCCTACGTCAAGGTCGGCAGGGCGATGAAGCTCTACGGCTGACCCGTCTTTACGGCGTAAAGAACCCGGTCCCTCGGCGGGCCGGGTTTCTCCCTTTCGTCAGCCCACTCAGGGTCAGACCAGGATGATGTCGGGGGAGGGCATCGCGTCGGCTGAGGAGCACGGCCAGGGCCTGCGCCTCGGGGGCGTCCAGCGTCACGCGCGTCCTGTGGGGCCGGTGCCCCGGGACCAGGTCAGTTCGTAGACGCCCGGTGCTCGCTGGATGCGCATCGCCGAGGCCGGGTCTTCCTCGCCGCCGAGTGGGCGTAGTTCCAGGAGATCACCGGCCCTGCCGACGGAGGCGGCCGCCCCGAAGGCACTCGAGGACTCCACCGCGCACAACGCGTTCCTGGCCGACCGAGAGCGCGGTCGCGGAGTGCCGCCGCCGGTATGCGCCGGTGATCCTGGGCCGCGGGCAAGGAGGCCGAGGCTACAGCCGGCAGGTGTACGCCACCGAGCGCGGCAAGCCGGGGTACCAGTCCATGCCCGATGGCGACGCGCAGCCCTGCGTGCCGCGACCGAGGCCGCCGCGAAGGCGTCGAAAGACCTACAGCTGCTGCTGGATCAGGTAGAAGGCCAGGCCGACGAGGCCAGCGCCTGTGGCGTAGGCGCCGCCGCGCAGGGCGCTGGAGAGCAGGGCGGTTCGGCGGCGGGCCATCCACCGCTGGGCACGGGTGATTCGTCGGGCGGGGCTGGTGTCGTGGTCCGTGCCGCGGTCGAAGTACGCGACAGCCGCAGGTCGCCGGCGTCGGCCCCGGCTCCCGTGGAAGCGGGGTCGGTCGCCGCGAGGGGGAGGCGGTGGGGGTGTGGCGTTGGGCATGGGAAGTTCCTTTCTGTGGGCATGGCGAAGGGAGCCCTTGTGGGTGGTCACTGTGGACCCCCTCGAGGGCTCCCTTTTGTGTAGAGATCTTCGGTTGGGCCTCCGGAGCTACCGGGGGCAGGAGCTGTGGCTTGTTGGGGTGGTGTCCCTACCGGTGGGGCGCGGGGGACCGGAAGGGGTGGTGGGGGCGGTTCACCGGGCGAGTTCCTTCGGCAGTCGGGCGGAGCCCAAGAAGACCCTCATGTCCCAGGGCATCTCGCGGGCGAAGCCCTCGGCGATCTCGGTGCTGCGCCGTACGGGCTGTGGTAGGTGGTGGTCGGCGAAGCCGAGCATCTGCGCGCTGGCCCTCCACACCCGGGCGTCCGGGCTCTGTCCGACGGCGGCGTGGTGGGCTGCGAGCAGGTGGGCGGCCAGGGGGTCTCCGGCTCCGGCGGCGAAGCGCCACCAGTACAGGGCGCTCTCGCGGCGGTCGATGCTGTAGAGGAGGCAGGCGAAGGTGCGGGCGCCGGCCTCGTCGTAGTCGGCGGCGAAGTCGGCGAGGGTGTCGATGTCGTCGGAGCGCAGGACGTTCTCGCACAGCACCTGCACATAGGCCAGGACGGCGAACTGTGACGCGGCCGGGTCGGAGGTGATGATCGGGGTGGGGCGGCGGCGGACCCTGCGGTGTCCGGGGCGGATCGATCCGCGCGGGTGGGTGGTGAAGGCGCCGGGCCCTTGGGCCGGCGGCGGCAGCTGGGCCGTGGGCCGTACGAGGGTGTCGGTGTCACGACATTCCGCCTCGCGGCGCTGGGTGGTCTCGGCCGCGGCGTACGAGACGCGGGCAGGACGGCGGGTCTCGTGAGCGATGCGGGTGGCCAGCCGGTCCATGAAGTCGTCGGTGTCGTGCTGGTCCGCCTGTTCTCGCAGGTAGCGAACCTGCCTCGCGAGGAGGTCTTCCAGCATCAGCAGTCTCCTTTCTCGGTGTCCAACGGCTCGGCGAGGAGCTCCTTGAGCTTTCTGTGGCCCCGGGAGGCCGCGGTCTTCGCCGCGCCGTAGCTGATGTCCAGCTCCCTGGCGATGTCCTCGTAGCTCTCACCGAGAAGCTTGTGCATCTCCCAGCAGAACGCCTGCTGCGGCGAGATCTTCCGCAGCGCCTCCAGGGCCCGGTCGAGCCGGTCCTGGTCGCGCAGCTCGATGAAATATGCCGCGTCAGGGCGGTCCGTGAAGGCCATCTCGCGCCCGGCGTGGCGGGCCTGAGCCCGGTAGAAGTCAGTGATCTTGTTGTCGAGGATCCGTAGGACCATGGCCATGGGATTCGCGTGGGCCAGGATGCGCTCCCACTTGCGGTACATGATCAGCGCGGCGTCGCTGAGGGCCTCGTCGGCGTCGCGCCGGTCGACGAGCCGGTTGAGTGCGATCCGGAAGAAGCGGTCCTTGTTCTGGCGGAAGAAGGCATCGAACGCCACGTTGAGACCGGCGCGTTCGGGGTCGGGCTCGATCAAGTCGGGCCCCTGGCCGAAGGGATCGTTCACGGCTGTGCCCACCCTTCCCCAGGGTGGGCTCCGGACGGCTGAGCCCAGACAAGCAGCGGGAAGATGCTGCAGTCCGGGAGGGCCGGCTGATCCGTGCTGGACTGGGGCGGCTCGGTAGCCCCCTGCCGGGCGATGGGGGTGGTTTGCCGTACGACGGCTTCGAAGCACACCGCGATCATCCGGTAGACGCCGACGACTATCGCCGGCGCGTACCAGGGCCAGTGGAGCTCCATGAAGCCTCCTTCATCAGACAGTTGAAGTCCGGAGGCTGCGACTCTGCAGCCCTCGAACAGAACACAACGTGTTCTCACCCTTACTCACCGAGACGGAGTCCCCTCCGAGTTACCTCTGGGACGCACGTTCTCCCTGGAGGGTGCCAGTCCGATTACTCACAGTGCCCATGACCTGCACTTCTACGTCGAATGAGTGAGGCACATCACAGTCCCTTCCGGTTTGATCGCCATCGCACGCCACCGGCGCACCACCCCTTCAACCAGCTTGTGGGAGCGAGACTCTTCCCCGGCCCCCTCGACCGCGCTCCCGCGCACGCCCCCTGCCTCGACCGCGTGGGTCAGTCCGCCGCGGGCTCACTGATCCTGTCTGCGGAGCCTGCGTATCCCTCGGCCGCGGCTCCTGGTGCCGCCACACCGTGCGGGCATGAGGCACGTCGTGGTCGTTCACGGTGAGAGCCCGGTGAACGCTTCTCGTTCGCTGGTGCCGGGCGCCGGTTCAGTGCGTTTCCCTCAGGAAACAGCTTCTTGACCTGAATCAGCCGTGTCAGCGACGCGGCGTCACCAGGGCGAGCCACCGCGCGCGGACGGTTGCCTCTTCGCTCGCCCACTGCACCGCCGTCGCAGCGGGAAGTGTCCGGCCAGCGAGGTGGTGGGCGATGTCGCGGTAGTAGGCGTAGTCGCCGGTCCGGGTGAGTTCGGTCAGCCGGGCGAGTCCTTCGCGGATCTCGGCTTCGTCATCGAGGACGGCGTGGTGGAAGACGACGGCGAGTTCGAGCAGGAGCGCGGCGGCGGTGATGCCACTGGCGCCGATTTCCGCCCGAAGGCTGTCTGCGCGGCTAATGACGTCGCGTCCGTCACAGCCGGCGTGCCGAATGAGGTCGGCAACCTGGGCGGTGAACATGGTGGCCCGCTGGTCGAGCCCGGCCAGCAGCTGCTCGGCGTACGCGACCTCGCTCTCGGCACGGACGGGGTCGGTGTACGCAAGGGTGAGGGCGAGGTGGGCCTGGGCGATGGCCCGCTCGCCCGCGTTTCCGTGCTCTTCTGCCTCCGTGCGGGCGGCGGTGTACGCGGCGGCGGCTCCCGTCATGTCGCCGTGGGCGAACGTGATGTCGCCGAGGACGCGGTGTCCCCGGCCGGGCCAGCCGAGGGACTGGGCGGTGGTGAGCGCGGTGGGGAAGTCCCCGGCCGCGCGGGCGAGGTGAGCGAGTCCCCGGGCGGCGTCGGGGGCGTACCGGCCGCCGCTGGCGGCGACCTGCTGCATGCCGTCGCGGGAGGCGACGCTCTCGCCGAGGTCGCGGTGTGCCTTGGCCCGGAAGTACAGGGCCATCTCGGTGAGCTCGGCGGGCAGGTGGCCGGTGTCGAGGACGGCGGTGAGGCGTTCGACGGTGCGGGAGCGGTGTTCGTGCTGGCGGCGTGCGAGCGTGGCGAGGAGCTCGGCGAGCGCGTCCGCGGCGGTGGCCGGCCCGTCGGCGGCGTCGGGGAGGGGGAGGGGTTCCCAGACGTAGTCGTCGGTGTACGCGTGCGCGGCGTCGGTGAGCCAGCCGAGGTCGAGGCGGTGGTCGCGGGCGAGCGCGAGGCCCTGGCGCAGGCAGCCGACGAGGAGGCGCCGGTCCGGTCCGGCCGCCGCTCGCCACTGCTCGCCGAGCGCGGCCAGAGCCCGGGTGGCGGCCGCCGTCCAGTCGGCATCGGTCCACCGGTCGTCGGTTGCGTCGTCCGCAGTACGCAAGGTGCTTCGGATGAGGGCGTGCAAGTTGTACGACCACAGTGCGAAGGGGTCGTGCCGGACGAAGGGACGCTCGATGAGCCGGGCGGCGGCGGCCTGGTGGGTGAGGCCGGCCGTGCGGGTGGCGAGCTCCAGGTCGAAGGCGTCGAACAGACTGACCGAGCGCAGGATGTGCCGCTCGTCCGGGGTCAGGTCGGCGACCGTACGGGTGATGAGCGCGGGGAAGTCGGCGTCGAAGTCCTCGGGGGCGGGGGTGCGCCCGGCGCGGCGCAGTTCGAGGAAGCGCATGACGGAGAGGTCGAGGTAGAGGGGCAGGCCGTGGGAGCGGGCGGTGATGACGGCCCGCAGCTCGGGCCCGATCAGGGGCTGGCCGTCCTTGACGAGACGGCGGGCGAGGTAGTCGTCGCAGTCGTCCGCGCTGAAGTCGCCGATGAGGACCTGCCGCCCGCCGGTGGTGGTGCCGGCGGTGCGCGGGGCGGGGACGGCCTGTTCGGCGAGTCCGGGCCAGGCCGCGGGGCCGGTGAAGTCGAGTTGCCCTTCGAGGGCGGGGTCGGCCCACTGAAGACGGCTGCGGCCGGTGACGATGAAGAACGCGCCCGGCATAAGCCATACCAGCCGCTGCAGCAGGCGTTCCAAGTCGCGGTGGGTGCGGGTTCCGGTGTCCTCGAAGGTGTCGAGCAGGATCACCGGCACCACCTGCTTGTCGGCGGGGAGCTGGGCGAGCTCCCAGGCGAGCAAGTGCGGGTAGTACGACAGGGCGTCGACGTCCGGTTCGGCCTCGAGGAGGTCAGCGAGCCGGGCGCAGCCGGCCAGGGCCCGTACGGTCTGCCGCCGCTCGCGCAGGGCCTGGGTGAGCGCGCCGGTGAGCTGGCCGACGGCGCCGCCGATGCTGCCCGGCAGCATGAGCGCCTGGGCGACGTCGCCGAGCGCGGCCTGCACCTGCTGCGGCAGGGCCTTGCCGAACCGCCCGGCGAGCCCTCCGCGGGCGAGGTACTCCTCCAGGCTCTCGCCCGGGTGCTGGTGCTCCCAGTAGCGGCGCAGCGCGATGTCGAAGGCGGGCAGTGGCCGGCCGAGGTGCGCGGCGAGCGCGAGGCGGATGGTGAGCAGGACGCGCTCGAAGTCGGTGCCGGCGGAGCGTGCGAGGTCGATTCGTACGGGCAGCAAAGCGGGCCGGGCCGGCCAGGAAGGCTCGCCCCACCTCGCGGGACGTCCGTCGGCACCGGCGAGCGCCGCCTCCAGGGTCCGCGACAGCGTTGACTTGCCGATCCCGCCGACTCCGTAGAAAGCGATCACGTTCGTACGGGGAGCCTCCAGGTCCTCCACGTCGAAGTTCGGCGCGGTGACGCGGGCCAGATGTTCAGCGAGCGCGGTCTGGACGAATTGCCACTGCCCGTGCCGGTCGGTGAACGCCTCGCCGGCCTCCATCTGCCGGTCGTTGGTGCTGAACAGCGCGCGCAGGTCCCGTGCCATGGAAAACCCCCTGGTGATCGACTCGTCCCCCAACCTATGTCCGGTCGCCGGCAGGTGAAGCCGCGTCACGGACAATGGCCGGTCAAGCACTCAGCACGACCCGAAGGTGGTACCCGACGTGACCGGCCCCCTGACCCCCGAAGACCCCACTCCGGAGTCCCTCTACCGCCCCAGTGCGGACGCCGAGCAGGCCGAGGACGCGGTGAAGCAGGTGATCGACTGGTACAACACCCGCCTCACCGCCGCCCGGACCAGCGACCAGAATCCAGACCAGGTAGCCGCGTGGCGTACCGCCCGGGACCAGGCAGCCGACGATCTGGACCGGCTGGAGGACGCCGACGAGGACGAGACCGTGCAGATCGCCCTCGTCTACGCCGCCCGGCTCAAGGAGCTCACGGAGTCCTGAGCGAGGCGGCGAGCAGCAACGGCCGTGCGGGCCCGGGCCGGTGCTCCACCGGCCGGGCCTGCCACCGGGCGGGCATCAGCGGTCGGGCCTGCGCCGTGATGTCGTTCAGCTCCTCGCGCATCCGCGGCAGCACCCCGTGCAGGGCGTGCTGGGCGGCGTGGAAGCGGGCGGCCTCCCGCTCGGTGTAGGGGCGCAGAGTCTCGGCGGTCAGCGCCCACGGCGCCGCGTGGTCGCGGCCGAGCGCCTGGAGGTCGGCGTCGAGCACGGTGACGGCGGCGATGTCCGGGTCGGCGGCCGCAGCCGCCGTGATTTCGGCGGCTACCCGGCGGGACCGGGCGTGCGCGGCCGGGGTCGGCAGCGTGGTCATCACGTCGAGCTCCAGGGCGCGGGCGTGGCGGATGAACGTGCTCTGCCTGCTGTCCGCCGCCTGGCTGGCGAGGGCGACGACCTCGATCCGGTAGCGGGCACGCGCGAACCGGGCCGCGCTGAGACGGAAGTCGTCGACAGTGAGGTAGTCGGCCTCGATGGTGGCGTCGCTGCGCTGCTCGCGGACGTACGCCTCGGCCTCGGCCTGCCACTCGTCCGCGTCGGGGCGGACCAGTTCGTCGGCGATGCGGGGGCTGTCACTGACGAGCTGGAAGTGGTCCGGGTGCGCGCCGCGCAGGCGGTCCGGCTCGATGCGCACGGGGCGGGGGCGCATCGCCCGCCGCACCATCCGGCCTGCCATCAGCTGCCCGGCCCCGTACTCCCCGACCAGATAGACGACGACCGGATCCGGACGGAAGACCGCACGCCGTAGCTGGGTCGGGGCGATCAGCTCGTCGAAGGCCCACCGGTGCTCGGCCGCGCCGAGGCGGTGGTAGCCGGTTCCGGGCGGGCCCGGCAACGGATGAGCGATCCGGCGCACCGGTTCGGCGGCCGCGGCTGCGCGCTCCGCGTCCCGCGACACCGCGAGCCGAGCGTCGGCCGGCAGCCGCTCGTCGTGGACGAGCACCTCGGCACGCGTCAGTTCCCGGCGGAACACCCGGCTCTGCCGCGCGCCCCACGGGCGTAACTGCTCGGTCCTCGCCGTTTTGGCCGCAGCCGCCGGTCGCGTCCAGATGCCCTCGCGGGTGAGCTCGTTGTCGTATAGCGAATCCATGCCCCGCCGCACCACGGCCACCCGGTCCGCCAACTGCTCCGCCTCGATCACCGCGAGCGTGCGCAACATGCCCTCGGTGCAGGTGTCCTGGTTCCCCCACGACACATAGCGGAGCTCCCCGGTGAGGAAGCGGGCCAGGACACCGAGCTGGGCCAGCGCCCTCGCGGTCGCGACCGCCACAACGTCGATCCGGTGACCCGAGCCCCGATACGCGGCCGACAGGGCACGGAACTCGTCCACGTCAGCGAGCGCGGACTCGACCACCGCGTCGAACCGGTGCGCCCGGACGTACTCCTCGACCTCGGCCTGCCAGCGGATCGTGTCCGGGCGGACCTGCACCCCGGCGGTGCGGACGTCCGCTTCTAAGAGGGCGGGGTAGTGGCGGTGGACGGGCTTGTAGAGGTCGCGGCCGACGCGTACGGCGCCGCCCCGGCGGTCGAGGGCTGCCTGGACCAGGTCGCCGACCTCGCTCTTCCCCGCGCCGGACGGCCCGCTCACGACCACCACCACCGGCCTCTCCTGCGGCACGGCGTTGCGTGTGGCCGCCGGGAGGATCAGCCGGTGCAGCACGTCCTGGTGCTCTTCCTCACTCAGCACCGCCGAGGCGACGTGCTCTTTCAACCGGCCCTCCCTGTACGGCTGTTCGCGTCTTCCGCGTTCCTCTGGCGCCACGCTAGCAGATCCTTCGGACGGGTTAAATGTTCGAGCTAAATACCTAGATAAAAGTCTGCTACTGTTCAGGCTGGAGGTAGAGACTCATGGCATCCGAGGAAGAGCTGTTCGCGTCCATCGACGCCCTGCTGGAGGAGGAGCCGCAGCTCCCGCCCCCGGCGGAGCGCGCCCGACTGCGCGAGGCCGCCGGCATCACCCAGGCCCGCCTCGCGGAGGCCCTGAAGCTGAAGTCGACGCAGAGCATCAAGAACTGGGAGAACGGCAGGAGCGAGCCGACTGGCACGCGCCTGTCGGCGTACCAGCGGCTGTTGAAGGGCTGGGCGGCGAAGTACCCGGCGCCCGGCACCCCCGCTGCCGTCCCGGCCGCTCCGGCCCCGGCGGCCGCGCCGCAGCCGGAGGTGCCCGAGACGTTCACCGGCCCGGCCGCCCCCGAGCCGCAGGCGGAGACCGCCGCGCCGGTCCAGGCTCCGGCCGCCGCCGAGCGTCCCGCCCGTCCGACAGCGCGCCCGGCGACGTCGTCCCGGCGCCCGGCAAAGAAGGCCGCCCCGCCCGCCGTCGACCCACGCTTCCCCCACGGCCCGCTCGCCGTCCTCGATGGCGACGGCTCCGCGTACGGCGTCAACGGCCTGGTGCTGGACTGCCCGGCGACCACGGCGGTGGAGCTGGTGGAGTGGACGCTGCGGGAGTCCGGCCTCGGTGCACCGAAGCTGCACCGTCACGGCAAGGACGCCGATCCGCTGATCGTCCTCACGGCGGCCGCGGCCGCGCGGCTCGGGCTGCCCGAGCGCCTGGAGGACCGGCGGGGCCTGCGCCTGCCGGAGGACCACCCGGTCGTCAAGCAGGTGTTGAAGGCGAAGTGGCAGCTCACCCAGCGCGGGTTCGGGCCGTGGGCCCGGATCTACCGCAAGGCGCAGGGACGGGAGCGGCAGTGCGTGCAGCTGGCGATCCTGCCGTGGGACGCGCTCGACTCCCGGTCCTGGCCCGGCGTGAGCGAGATGGAGCCGGCCGACGTCGCCCGCGTGCTCGGCGTGTACGCCCAGCGGGTCATCACCCCGCGCGGCGGCACGGCGGTCAATGGCCTGGAGCTGATGACCGCGCTGCGCCCGCCGACCCGGCCGGTGCGCGATGAGGAGACCGGCAACTGGGTGTCCGGACTCAACCCCGGTTCGCTGGGCACGGAGCCGATGGACCCGGCGCCACCGGAGGGCCAGCCCGAGCACCCCGCGATCCACCGGCTCGGCTGGACGGGCGGCTTCCTCCACGAGGAGGCGTACCAATGGGTGCGGTCGGTGGACACGCTCACCGATGAGGAGTGCCTGCTGCCCTACGCGGTGGGCCTGGACCTGAACACGGCCTTCCTCGCCGCCGCGGCCCGCTTGGTCGTCGGCCTGTCGGAGCCCGAGCACTTCGTACGCCCGAAGTTCTACCCGAAGGTTCCCGGCTCCTGGCTGGTCGACCTCTCCCACATCGACCTGGACCCGCGCCTGCCGTCGCCGTTCACGCCGACCGGCGAGCGCCCGACGGGCCCGGCCTGGTACCAGACGCACACCGTCGCCTACGCCCAGGAGCTCGGCTTCAACGTCGAGATCTTGGAGGCGTACCTGCGCAAGGAGACCGGCGCGTACCTGGACCCGTGGCACGACCGGCTCAGGACCGCGTACGTCGACACCCTCGCCGACCTCGGCGTCACCAAGGACCTCACGGATGTCGAGTTCCTGGCGGCGATGGAGCGGCACAAGGACGTCGACCCGGCGATGGCCGCGGTGCTGGCCGCGATCAAGGCGACGGTGAAGGGCGGCATCGGGAAGCTGTTCGAGAACCCGCAGGGCAAGAACTACAAGGACGGCGATCCGTGGCCGGCCATGATGCGGTCGACCTGGCGCCCGGACATCCGTGCCGCCGTCATCTCGAAGGCGCGGGTCAACATGCACCGCAAGCTGCTGAACATGTCCCGGATGACGGGCCTGTTCCCGCTCGCCGTGCTGTCCGACTGCGTCGTTTACCCGAGCCCCGGTAGCAGCCCGCTGGACTTCCTGCCGTACGCGGCCTCGGGCAAGCCTCAGCCCGGCGGGTTCCGCCTCGGGTCGACGCCGGGCCTGGCCAAGCTGGAGGGCGTCCAGTCGATGCTGTGGGCGGTCGAGCTGATGGAGCAGGGCCTCAACCCGGCCCGGCACATCAAGGGCGGCGACGCGGTCCTGGACGAAGGGGAGTAGGCCGTGACGGACATCCACGACGCGATCGAGCGCGCCGACCAGGAGGCGTTCACCAAGGACCCGCCCAAGACCCTCAAGGGCCAGGTCGGCTTCCTGCGCAAGTACCTCAGTGCCCAGGAGATCGGCGAGGAGGCCGGAGTCACGGCCGACTCCGTCAACCGCTACCGGCGCGGGGCCCGCAAGCACGCCCGCCCGGACGTCGCCGCGAAGATCGAGGCGATGGTGCGCGAGCGCTGGCAGCCGCTGGTGCGCAAGCGCCGACAGCAGAAGGCCGCCACCACCGGCGGGATCACGGTGGAGACCCGGGCCCGGTTCGGCTACACGGCGCCGGTCGGCACGACCGACGACGGACGGTTCCGGCGGCTCACCGTGCACCTCCCTCCGACGTACGCGCAGCGCCTGTTCGACGCCCGCGAGGCGGGTGCCAGCGACCAGCAGATGCGCGGAATCATCGCCGAGGGGTTTAAGGAAGTGTATTTTCAGGACGGCGGAGGGCGCGCTATGGGACTGTCGGACGTTGAAATCAACGAAATCGACTATTTGGACCTGGACTACTGATTTCGGAGCCTTTGATGGCGAGCATCAATTACCCGCAGAGGCAGGGACGCGCGTGGCTCGCCTAGTTACCGGGGGGCCGGCGGGGGCCTTCCTCAAGGCTGCTCAGGTTGGCCAGGCCGCCCTGCTCCACGGTTGGTTGGCCGTTCCGGCACTCGACGCCAAGGCCCACGTGCCGGATGCCGTGGCCCATGTCGATGTGGCGACTGTGAAGCTCAGAGAGCGGCTCCGGGAACTCCTCCTGGACGCGTCCCCGAACGAGGAAGAGACAGCGCAGGCACTCTACGCAGCCGTACGGGCCGCCGCGGACGCTCAGTTCGAGCTCCACCTCCACCACTACGGAAATCCGGCACGGCTCGCTGCCCTTGACCCCGTAGCGTTCGCTCAGCACAGCAGCACCGTGGACGACGCGGTCACCGCCTTCATCTGGGCGGTCCGCAGGGAGGGATTGACGGTGACAGCAGCGACATCCGACCGAGCCAAAGCAGGTCGGATCCTCGAAGCCCTCCCAGCCGCCGCGCCCTGGTTGAACACGCTTTCCCGTCGGCTCCCTCTGCACCGCGTTCCCCTCGCGGTCTCACACGGCGTCGAGGATGCCCGGGACGCTCTGCTCCGGGACGTCGTCGATTTCGTAGCCCCCGAACTCGCGGAGGCCCATCAGGCCCTCCTTGACGCGCTCGAACGCCTCGTGGACGAGTTCGCGGGCACGTTTCCGCCGGACAGCGACGGACCACCCCGGTATACCGAAGTGCCCCCCGAATGGAAGCGAATCGACCGCGCCCGGTATGACCAGACGCTGCGTGACCTGTCCCAGGCCCGCGATGCCGTGCTCGACCGATACAAGGAGCTGATGAACGTCATGAGTCAAAGCGGCCACGTGCCGGCCCCGCAGGACCAGCCCGCCGGGCAGTCCTTCCACCTCAACACCGGAGACAACTCGCCCGTCACCGTGAACGCTCCGTACGCCCACGCCACCGGCGGATCCACCGCCACGGCTGGCGTGCCGCAGACGCTCCCAAGCCCCTCGACCGACCCGGCGCCCCGGTCTCCCTGGTACCGCAACATCGTCGTCTGGACCGCCATTGCTGCAGTAGCCGGTGTCGGCGCGGCCATCGGCGCCTTCGTCAAGTGATCTGGCCGCGCCGCCGCGAGCTCCAGCCGTTGGACCGGCTGGAGCAAGGGGTCCTGGACGACACAACACCGCTCGCCAACCTCCTGCGCCATGTCCTGGTCATCGGCGGCCAAGCATCCTCACAACCGTTGCAGACATGGGCACTCAACGAACTCAAGGGCTACGGCGGCCTTCCCGAGACGACCGTTCCCGACTACCGCCGGATCAGGGCGCCGATTCAGGCAGACTCCCATTCACCCTTCTGGCAGAGGCAAGGAGAGACCATCAGCGCTCTCCACCTCCCGGACTTCACCCGTGGCAAGATCACGGAGGACATCGGGATCTACTTCGGCGTCGGCCAACTGGAGAACATGGTCTCCAGAACCCCACATGGGCAACCAGTTCGCCTCAGCCTGCATGGAGCCGCCGAACTCCGGACGCTGATGAGTGCTACGGAGAAGTACCGCAGCCGCGGCATTGTCATCGACGACCTCTACTGGGCTGCATCACCGGTCGCTCTCCACGACATCGTTGACCAGATCCGCACCCGTCTCACTCAGTTCGTCGCCGAGCTCCGCTCCACCATGCCGTCGAGCCTGGACCGGCCCACACCGGAACAGGTCCACCAGGCAGTGCAGAGCATCAACATCATCACCGGCGACAACTCCCCTGTGACCCTCACCGCCCCGGTGGCGTACGCCGAAGCTGGCGGCACGGCCGATGTAACAGCTGCGGCAGAACCGGGCCGCTGGTGGCGGCGCCGGCACTAGCGTGGAACGAACAGAACTCCCCGGAAATCAACACCAGCCACCAGGTGATCATGAACGGCCCCAGCTACCGCCCGAACAAGCGCCCCAGGAACACGGCCGACAAAACGCACTAGAGTCCGCCACCGCGGCTTCCCACGCCAGCGTCTCAGGATCACAAGCTGGCTTGTCAGAGGCATCCGCTAGCTTGCTGACCATGGGAAACTCAGGCGGATCATTGACAACCCGCTCCACGGGGGAACTGCACCAGCTCATGCGGGCAGCCGGGTTCACGGGCATTGAAGACACGGAGGCGTTGGCGGAGGGCTGGCAGGTGACGGACTTCGCCGACGCCGGTCGGCGCAGCCTGGCGAACCTCGTCCAGAGCGCAGGGACACCGGCCGTCATGGTGTCCTTCCTGGACAGCGACGTCGGTTTCGTCGAGGCCCTCACGCCGGACGGCAGCAGCTGGGAGGGCCTGCTCAACCGCGAGATGGCGAAGAGCTACGAGATCCCGCTGGAGCACTTCCCCATCGAACCTGCCGTCGCCGGCACACTCGCCTGGTCGGCCGCTGCCGGACTGACGCCCGATGAGGAAGCCATCCGGCAGACGCTCACCGGGTCGGCTCTGTTCGCGGAACAGCTCTCCTCATCCCTGCTGGTCGCCCTGGGCATACCCGGCGCAACCTAGCCTCCCAAGCCAGGACCTGGGGAATTACGTGAACTTACCCCTGGGGAATAACGCGATCGTCCACACCCGGAGCAGCTCGCCGCCGACGGCCTGGTGACCCTCCACGACGGCTACCGCCTCTACAGCGTCGGCACGACGAACCCGACTGAGCGCGCCTACCGGCTGATGCGGACCGCGATCCACCGCACCTACGAGCCCGGCGAACGGTTCATGACTCGCGACCAGATCGCCCAGACGTTCGGGATCGGCATCAAGGAGGCCGCAGCCGCCGTACGCCAGCTGGTCGCCGAAGGGCTGCTGACCGGGCCGCGCGGGTAGTACGTCAACCCGTACAGCCCGCAGCAACAGCGCCGCCGCGTCCGGCAGCTGCGGGAGCGTCCCAGCGACCTGCGCCGCGAGGCCCTCGAACTGATGCGGACCGCCCGGGAGATCGAACAGGAATTGCCCACCGGCGGCGACTCCAAGGACACGTAGCCGCACCGGCTCAGGCCTGCGGGCCGGTGTCACGCACCTGCTGTCACGTCAGCCCGAACCTGTGAGATCTGTAAGGCTCACAGGTCGTTTCCCCAGGTCAACATGCGTGCTGAGAGCTGTGAGGCGGGACGCGCGCCCTACTGCCCACGGCAGCGCCGTACGGCTACAGCCCGGCCGGACGGCCGACCTGCACGTTGCTGCGCCCGAGTTGCCACCGTCCGGGCTCGGCCTGGTGGAACGCGGGGAAGCGGTGCAGGAGTCGGCCGAGCCCGTCCATCTGCCGCCGGTGTGGCTCCGCCGGCGGCGAGGACAGCTTCTGGAGGATCGCGGTCCGGGTCAGCGGCTCCGGCGATCGGGCGAGCGTACGGGCGACCTGGGAGAGCAGGTCGGTGCCCGGCGCACCGTGTTCGACCTCCTTCCACGCCGCCTCATGTTTCTCGTGCTCGACAAAGGGCATACCGAACGCCGTCGCCAGGGTCTTGCCGGCCTCCGCCCACGCCGCGCGGGTCTCCGGCTTGAGCCGCCCTCGGAGGCGGTGCGCACCTATACCGACCGCGGCCGCGGCGACCGCCGCAGCAACGGGGTGCGCCTGGGCGAGGCGGGCCAGCTGGGCCACTCCGCCACCGGCGTGCAGGGTGAGCGTGATGTTGACCCGGACCTTGCTCTCGGCGCCACCGAGCTTGCCCAGCCCGGCCCGCACCTTCCTCCAGTCCTGGGCCGCGATGCCGTGCCGGACCAGGTCCCGGTCCTCGGCGAGCAGCACCACGGGCCCGATCAGGCCCGTGAGCTGGGCGGCGCCGATGTCGCTGAGGTCCTCGTGGGCGATCCTGTCGGCGGCCGGGGTCATCGGAAGGCCGGTGGTGGGCACGACGTGCAGCAACGGTATGTACTCCCGCCACCACAGGGCCTCGGCGGCACGAAAGTCGAACGCCCCGCCTTCCCTCCTCCGGTCGGCGAGCACGCGGGGCACCTCCGCCCAGACGTAGTGCGGGATGAAGCCGCGCAGCGTGCCGTGCTGCATCCCGGCCAGGATCGAGGACGGCTCGCCCCTGCCGAGGGCCGAGATGACGTCGGAGGTGAGGACCGACGTGTCGAAGACGCCCAGCCGGAACGATCCGGTGAGAGGCGGGGTGACCTGGCTGTTCATGACCGGAGAGTAGAACCTTGGTGAGCCCAGTGGTGAGCGTGTTCCACACGGACGCTCCACGGCACGCTCTGCAGGGGCCCTACTCCGGAGAGCTGTTCGCAGGTGGAGTCGGTCCGCCGCCCGTCATCTTGTCGATGATCTTCTCGGCGGCTGCCGTGGCCACGCCTGTCAGGATGATCTCCGCGCCCTTCTGTACGGCGGGGTTGGCAACGACGTCCTGCAGGAGTTGGAGGCCCGCGCTGCCGGTGATCGTGCCGCCAGGCTGTACGTCGGCCGCAGCGCCCTCTAGGGCTCCGTCTGAGGTCATGGCGGCCATGTTCCTCGGCCTGTGGCCCGGTCCGCTACGGCCGAACGGGCGAGCTCAGAGAGGGGTACCAAGCGGTTGTCAGTCCGCCGCCTTACGCTCCCGGCCATGCAGAGGTCTCTCACAGACGAGCAGGCGCTTTGGGCCCTGGAGCAGTACCGGTCCGGCGCAATGACGCAGACTCAAATATCCGAAGCGCTGGGCGCCACGCTGTCCCGCATCAACCAGTTGGTGAACGGCAAGACCTACAAGCATCTGCACGGTACCGCCGGCCAACGGGTCACAGACGGCGGCGTGCTCTACGGCCTTGTCGAGACCCTCGAGCGGCGCCGATTTCGCGAGGCCCGAGTGTGGAGTCGCATCGACCGTTCCGCGGGTCAGGATGCCTGCTGGCCGTGGACCGGGACCTTCCGCAGCGGCTACGGGTGGATCCCTGCTGGCACGAACTTGGTCGGCTCACCGTCGGCCCACGTGGTGGCGTACACGCTTGCCCGCGGACTTACCGAGGCACCGCCGAACCTTCTACTGCGGCACCTGTGTGACAACCGCTCCTGCTGCAACCCTGCACACCTCCGGTCAGGAACCCAGGCCGAAAACAACCGTGACGTCGCGAGGGCACGGCTGGAAGGCCGCATGAACGGCGCCACGGTGCCACGCCTCGTGGACGATCCCGAGGTGTCACCGTCCACAGGCTGGCGCATCCCCGACAAGATCGATTTGCGGACGCTGGAGCGGGTGGCCAGGATCTCGGAGTTCCACGCTCAGGTGGACAGCTTGGGCGGCCCGGATGCGTGCTGGCCGTGGATCGGCAAGCCACGTAACCTCTTCGGCTACGGCTTCATGCGGTTCGACGGCCAGAACACGCCCCCAGCCCACCGGATCGCCTACGTGATCGCCCGGGGGATCACGCTCGCGGACATCAAGGGCCAGCACGTGCTTCACAAATGCCCAGACGGAGCACTTCGAAACAATTGCAACAATCCCGCACATTTGAAGCTCGGCACCCAAGCTGAAAACATGGCGGACAAGAAGTCACACGGCACCATGCCCCTCGGCGAGAAGCACCACCTGGGTCAGCGATACCCGGACGAGCTGATCGCGGGTCTGCGGCTGCGGTACTGGCGTCCGGAAGGTCCCCGTCCCACGATCACGGCGCTCGCGAACGAATCGGGCGCGGCGGTTGCCGTGGTGAGCCGGTGGCTGAGTGGGAAGCACCGCCTCGAAGCCGGAGGCCCCACCGGCCCGGAGACGCCCGTGCTGTAGCGCCATGCCGTCGCTGCTCCTGACTGTTGCCCGGTCTGCCTTCAGCTCCTGCCCGAGTACACATGCCACTCGTTGTGAGGCGGAGCTCGTGCCCACGCTTTCGTACGCCCTGGCCGGACCTGCCCGCCCGGAGGACGATGGAGTCGTGGGCGAGCACGACGAGGACCAGGACCCCGGCGCCGAACCGGCGCGCACGCCGCTCACCGCAGCCCGCGCCCGGAAGATGACGGCCGGGCTGCGCGAGGCGATGGACGACGTCCGGCGCTCCGTGGCGGTCCTCGCCGCCCAGGTCCGCGACGCGCACGCCGCCCACGTCTGGCAGCCGCTGGGCCACGCCTCGTGGGAGTCGTACTGCGAGGCGGAGTTCGATATCAGCCGCGCACAGGCGTACCGGCTCCTCGACGTCGCCCGCGCCCTGGCCGCGATCCACGGCGCCGTCGCCGCCGGCACCGAGACGTCTCGCACGCGAGACACCGGCCCGGCGGCCACGGCCGCGCTCGACTACGGCCTGTCCCAGCGCGCCCTGATCGCCGTCTCCGCCCGCAGCGGCGACGTCGCGGAGATGATCACCCGCCGACTCGCCGCGCTCGCCCACAGCGGCCTCCAGGCCCTCGATGAGCCGACCGTGCGCGCCGTGGTCCGCCAGGCCGTCCGCGACGTCCGCACCGCGCCGCCTCCACCGCCCGCCGAAACGCCGGCGGACCCGAACGTCGCCGCGCTGCGCGCCGTCGTCGACGACCTCGCCGCCAGCACCCACGCGATCGGGGAGCTCATGCTCGAAGTCGCCCCGGCCTACCTCTCCGACACCGACGCCGCCGACGTCCTGGCCCCGCTGTGCGAGGCGATCGGCGAGAACCTCGAGGACGGCCTCGCCGCTCGGCGCTACGCCCTGTCCGGGGACCGCCGCGCCCTGCACGGCACCGTCCTCTGACCGTCACCGCTTCCCGCAGCCCGGCTCCTACTGTGAGCCACACACCCCGTTCTCCCTGGTGGGCGGGGTGCGCTGTGAGGCTGTCAGGTGTGAGGCGAGGGCCTGCAGCGAGGACCTGGTGCTGCTCCTGGTGGTGGTTGTCGGAGAGCAGCAGAGCGGCGTCGTGGATGCAGCGCAGCATTTGCCTGGCCCGCGTAGCACAAGGCTGCTGCACGGGTCGAAAGCCGGCCGCGGCAGTGCACAGACGGGCCCTGTCTGTTCTGCTGCACCAGAACGATCCGGTTTACCTGGTGCTACCGCCGCGCTGCTCCGGTCCCAGCCGGGAACGACGACGGCGCCCTCCCGGATCGGGGGGCGCCGTGGTGGGTGCGGGACGGGCGGCGGTTCAGCCGGCTAGCCGGAGGGCGGGCCGGGCCTCCGGAGCGGGTACGTCCTCGCCGCCGTCCGGGTCGGGGTCGAAGTCGGTGCCGACGCGGGCATCTCGGGCCCTGGGGGGCCGGATGTCGCCGGTGGGGAAGTTCAGCGGCCACACGAACGTGTCGGGGCTCTTGAGGTGGTTGACCATGTGGGAGAGCGACTCGTAGGCGGCCAGAAGCGGGTGGATCAGCACCTCACCCTTGCGCTGGCGCTCGCTGAGGATGCCCTTGTCTCGCAGCTGGCCGATCGCGCGGGAGACGACGGACTGGGTGAGCCCGAGGCGTTCGGCGATGTCCTGCTGCCGGATGCGGACCAGGCCGCCGGGCTCCTGGCGGGCGGTGAGGACGTCGAAGACGTCGCGGGCCGTCGGCGACAGGCAGGCGTTCGGCAGGACCTCGAAGATCTCCGGGTTGTGGAAACCAGGGACAGGGGCGGAGCTCATCGCGTGGCCTCGTTCCTCACAGTCGGGATGACGATTTCGTGCGCGAGCAACGTCTTCTCCAGCGACTTCACCAGCCGCCGCTGCTTCACGCTGCCCCACCGATAAGCGTAGAGCGGGTGGAGCCGGTAGACGCCCCGGCGCTCCTTCCAGGTGAAGTTGTGGTGGCTGAGCTGGGCGATGGCCCTGGAGACCTTCGACTGGGAGCAGCCGAACTTCACGGCGAGCTTGCTCTGGGTCATCTCCACCAGGGCCTGGTCGTCGTGGTTGGTCTTCAGGTGGTCCAGGACGTTGCGGGACATCGCGGTGAGCTCGAACTTCCACAGGTTGTCCTCGATCACCTGGGACATGCTCAGGTGCTGGGTGCCGTAGAAGACGTACGGCTTGCGCTCGGGGTCCGTGGTGAACGTGCCGCCGGTCTTCGCGAGCTTCTCGAACCGCTTCAGCAGCTGCTGCGCGGACTCCATGCCGTTGACGGCATCGGCCGGAGGCGGTGCGGGAGCCAGCCGAGACACCTTCGCCGGCGCCTCCGCGCTGCGCCTCAAGGGCTGGGCCACGGGCTCTCCTTCATGATCGTTGGTGGCGCATAACATAGCAGATCTGCGATGTTATGCAGTGGATCCATTCACGCGGCGGGCGTGTCCCTGGACAGGAACGATCTAGTCACCTACGTGCATACATCTCGCCGCCCGCGACCACGATCTATGCACCCAGGGTGAATGCATCTCTCGCGTTTTCGCAGGTCACAGCGTTGCGCCTATCTGATCTTTAGAGGCGCGCCCCCCACGGCCCGCGCCTCGCCCTCCAGCCGCTGCATGCAACGGCGAGGCAGGCGGCCAGGCGGCGGAGGCCGCGGATGCATCCGCCGGCGGGCCGCCAGCTGCTGCGCGTCAGCCTCCGGACGCTGGCTGAGGCGGCTTCGCGTGCGGCTCCGTGGGACCGGTGCGGACCGTAGGCGGCACCAGCGGAGCTGCGTCTCGGGTGGTACCGACCGTGACGCTCAAAAGCACGGAAGCGTGGCCGGTGCCGGTGGCGGGTTGCGCCGCCCGGCCTAGCGGCCGATCGGCTAAGGTGCCTCCGCACATTGAATTCCAGCTCTCGCATATCGGGCTTCCGTTCTGTGGCTGAGGCATTCAACGCCGCGCAATTCTGAATTCTGCGGGGAGTTTTGGAGCGGGGGCCAGGGGTGGCGCTGCCAGGACCCAAACGCTACACAGCCCGTCTCCGTGATGCATCATCCTCGAAGCGCGTTCGCTCTCTCCGGTGATGCATCACCGGATTTCGTCCCCCAGTTGTGGGTTGGCGTGTATGCTGGCCGGGTATTGGTGAGCTTGACCGGACGGCTTCGAGGGTGGGGGAGGGGTCAGGGTGGAGCGCAGCGGAACCCGTCACTGCGGTGTTGGTCGGTACTCCGTCAGGCCGATGGTCCGTCACCTCCGTTGCAGGGGTGGTGGCTGGGATTCCCAAGCCCTACACAGTGCCGCGCGTGATGCACGCCCCCCGTAGCCAGCCCCGGTGACCGCGCTTGCGCGGTCACGTCCAATTCGCGCTTGCGCGAATTACATTCCGTTCGGAATTCCGTTTACGGAATTCCATTCCCCCGCTTGCGGGGGAATCTGAATTGCGCTTGCGCAATTCGCGCTCTATGCCCCGGCTTGCCGGGGCATATCCCGCTC